>JAHEBX010000003.1 GCA_024642045.1 Pseudorhodobacter sp. | reverse complement strand
CGTTCTGCGCGGTCAAACCCTCGCTGGCCTGATCACCCGTTCTGACATGATCGCCCTGCTGTCGGGCCACCGCCACCCCTAGGATTGAACAGGGGGCTGCTTTGGTTCGCCCGCCGCGGGCTCGGGAACGTCTGTCTCTACAACCACTGGCTCGGCCGTTGCGGCTCGGATCTTGCGAATGATATCCGCCGCCCAGATCCGTGACAGCGCGTGATACAGAGGTTCGGGCGCGATCAACCGCGAGGTGCCATAGCCGATCATCGCAGCGGCCATCACCGGCACCACATTGTCATGATTGCCTGTCATCTCAACGATGATCACAAAAGCGGTCATCGGCGCCTGCACAACACCTGCAAAATAGCCCGACATCCCGAGGACGGCCGACAGCCCGGCGCTGCTGCCCAAGAATGCCCCAATCACCGACCCAAGCCCTGCTCCGACGGCCAGAGACGGCGCGAATAGCCCGCCCGGTATCCCCGAAACCGTCGAGGCCAGCGTCACCACGAACTTGCCCAGAAAAAAGAACCACGGCAAGTTATGCCCTTCGACCGCGTCTCGCGCCTCGACATAGCTGGTGCCAAAGGTCATGCCGCCCGTTGCGATCCCAACCACCGCCACAAGCAGCCCTGCCAGCCCAGCAATCGCGACCAGCTTGCGCGTCTTAGCCAGCTTGAGCCGGCGCACCCAGCGCATCAGCAACAGCGTCAGACGGCTAAAGGCTGCACCAAACGCGCCGCCCGCCACGCCACAAGCAATGACCAACAGCCAGTCGCTTGGGAAATGCGCCACTTCGCGGGTAAAGCCGAAATAGGTATAGGACCCCGTCAACCCCAGCGAGGCCACACCCGCGATAATCACCGCCGACAAGACAACGCCATTGGTGCGCGCATTATAGCTGCGACCCATTTCCTCGATGGCAAAGACAATGCCCGCCAGCGGCGTATTGAACGCCGCCGCGATACCCGCGGCCGACCCTGCAAGAATCAGCCCCTTGGCATGTGCCATCCCGCCCAGCCGTGCCGACAGCAGCATCAGCGAGGCACCGACCTGAACCGTCGGCCCCTCGCGCCCGATCGAGGCACCCGAGGCAAGCCCTACAACGGTCAAGGCGATCTTGCCCAGCACCAGCCGGATCGACAGCAGAAAGCTGCGCTCATGATCATCGCGCAGATGCCGCGCTGCAATCGCCTGAGGAATTCCTGATCCCTGCGATCCCGGAAAATACCGGTCCGCCGTCAAGGCACAGATCATCATGCCCACAGGCGTAATCACCAGCGGCAACCACATGTTCCAGCCCTGCCCACCGGTCACGGCAAAGAACAACCCCTGCGCCTTGTCCGCCATGACGGCAAAACCGGCCGAAATCACACCCGTCGCCAAAGCTCCAGCCCAGAACACAAGCCGCGATTTCCACAGCCGCGATGAGGTCACAAGCGCCGAAGACCGTCGCATCATGCCACGTCGTAATGCACTGCGCCCTGCCATAGCCCTGTCCTCCAGCTGCTGTTTGGGCATGCAACGCATGCCGTCCCCATTCAACCCCGTAACACCGTTTTAATGATCAAATCCGACAATTTGACCGCCAACCCCCTTGTGTTTTCGCTCAATTCACCGCGAGATGCGGGGATGGACACCGCATATTCAGACCTGCACCACGCTTGCGCAGCACGTGGCACCCGGCTTTTCACCGTGACGGTGCAAGACCTTTCTGCCGGGCTTGCGCGGCGCGCCTATACCTCGCATCCGGTGGACTATCCGGTCTCGGGCACCAAGCCGCTGACGCGTGACGGCTGGTATGACTATTGCATCACCGGCCAGCAAACCTTTGTCGCCAACACGACACCCGAATTTGCGAAATACTTTTTCGATCACGCCCTGATCAGCGCGCTGGGCCTCGGCTCGTGCATCAACATTCCGGTCGTGCATCAGGGCGAGGTGCTTGGCACTGTCAACCTGTTGGCCGAGGCACATCACTTCACCGCCGATCGGCTCTCGGCCTATCAGGCGCTGGTTGAGACCCATCACGCGGCCTTGGTGGCTGAAATGTCAAAGCCCTGAGCGCAGTCTCTCTCTGAATCTCTGCAGCGGTCAGGCGGGTCGCTGCGCTAAAACCGGATCACCATATCGCGATGCGCAATACCTGCGTCGTCATAGATCGGCCCATAGGCCTCAAAGCCCAGCGCTTCGTAAAACCCCAGCGCATGGGTCTGCGCGCCAAGCTTGGCCTCTGAAATCCCCTCGATCAACTGTAACCGTGCCACTGCCGCCCTGATCAGCGCAGCACCAATTCCATTGCCCCGCGCCATAGCCAAAACGCAAACCCGCCCGATCTTGCCATAGCCTTCGCCGAGCAAAATCCGCGCCGTACCCACTGCTTCGCCTTCTAGCCAAGCAATCAGATGGATGGCAACCTCGTCCAGCTCGTCGATCTCATCAGCCTCGGAAACGCCTTGCTCTTCAATGAACACCACGCGGCGCAGTGTACGGCAGGTGGCGATATCGCGGGTTTCTTCGATCAACAGGCTCATGCGAAATAGTCCTGCAGGATGCGCGTATAAATCGCCTTCAGTGCGCCGATCTGTGCCACCTCGACCCGCTCGTCGACCTGATGCATCGTGCGGCCCACCAGCCCGAATTCCACCACAGGACAGTGATCCTTGACAAAGCGCGCATCCGATGTGCCACCGCTCGTCGAATATTCAGGCACCACCCCTGTCTCGGCCTGAACAGCCTGTGCGACCAGTGCCGAAAACGGCCCCGGAGGGGTCAGAAAGCTTTCACCCGATATCTTGATCCGCACGCCGATCTCGACCCCCGTTTCGGACTGCACTGCCGTCGCCTGAGCCTGCAGCCACGCCGTCAGGCTCGCCCCCGAATGCGCGTCGTTAAAGCGGATGTTCACTGTGGCACGCCCCTTGGCAGGGATCACATTCGTCGCCGGATTACCGCAGTCAATCGTGGTGATCGCCAACGTCGAGGCATCAAAATGCGCGGTGCCTTCGTCCAAAGGGGCTGCCTCTAACCGCGCCAGCAGCTTGACCAAGGCGCTCATCGGGTTCTTGGCGCGATGCGGATAGGCCGAATGCCCCTGAACCCCCTCGGCGGTGAAATAACAGGTCATGCTGCCACGCCGTCCGATCTTCATCATCTCGCCCATCAGGTTCGGGCAAGTTGGCTCGCCGACCAGACAATGCGTCATCCGTTCGCCATTCGCCGCCATCCAGTCCAGCAAAGCAACCGTTCCATCCTCAGCCACGTCTTCCTCGTCGCCGGTAATCGCAAGCACCACCGCACCATCGGGGGGCGTGGCGCGCACGAAATCCACCGCCGCTGCCGCAAAGGCCGCAACACCCGATTTCATATCCGTAGCACCCCGCCCATACATCCAGCCATCCACGACCTCGGCCCCGAACGGGTCATGCGTCCATGCCGACAGATCGCCCACCGGCACCACATCGGTATGTCCGTTAAAGCCAAAGCTCTTGTTCGCCCCCCGTTTTCCCCAACGGGCGAACAGATTGGCGATCCCGCCGCGGTCCACCCGCACACAGTCGAACCCTGCCTCTGACAGCACGGCCTCAAGCCGTATCAATGCGCCCCCTTCGGCGGGCGTCACGGAATTGCAGCGGATCAGATCGGCGGTCAGCGCTACGGGATCAACAGGAGAATGTTGGGTCATCACGGGGCCTTTCAAGCAGGTTCGCCCCACAGTTATCGGCTTGCCCAGAACCTTGCAACGCCTCGCGCCCCAAGCGTAAGGTTGTGTCCCAAAGGCAACCTTTCCAACAGCTTGTGAATTGCGGCAAAAATGCGACTGGCGCAAAGCGACAATTTGAATCATACTTTGCCTCAATAAGAAGTCCTGAGGCAGGGCAAACGCTGGGCCAACGCGCCCGAACCGAGCAGTTTTCGACAATCGCAAGCACTGCGATCATCGGCGTTTTGTGCTGTCTCCAAGGAATTGGGGACGGAAAATGGCGACAGGCGCCGAACTGACGTATCAGACCAACGCAACAGCTTTGGCGATGGCGAATTCTATTTTTGGCGATGGCGTTACGGTAACCAGCGCCACTTACACGGGTGCCGCAGCTTCAAGCGCGATCTATTCCAACGGCCAGCTTTCACCGGGGGTGGTCCCGTCAAACACGGGTGTCATCCTGTCGACGGGCAACGTTGTCGACTTCACCCAGTCAAATGGTGACCCCAACCGCTCGACAGGCACCAGCACAAATACCACCGGTCTGGACAACGACGCGCAGTTCAACGCTATTGCCGGCACCAGAACCTATGATGCTTCGGTTCTGACGGTAAATTTCATACCGACCGGCAACATCATGACGATGCAGTTCGTCATCTCTTCCGAAGAGTACCCAGAATATGTCGGTCAGTATAACGATGTGTTCGGCGTGTGGATAAACGGTGTGCATGTGCCGATCTCCATCGGCAACGGGAACACGGGTGTCAATAACATCAACGGCACCACGCAACCGAACCTTTTTATCGACAACACCGCCGACCAGTACAATACCGAGATGGACGGCTTCACCATGACGCTGTCGCTGGATATCCCGGTCAAGCCGGGTGTGACCAACACCATCCGGATCGGCGTCGCGGATGCGCTTGACACCGCCTATGACACCAACGTGCTGATTGCAGGGGATTCGGTGCAGACGGTTCTGGTAGCGCAGGACGACAGCGTCACCATGACGACGCATGAGTTTGAAACCATCAATGTGTTGGCCAATGACAGCCACTCGGGTGGCACATTGACCGTGACCAAGATTAACGGCCAAAGCGTCGGTGTAGGCTCGATCATCACTTTGCCGTCCGGCCAGACGGTCCAGCTCAATATCGACGGCACCTTCACCATCCACGGCAACGGTGACACCGAGACGGTTGCCTTTACCTACACGGTTCAAGATGGATTGGGGCATACCGATACCGCGCAGGTGACCATCAAATCGCTGCCCTGTTTTGTGGCCGGCACCTTGATCCGCACGCCCGAAGGCGAACGTCCGGTCGAGAGTTTGCGTCCCGGCGATCTGGTCGAAACCCATGACGACGGCCCGCAACCTCTGCGCTGGATCGGCAGCCGCAAGGTCCCGGCGCGCGGCAAATTCGCGCCGATCCATATCAAGGCGGGCACCTTTGGCAATCACCGCAAACTGATGGTCTCACCGCAGCATCGGGTTCTGGTGCGCGATGTGCTGGCCGAATTGCTGTTCGGCGAGCGCGAGGTCTTGGTGGCCGCCAAAGATCTGGTCAACGACCGGACCGTGCGGCAGGTCGAGGGTGGCACAGTGGAATATGTGCACCTGCTGTTCGACAGCCATCAGATCGTCTTCTCCGAAGGGCTTGCCACCGAAAGCTTTTTGCCCGGCCCGCAAACCACCAAACTGTTTGAGCGCCCGATTGTCGAAGAGATTTGCGCGATCTTTCCCGAGATCGACCCCGACACCGGCGCAGGCTATGGCCCCGCGGCGCGCCGCACCCTGATCGGTCACGAGGCGCGCGTGTTGATGAATGCGGGGCGCAAAGTCGCATGATCCCGCACACGCGCGTCAAGCAAGCCCCGCAAACCGGCTGGATCGCATTGTCCGACAAGGGGATCCTCGACGACAGCCCGCTGACCGCGCTGATGCACAAAGGTCAGTTCGTGGTCGAGCTGACCATGCCATTGCTGCAACCCGCGCTGTTGCTCGACCATCAGGCGCTGGACGGCTGGCCACGGACCTTTGCACTGCTTTATGAACCCAACGTTGGCTTTATCATCGCGCATCGGCAGGGCGCGCGGTTGGCGCGTCATGTCTTGCCCGGCCCTTTGCCGCAGGGCTTGGGGCATGGCCGGCTGACCTTTGATTTCGATGCCCCGGCACGGCGCTGGAGCCTTCGGTTCGAGTATCTGATCGGCGAAACCCCCGCCGTGATCTGCAGCCGCGGCATTGACCCGCTGCCCTTGCAAATCGCCGATCTTGCGGCGCTGTGCGCCATGCCACGACCCGGTGGCCCTGTGCTGTGGTTCGGCGCCAGCACCAGCGGCACGTTGCCCGGTTCGGCACCCTGGATCGGCCTGCGCACCGAAGTCGAGACCAGCCTTGGCCGCGTGGCGGCTGGCAATCTCAAACGCGGCGATGTGGTGATGACACTCGACCAAGGCCCGCGCATGGTGCTGTCAGCGCAGCCGATGTCGCTGCCCGCGCGAGGCAGCTTTGCGCCCGTGCTGTTGCGTGCGCCCTACTTTGGCCAGCATCAGGATATCCTTGTCTCGGCCGACCAGTTGGTCGCATTAGGGGGTCTGGAAACCGAATATCTGTTTGACGCCGAAGCCGTGTTGATGCCCGCCTCAGCCCTCGTCGATGGTCGCACAGCGCTGTCAGACGACAGACGTGCCGTCACCGGATCAGTGGCGCTTGATCTGGGCGGGCCTGCTCTGATCGAGGCAGATGGCTGTATGTTGGCGGTGGGGCACGACGCCCAGAACGACCTGCCAATGCGCGCGCTGAAACCCTATGAAGTGCTGACGCTGATGTCGCTGCTGGGCCGGAGTCCGCGGTATGCAGCCTAGTCGAAATAGGGCGTCATCTGCGCCACAACGACCGAATTCTCGGCAAGCGCCCGCTCCATCAGTGCGCGCTCTTCGTCGTCGATCTCTTCGCCAGCCGACAGCCGCTCGTCCAGCGTGCCATAGCCCGACACATCCAGCGGCGCGAGGTCGGCTTGCTTCAGAATTGCAACCGTCTCGCGCACCGCTTCTGCCTCGTCCACACCACTCGCATAGCACATCAGCGCGGCGCCTTTGGATTTATCGGGCAGCCCGTCGCCCGGCTTGCGGCCCACATCCACGACCAGCGTGTAAACCTGTTGCCGGCTTTCCGTCGCACCCATCGCGCGCCCCCTTTTTCTGCTGCCGCAGAACTGGCGCGGATCGTCGCGCAATGCAAGCAGACTTATCGCGGCCCGCCGACCAGAGGTTTCGATGACAATCGCCTTTGCCCACCCCCAAACCAGCGCCAAACCCGCCCTGCTTTCCGGCATTGCAGCAGGCACCATCGTGCTGACCCAAGCGGGTGCGCGCGCGATTGAAACCCTCAAATCGGGCGACAAGATCATCACCCGCGATCACGGCTTGCAACCCCTGCGCCGCCGGATCGCCTCTACCCCTGATGCGCCGCAAGTCCACTTTGCAGCGGGCGCCATGGGCGAGCATGATGCGATCACCCTTGCCGCCACGACCCGTGTGCTGATCCGCATCCCGATGGTCAAAGCACTGCTGGGCACGCCAGAAGCCTTCGCGTTGGCCGGCGATCTGGTCAACGGCACGACCATTCGCATCACGCCCGACGTCGCGCCCCTGCAGATGTTCCACCTTCTGCTTGACCGCGCTGAAATCCTGCGCGCCGCCGAGATGGAAGTGGAGAGTCTGGACCCAGACTGCGCCCAGATCGACGCCGAAACCCAAGCTGCCCTGCACCGCCTTTTGCCGACTGTCCCGCAGCTTACGGGCTATGCCAGCACAGGTCGCCCTTGCCTGTTGCGCCAAGAGGCGCGCCTGTTCAGTCCAATCCTTTGAACGCGCAAAGGCCGCCCGATCACAAGGGCGGCCTTTGGATAATCTGTGATCGGCTATCAGTCGCGCAACAGCTCGTTGATGCTGGTCTTGCTACGGGTCTGCGCATCGACCTTCTTCACGATCACCGCGCAATAGAGGTTGATCCCGTTCTTGCTGGGCATCGAGCCTGCAACCACGACCGACCCTGCTGGCACTTCGCCATACATCACGGCACCAGTTTCGCGGTCGACGATCTTGGTGGATTGGCCGATGAATACGCCCATCCCCAGAACCGAACCTTCGCGCACGATGCAGCCCTCGACCACTTCGGACCGCGCCCCGATAAAGCAGTTGTCTTCGATGATCGTCGGCCCGGCCTGCATCGGTTCCAAAACGCCGCCAATGCCGACGCCGCCTGACAGATGCACATTCTTGCCGATCTGTGCGCAAGAGCCAACGGTCGCCCAGCCGTCCACCATAGATCCCTCATCGACAAAAGCGCCGATATTGACGAACGACGGCATCAGGACCACGCCCTTGCCGATAAAGGCCGAGCGGCGGACGATGCTGCCCGGCACAGCGCGAAATCCGGCCGCACGCCATTGGTTTTCACCCCAGCCCTCGAACTTCGACGGCACCTTGTCCCACCAGGTTGATGCGCCATTGCCGCCGGGGATGGTTTCCATGTCATTGAGACGGAACGACAAGAGCACTGCCTTTTTGGCCCATTGGTTCACATGCCAGTCGTGCCCGCGCTTTTCTGCAACACGCAAGCTGCCCTTGTCGAGCGCCTCCAACGTGGCCTCGATGGCCTCGCGGGTCTCGCCCTTGGTGGCGGCGGAAATGGCGTCACGCGCTTCCCATGCGGCTTCGATTGCGGTTTCCAGTGCTGCGTTCGACATCATGTCCCCCTAAATTGGCTCGCAGCCCTATACAGGCCTGCGAGCCTCGGTGCAATCTGGCAGAACCATGCTGGCCCCGGCTTAATAGGTCGCAGCAAACACCGCAGGCGCATCTGCAGGCAACACTTTTACCCGCGCGCCATGACGAACCCGTTCGTAAAGATCAATCACGTCCTGATCCAACATGCGTATACATCCGGAAGAGACGGCCTTTCCCAAATATGCGGGTTCGCAGGCACCGTGAATGCGGTAAAGCGTATCCTCACCATTCTGGAAAAGATAAAGCGCCCGCGCGCCCAATGGATTGCCAACCCCGGGGGCCATACCCCCGTTCGCGACCGAATATGGCTCAAACTCGGGCCTGCGCGCGATCATTGTGTCAGGAGCCTTCCAGACGGGCCATTTCCGACGGAACTGCATACGGGCATCGCCACTCCACCCAAACCCGGCAGCTCCAACACTTACCCCATAGCGAAGGGCGCGGCCATTTCCTGTGACCAGATGCAGATAAGCCGCAGCGGGATCGACAACCACGCTGCCTTCAGGTTCAAACGGAAATGGATTGTCCACTTCCTGCAGCCAAAGACGTTCTGGCACCACGCCCTCTGGCACCGCAGGCACCGGATAGGGCTCGTCTGGCAAGGCACCATACCGGGCTGGCAGGGGCGGAATGGGCGGCGCGGGGGGAACTTCGGGCGGCTTTGGCGCACAGGCGGCCAGACCATAGGCCGTGCTCGCCGCAATAAAGATGCGTCGTGTGATCATGGTAACTTGCTTTCGCTGAAAGAATGTTGAGTGCCCGTCAGGGCGGCGGCTTTCAGCTTTGCCGGGGCGGAGATCGCAGCGGTTGAGGCGACTGACCTTCAAACCAGCCACCTGCGGTAAACAAGCAAAGGCACTGGCTCAGCGGCACCGGCAGATCTGAAGCGGGAGGGACCAACGCCGACAGCGGGTGACAGGCCGTTCCGCTCAATGACGGGCCGTGACATAAACTCGGTCCCTGCGCCGCCTCCACGACCGACGGCGCGACAGTCTCGACCGCTTCGATTAGATACTGCCAGTCTTGGCCGCCTTTTGAGAAGGCCAAACCCGCGTAGGCCCCCCAAGGCGAAAGGGCCACCACCAGCGTAAGAACAAAGGTCCAGGTTGCTAAGCGCATCAGCAAGGGATGCCAGCCGATTGCTGCCCTGTCGAGACGACTTCGATCACAATGCCGTATGCTGCGAGGCACATCTGAAATCTCATCATTTGTTCGCTGTCCGATAGCCGGCAATACAGGGTCGCGCAATCTATTGCGCAGAGTCTTTGCGGCTTTCGCCCTGCTCGGACGTTTCTGCCGCCGACAACTGGGCCAACACCGTCTCGCGCAGCCAGCGATGCGCGGCATTTCCGTTGTTTCGCTTGTGCCAGATCATGCATATCTGGGCCGTCGGCAAAGGGACAGGCGCGACATATATCGACAGCCCCTTTTGCGCGGCCATCTTCTGCGCCAATGGGCGCGGCAACAGCGCAACCAGATCGCTTTCAGACACCGCACTGCAGATGCCACCAAACACCGGCATCGTCATCACGACATTGCGTTCGCGCCCTAGCCGTGCCAGCGCCGCATCCCCCATCGCCTTAAGCTTTCCCTCTGGCGAAAAGGCAATATGCGAAAGATCACAGAACAGATCCATGGGCACCGTGTCATAGGGCTGCACGCCGGCCCGTGCCAATCGCGGATGGCCCTGCCGTGCAACCATGACAAACGAAGACAGGAACGCAGGTTGAAAAGCAACCCAGCTGGGAAAGTCGACTTTGGGCACCAGCGCCATATCGACATCGAGGCTTTCCAAGGAGGCGACATAGTTGTCTGGCACCAGCTCCACCAGCTGCACTTTGACGCGAGGGACTTCGGTCGCCAGCAGTTGGGCAAGTGATGGCATCAGCATCTCGGCAAAATAGTCAGAGCCGGCAATCTTGAATCTGCCGTCAGAGCTGCGCGGATCAAAATCATCTTGCCGTGACAAAAGCTCTGAAAGGCTGTCCAGCACTTGCCGAAGTGGAATTTCCAGACTTGCCGCAAATTCGGTAGGCAAGATGCGCTGACCATGACGCACGAACAACGGATCATCCAATGCCAACCGCAACCGCCCCAGAGCCGCAGAGACCGCAGGCTGCGACAGCCCCACCCGCTCTGCCGCCCTCACCGTCGATTTCTCGTGCAGCAGCGCATCCAGAACCCGAAGCAAGTTAAGATCAAATCCAGATAAATTCATAAAGCGAATAAATACTATATAATCAATTCATTTCAATAATTAATTATCAATCGGTATGCTTGGTCTGGTCACCAATCCCAGCATTTCGGAGAAATCCCGATGATCGCCCCCGCTTCGAACACACCGCTAAACTGGATGGGAACGCAGTATAAAATCTTGCAATCCGGCGCAAAGGCCAAGGCTTTGGGGCTCTTTGAAAGCCTCGACCAGCCCGGCTATGGACCACCCCGCCATATTCACCACGATGCCGACGAAACCTTTTATGTGCTGTCGGGCGACGTGACGTTCTGGCAGGCGGGGGCGTCAACGCTGCTCGGACCGGGCGAGGTCATTTCTGTGCCCAAAGGCACTGAGCATACCTTTCGCATCGTCAGTGAAGCGCCCGCACGGATGCTGACAATGATGAGCCCTGGCGGGTTCGAAGGGTTCTTTGTCGAGATGGCGCGGCTTGGTCTGCGCATTCCAGACGACATGCCAAAGATAGTGGAAATCGGGCACCAGTTTCATTTGAGCTTCACCGGCCCACCGCTGGGCACCAACTGAAACCTTTCAAAAAGCAGGAGAAGTTCGATGCGTGGTATCTCTTTCTGGTTCTTTTTTAGCGCCACACTTTATGTTCTGGTTGGGATGTTGTGGGGCATTGGCATGGCGGCAACCGAAGACCACAGCCTTTTCCCCGCACATGCGCATTTGAATCTGCTGGGGTGGGTAACGATGGCACTTTTCGGAGTCTACTACCATCTTGTGCCACGCAAAGGCGCGGAAGGTTTGGCAAAGGTTCACTTTGCCGTTGCGACTGGCGGTCTTTTCCTCATGGTTCCCGGTATTGTGATGGCATTGACCAATAACGGTCATCTGCTTGCCAGTGTCGGGTCAGTCCTGTCCCTGATCTCGATGATCCTGTTTTCGGTTACGGTGTACCGCGACAGACAAGCATGATCACAGAGCCACAAGGGTAAATTTTGCGAGAGGCACTTTTTAACCCGTTGATTTACAAGCATCCCGGCCTGACCCATCTTTGCTTTTTGCAGCAAACCTCTACACAAGGGGCGGCAAACCCGCTACCGATTGGGAAACTGATCGCATTACAGGTAACCGCCCCGTGTCGAAGCCCGTCAAGAAAATCACCCCGCGTCCTCATCCGTTTCGCGACTCGCATCAGGATATCGAAGCGACGCACCGCCTGCCCGACACACCGCAAACCCGCGCGCCGGCCTACCGGCTTGCCTTTGCCGACAGTGATTTTCTGACACGCGACGAATTACGGCCGGTACGGCTGCAACTGGAACTGCTCAAGGTTCAGATGCAGCTGGATGAAAAAGGGATCAAATCAACGGTTGTCCTTTTTGGTGGCGCGCGCATCCCGGCCCCCGAAAACAAGGCCAAAGCGAAAACCCCAAAACTGGCCGAGCTGTCAAAATACTACACCGAAGCGCGTCATTTCGCCCGCATGATCACCGAGCGCAGCCTTGCCGTTGGTGGAACCGAGGATGTGATCTGCACCGGCGGCGGCCCCGGCGTGATGGAGGCCGGAAACCGCGGTGCCGTTGATGCGGGCGGCCAGTCGATCGGCCTGAATATCGTGCTGCCACATGAGCAAGCGCCCAACCCCTATGTGACGCCGGATCTGTCGTTCAACTTTCACTATTTCGCCATCCGCAAGATGCACTTCTTGATGCGGGCGAAGGCGCTGTGCATCTTTCCGGGCGGCTTCGGGACGCTGGATGAGATGTTCGAGAGCCTGACTCTGATCCAGACAGGTCGGATGAAGCCGATTCCCTTCCTGCTGTTCGGGCGGGCGTTCTGGGAAAAGCTGATCGACTGGAACATGTTGGTCGAAGCGGGCACGATAAATGCCGAAGATCTCAAACTGTTTCAATATGTCGAAACTGCGCAAGAGGCGCTTGCGGCGATGGACGCCTGGACGACCTAAACTGTTTCAAGCTGCGGCCCAGCCGCGAAAGCCTGCGCATCTTTAGACGTTTGCAAACCCGCCGCGAACCGGATCGAACTGTTCCAGCGCGCCCTCTCCGGTATCGGTCCACAGACCGTGCAGCGTCAGCCGATCATCCTCGACCGCCGCTTTGACAAAGGGAAACGTCATCAGGTTTTCCAGGCTCACCAGCACCGCCTCATGCTCGAGGGCGGGCAGGATCTGATCGGCAGGCATGCCTTGAACCCGCTCATAACCAGGGCGAAGGATATCCATCCAACGCCCGACAAAGCTGGATTTTTCAAGCAGTTCCGGCGCAGAACCGCTGCACATGTCATGGCACCCCTTGACGCCACCACAATTGGAATGGCCCAACACCACGATATGCGCCACGCCCAGCGACGTGACGGCGTATTCGACCGCGGCCGAAGTTCCGTGATATTCGCCATCCGGGTTGTGCGGCGGCACCAGATTGGCCACGTTACGGTGAATGAAAAACTCGCCCTCATCCGCGCCAAAGATCGAGGTCACATGCACCCGGCTGTCGCAGCACGAAATGACCATCGCGCGCGGATGCTGGCCGCTGGCAGCAAGCCTGCGATACCAAGCCTTGTTTTCTTGATAGGTCGTCGCCTTCCAGCCCTGAAACCGCTGGACCAGATAGGTTGGCAATGTGCGGGCCTGGTGCATGGTCATCGTCCTGAAATTGCTCTGCCCATCCGGAATATGCTGCAATCGCGAAAAATTCGAGCGGTTTCTTTTCCCGGCCTCAAGGTTTTCTTTAGCAAGGCAGCGCATCTTGGTCATGGGTGTGACCAAGAGGTGTGTAAGATGACGAATGTTGTGGCGTTGCGGCCAAATGAACGCGTTCGGCAGGATGTGGAACCGATCGCGGCAATCTACCGCAATCTGGGGACCAGTTCGGCCGAAGGCGTGGTGACTCGCGCCTTGGGCGAATTGGCGTTGACCATGTCTGGGCTGGCCACGCAGGTGCGCAGTCACCAGATGGGCGATCTGACGCAGCAGTTGCGTCGCTTGGGTCGAATGGCGGAAAATCTGGGCATGGTTTCGCTTGCCTCGGTTTCCGGCGACCTTTCGGTCTGTCTTGAACGTGAGGATCCGACGTCCTTTGCTGCCGTTTGGGCAAGGCTGCTGCGGATCGCCGAACGCTCGCTGGCTTGCGAGACCGAGGCATTGGATCAAACCTTGGTCTGAGCGACCCTCTTGCAGCCAAGACCAGAAACGTTAGGCTTCGGGCAACTGTCAAAGGATGCCCGATGCCGCCGCTTTTTGCTGATCCTGCCGCACCAAACCGCTGCCTGCATATTGTGGCCGAGCAGGCCTTGCCCGATTTTCTAGCAAGCCAGCCTGCGGCGGTGCGCAACTGGCTGACGGCGTCGAAATTCACCGCCAGTCTTGGCGATCTGCGCCTGATTCCGGATGCGGCGGGCGTTTCAGCGGCTGTGGTTGGCTTTGGCACGCCCAAGACGCGCGCGCGCCAGCGCTTTGGTGTCGCTAAAGCCGTGGCGTCCCTGCCGCTGGGTGCCTGGCGGATCGACGGTGAATTGACACAAGTTCAGCGTGACGAAATCGCTCTGGGTTGGCTTTTGGCGCAGTATCGGTTCACCCGCTATCGCGCCACCCCGCCTGAGGCGCTTGCGCAACTGGTTGCGCCGCAGGGATGCAATGCCGAAATGCTCGAGGCAATGGCGGCGGGTGAAATCCTGACCCGCGATCTGATCAACACCCCGGCCGCCGATATGGGCCCGGCAGAGCTTGAGGCGGCAATGGCAGAGCTTGCCACACGCTTTGGTGCGAGCCTTACAGCTGTGCGCGGTGACGCGCTTTTACAGCAGAACTTGCCGATGATCCATGCCGTGGGCCGCGCCTCTCCGCGCGCGCCGCGCCTGCTGGACATGCGGTGGGGCGGTTCGGGGCCCAACCTGACGCTGGTGGGCAAAGGGGTGTGTTTTGACACCGGCGGGCTGAACATCAAGCCTTCGGCGGGCATGAACCTGATGAAGAAAGACATGGGTGGGGCAGCCACCGTGCTGGGCCTCGCGCAAATGATCATGCAGCTGGACCTGCCGCTGCGGTTGCGGGTGATCGTGGCGGCCGTCGAGAATGTCATCGCCGGTAATGCCCTGAAACCCAAAGATATTCTGACCTCGCGCAAGGGTCTGACCGTCGAGGTGAACGACACCGATGCCGAGGGTCGTCTGGTGCTGGGCGACGCGCTTGCCTTGGCAACCGAGCAAGAATGCGACGTGCTGATCTCAATGGCAACGCTGACGGGTGCTGCGCGCGTTGCAGTCGGGCCTGATCTTGCGCCCTACTACACTGACGATCCCGCCATTGTCCAAGCGCTTGAGGCGGGGGCCGTCGCAGGCTTTGACCCGGTCTGGCGGCTGCCCTTTCATACGCCCTATGAAAGCGTCATTGAACCCGGCATTGCCGATCTGGACAATGCCCCCGGCTTTGGCTTTGCAGGCTCGGTGACGGCTGCGCTTTTCCTGCGCCGCTTTGCCGAGCATCCGCGCTATCTGCATTTTGATATCTACGGCCATACCCCGACTGAGGCGCCTGCACGACCCAAAGGCGGCGTGGGTCAGGGCGCGCGGGCGGTTTTGGGCGCTTTGCCCGCGATGTTGGGCCTGTAGATGGACCGCCGCCTGACCCCCTTTAGCGGCCGCGTCGCGCATCTTTCATTGCGCGACCAGATCGACGCCGAAGAGTTCAGCGCGGGCAATATACGACGCATCGCGCTGCCCTTGGTCGATCTGCTGCGCGCACCAGAGGGCGCACGCGAGCGGCAGTTGTGGCTGGGCGAGGCGTTTTGCGTCCTTGATACGCGCGACGGCCACGCTTACGGCTTTGCGCAAAAAGACGGCTATTGCGGCTGGCTGCCACTCGCGGCCTTGGGCGAGGCTAGCCCCACGCATTGGGTTGCGACCCCCGGCACGCATCTTTACCCCGAACCCCGCGTGCAAGCGCGCGAGATCGCAGCCCTGCCGATGGGGGCCGAGGTCGAGGTGGTGGGTCACAGCGGTATCTTTGCCCAAACCCCGCTTGGCTTTGTTCCCAGCGGTCATCTGCTGCCGCTGGGCAAGACCCTGAACGATCCGGTTGCCGTAGCTGAAGGCCTGCTGGGCACGCCGTACCTTTGGGGCGGCAATTCGCGCGCGGGGATCGACTGTTCAGGTCTGGTGCAATTGGCACTGCATGCTTGCGGCATCAAATCCAAGGGAGATGCGGACCAACAAGAATCACTGGGCCTGCCACTGCCCGAATCCGACCCCCTGCAGCGTGGCGATTTGCTGTTCTGGAAGGGCCATGTGGCAATAGTGGCGGATGCAGCGCGGGTGATCCATGCCAACGGGCACAGCATGTCGGTCGCCTATGAAGGGATCGACGCCTGCATCGCGCGCATCCGGTCCAGCGAAGGTTTAGCCCTGCGCGCGCGCCGTAGGCTGCAATCAGCGCCAGCCTAGTCGACGGCGCGGATCAGCTTTTGTTCCAGCACCCGCAGCACCTGTGTCAGATCGTGACCGCGCCGCAGAATGAACCCATCCATGCCCACAACAGCATACATGCCCTGTTTGTCCCGCAGCTTGGGCCGCTTTTCGATCCGGTACAGCGGCGCTTCGGACGTGCGGCGAAACACCGAGAACACCGCTGCCTCGCGCAGAAACGACAGCCCGTAATCGCGCCACTCTCCTGCCGCGACGAACTGGCCATAAAGCCGTAAGACCGCGCCGAGTTCGCGGCGATCAAAGGTCACCTGCTCTGGCAGGGGCTGGCTGGCTGGAAAAGGGGTCGGCGTTTGCACCGTCATCGCCAAATCTTACGCCCCGGCAGGCAAAAATCAAGCCTGCCGCAGTTTTGCCGTGAAAACACCGTGGCGATACCGCCAGCATAGCAAACTACCGCCGCTATCGCAGCGCATAAAGGCGGCAGTTACAGGTTAACGACCCCGGTGGTGCGGGAGTAAGCCCCCACCCAGCCCGTGCCATCGGGCCCTGTTACAAGCACTGGCCCCCGTCACGTTGACGGGGGTCTGTTGCTTTGTGCGGCCTAAAGAAAGCCCTCGGCCAGCCGCAATTCAGCCGCCGCAATGCCGCGACAGTTGATCTGAGGCGCGGGCAGACGCTTTTGCGCCATCGGATGTGCCGGATCCAAAGCGCCCAGCTTGGTCAACAGCCCCACCAGTGCTGCCTCGGACGCGCGCCCGTTGCCATCTTCGATCTTGAGGGCAATGCCCAGTTTTTGTTCGGGCAACATGGCGACAAAAACCGCCTCGGCTCCGGTCTTGATCGAAACCTTACCCCCCATCGCCCGCATCAATTCAGTGCAGGCACGCCCCTCACCAGCAACGAGGTCGGGATGTGCTGCCATCGACCGCCGCAGCCGCACCATCGCGCGTTGCCGCGAGTCTCCGCCCGCGCTCGCAGTCGCAAACGAGGCCATTGCACGCGCGAGCCCCTTGACGGACATCGCGAAATTCGGCGCCGAGCAGCCGTCAATGCCGTAGCCTGCCACGGTTTCGCCGGTCACCTCTTCCGTGGCGGCCCGAATGGCACGTTGCAGCGGGTGGTCGATTTCGATGTATTCTGATCCACCCTTGAGGTGCTTGTTGGCGGTCAGAAACCCTGAATGCTTGCCCGAACAGTTGTTGTGCAACTGACACGGGCTCTCGTCACTGCGGATCAGCCTGTCGCGCTCGGTCCGGTCATAGGGTTCGTGCGACCCACAACGCAGGTCCGGCTCGCCCAAGCCCAGATCAGCCAACCACCGCGTTGCCATATCGACATGTAATTGCGCACCCTGATGGCTGGCACAAGACAGAGCAATATGCGCATCGGTCAGCCCAGCCGCTTCTGCCGCGCCGCTTTCCAACAGTGGCAACGCCTGAATCATTTTGCATGACGATCTTGGAAAGATTACCCGCTCGGGATCGCCCCAGGCCTGCACGATCTGTCCCGCCTCATCACAAATCACCACATGCCCGCGATGCGTGCTTTCCAGCAGTCCGCCGCGCCAAAGTTGCACCAGTTCAGCCGCAGCCATTGCCTATCTCCTCACTTATGCGCGATTTTCTGCCCGTTTTTGCCAAGCAGGGCTTTCGCGGATCGTCATTTTTCGGTTATGCATGGCATATCGAGTGAAAATGCTCCGCGCTACATCAAAAACCGCAGCCAAGCGGCGATTGGGCGGACCGAGGCAAAACGGCTTGGAGGCTGTAACGACATGACAAGCTGGATGACGCGCGCAGGCTTTGCTGCGATGATCTCCGTGATGGCACTGGGGGCGGGCTCGACTGGCTTTGCCCAGGAATCGACCAACCGCGTCGCGACGATGACCGATTGGAGCGTCTTTGCTGAAAAAGACCCCAAGGAATGCTGGGGCGTCTCGAGCCCCAAGGAAACCGTGAACACCAAAGACGGCCAGCCGGTTTCGGTGCGCCGCGGTGACATTTTGTTGTTCGTCACCTTCCGTCCGGGTGCTGCGGGCGAGATTTCGTTCTCGGGCGGTTATCCGTTTGCGGGCGGTTCTACGGTGAACGTCAAGATCGACGGCAACAGCTTTGATCTGTTCACCGATGGCGAATGGGCTTGGCCGGGAACCGCTGGCGATGACGCCGCGATCCTGGCGTCGCTGAAAAAAGGCAGCACCGCCGTGCTGACTGCGCATTCGGCAAAGGGCACCCAGACTCAGGATACCTTCAGTTTGCGCGGCTTTACTGCCGCAATGGAAGAAGCCGCCAAGCAGTGCGGCTGACCTAGCGTTAAACCGGAGTTCAAAACGCCCCGCGCACAGCGTCGGGGCGTTTTGCATTCCACCCGTTTTATTTCAATCGAAAACCTCCTATATCAGCGCATCCAGCGCAAGGATTCTGCTATGACCGCCCCGATCACCCAAGACGTTCTGACCATTCCGCGCAAGCTGCCCGAGGGCGGCAAAGCCAATCTGGTCGGCATGACTCGCGACCAGATGCGCGCGGCCCTGATCGCGGCCGGCACCTCGGAAAAGCAGGCCAAGATGCGGGTCGGTCAGGTCTGGCAGTGGGTCTATCACTGGGGTGTGCGCGATTTTGAAGCGATGACCAATCTGGCGAAAGACTATCGCGCCATGCTGGCCGAGAATTTCGTGCTTGAAGTTCCCGAAGTCGTGACCAAGCAGGTCTCCGAGGACGGCACCCGCAAATATCTGGTGCGCATCGCCGGCGGACACGAGGTCGAGGTGGTCTACATCCCCGAAACCGATCGCGGCACGTTGTGCATCTCAAGCCAGGTCGGCTGCACCCTGACCTGTTCGTTCTGCCATACCGGCACGCAAAAACTGGTGCGAAACCTGACGGCGGCCGAGATCGTCGGCCAGGTCATGCTGGCGCGCGATGATCTGGGCGAGTGGCCGGTGCAGGGTGCGCCAAAGAATGAGACGCGACTGGTCAGCAACATCGTGCTGATGGGCATGGGCGAGCCTTTGTATAATTTCGAAAACGTCCGGGACGCGATGAAGGTGGTGATGGACGGCGAAGGAATCGCACTGGGCCGCCGCCGCATCACGCTGTCCACTTCGGGCGTTGTGCCGGAAATTGCCCGCACCGCCGAGGAAATCGGCTGCCTTCTGGCGGTGTCTTTCCATGCCACCACCGACGAGGTGCGCGACCAACTGGTGCCGATCAACAAGAAATGGAACATCGCGACGCTGCTGGATGCCCTGCGCGACTATCCCGGCCTGTCGAACTCCGAGCGGATCACCTTTGAATATGTCATGCTCGATCATGTGAACGACAGCAAGGAAGACGCGCATCGGCTGGTCGAACTGCTGCGCGGCATTCCAGCAAAGGTCAATCTGATTCCCTTTAACGAGTGGCCCGGCGCGCCCTATAAACGATCCTCTGGCAATCGTATTCATGCCTTTGCTGACATCATATACCACGCAGGCTATGCCAGCCCGATCCGCACGCCACGCGGCGAGGATATCATGGCTGCCTGTGGTCAGTTGAAATCCGCCACCGAAAAACAGCGCAAATCCACGGCCAAGGCCGCTGTTCAGGGCTAAAGGCGCAAAACCTTGTGCCAAAATGTGTCCGAAACCCACTGCCTTGTGGCATTTTGGCGCGAGACTAAACGAAAAGCTGGTGTCACTCCCGACAAGGCGTTAAAGGTTTCGTAATAAGGTTGCGTCAATCTAAGGCAACCCAAACAACAATAGGCATCCCCAAAGGGTGCTTTCGCCGCCGGCAAAAAACCGGTCAGAGGGTAGGGCAGAAAGATGACAACTTCGGAAAAGGCCGCGCAAGTGCGTTCTGCGAAGGATTGGGTTCTGGTTCTGGCAAAGTATCGCCAGCCGTCCACTCGCCGCAGTGTTTTCGAACTGGTCGCAACCCTTGTTCCCTTTGTGATGCTTTGGGGCCTGGCTTGGGCGTCTTTGTCGATCAGCTATTGGCTGGCCTTTGCGATCGCGATGCTGAACGGGCTGTTTCTGGTGCGGATCTTTGTGATCCAGCACGATTGCGGCCATGCCTCATATTTCGACAATCGCAAGGCTCAGGATTGGGTCGGCCGCTGTCTTGGTGTGCTGACATTGACCCCTTATGACGTCTGGCGTCGCACGCATTCGATCCACCATTCGCATCACGGCAACCTTGACCAGCGCGGCATCGGCGATGTGCTGACCCTGACCGTCGAGGAATACCGCGCCCGCACACCCTTTGGCCGTTTCATGTATCGGCTTTATCGTCACCCGCTGGTGCTGTTCGTGCTCGGGCCAAGCTATTTGTTCATCCTGCAAAATCGCCTGCCGCTGGGCCTGATGAAATCAGGCTGGCGCTATTGGACCAGCGCAATGGGGACCAATGCGATGATCGCTATCCTGTTGGGGCTGATCATTTATCTGGGCGGATTTATGCCTGTACTGCTGATCTATCTGCCGACCTCGGTGATTGCCGGCACGGTTGGGGTCTGGCTGTTCTATGTCCAGCATCAGTTTGAAGAAACCCATTGGTCCAAGACTGAAAACTGGCAATTGCACGAGGCCGCACTTGAAGGGTCGTCGCACTACGTTCTGCCGCAACCCCTTCGCTGGATGAGCGCGAATATCGGCATCCATCACGTGCACCATCTCTACAGCCGCATCCCTTTCTATCGCCTGCCCGAAGTGCTGCGCGACAATGCTGCCTTGGCCGAGGCGCAGCGTTTGACCATTATGGAAAGCTTTAAGTCGGTTAACCTGCATCTGTGGGATGAAAAGCTGCAAAAGCTGCTGTCCTTCCGTGAGGCAAAGCGGCTGTACGGTCTGGCCTGATCAACGGGCTTGGCGGCACGGCACCGCGCTGCTAGCCTGTCGCGATGTTGCTTGAAAATCCACTTGCCAGACGCCTGTTTCTGCATCGTCATGCTTTGGCAGAGGCCCTCACGGGGCCCGCATCTGGGCAGCATTTGGCAGACCTGATCGGCAGGATCGGATTTGTGCAGGTCGACAGCATCAACACCGTCGCGCGCGCGCATCACATGATCCTGTTCAGCCGACGACAGTCTTACAAGCCCGAAGCGTTAAAGACGTTGCTGGAACGCGATCGCCGGCTGTTTGAACATTGGACCCACGATGCCTCGATCCTGCCCGTCGCGCTGCATCCGATCTGGCAACACCGATTCGAACGCGATGCCGAGCGGCTCCGTGGCAACTGGAAGGCGTGGTTTCGCGACGGCTACGAGGCACAGTTCGAGACAATTCTGCGCCGGATTGAGGCCGATGGGCCGGTCACCAGCACCGACGTTGGCCAGGGCGAGGCGCGTGGCAAGGGCGGATGGTGGGACTGGCACCCCAGCAAAACCGCGCTGGAGTGGCTTTGGCGCACCGGACAGTTGGCGATATCGCGGCGGGACGGGTTTCAAAAGGTCTACGATCTCACCGAACGGGTGATCCCCGACCATCACCGCGGCCCTGCGCCCGATGAGGCGACGATGGTCGACTGGGCCTGCGCCTCCGCGCTGGATCAATTGGGCTTTGCAGATGCCAAGGAACTGCGCGGCTATTGGCATTGCTTGCGGCCGGATGAGGTCAAGATTTGGGTCGCAGCCGCCCTCAAGCGCAACGAGATTGTCGAAATCGAGGTCGAAGGTGCCGATGGCGCGCGCAAGCGCAGCTTTGCGCGGCCCGATGTGATCACCGAGGCCAAGGCAGCCCCCGAGGTGACCCCACGACTGCGGATCATGTCGCCTTTTGACCCCGCCCTGCGCGACCGCGCACGCGCCGAATTTCTGTTCGGTTTCTATTACAGGATCGAAGTCTTCGTACCCGAGCCGAAGCGGGTTTATGGCTATTATGTCTTTCCGATTTTGGAAGGCGATCGTTTGGTCGGGCGGATTGATGTCAAGGCGTTTCGAGATGAGGGGGTGCTGCGGGTCAAGGCGCTTTGGCCCGAAAAGGGCATGAAATTTGGCGTGCAAAGGCTGAAAAAGCTCGAGTCCGAATTGACGCGGTGGGTCACGTTTTCTGGCTGTGACCGGCTTGAGTATCAAGACGGCTGGCTGCGCGAGGCATAATCCCGCGCAGCGTTTTTTGCTGTTATTGCAAAATCTTGCCTTCAGGCCAGTTGAGTTTCTGGCTCAGCGTGATCTCCTTTTTCTCACCCGCAGGTAGGTCGAACTGCCACGACAGAATGCCGCGTTGATCGTCGTAATTCTCTTCGGTCGCGGCAGGGTCAGCCCGATAGCTGATCGCCAGTTCATCCTGTTCGGAATAGGGTATCTGGTCGAGCACGCGGATGGGCCAGGCCTCGGTCGTCAGGTTTTCCACACTGAGGACGGCGGTTTCCTGTTGTTCTGTCGAGGTCGAGATAAAGCCCCGACCACCGGTAGAACGTTCCGGCATACTGCGTTTCAGGCGCAGGCCTTCGATCGCGCCAAAGCCGATATCGGCCTTGGCCCCCGAGGCAAGGCCCGCAAAATCCGTGCCGCCGACAAGAGCCGAATCGCGGTAGAGAAAGGCGGTGCCGGGCAGCAAAAGCTCGGGGCTATCGTTGGTGAAACGGGCCATCAGAAAAGCCGTTTTATCCCGAGACGGCACGGCACGCGCCTCGATCTGTGGCTTCATCGTCAGCGAGTCCAAGGCCAAACGCAGGTTTTCCACCCCCGTCGCCACACTGACGGCGGTGGGGTAGTGATAGACCACTGTTTCCCCCTGCATCATGCGTGCGGCCGAAAGCGTCATGCCCACACGCTTTGGACTGGGTGCTGCATCTGCCACGATTGCGGGTTCCATCATCGGCTCGGCCATGCCGCCCATGTCGCCCTCTGGTTCGGGCGTAGCTTTGGGATCAATGACGCTGCGCAGCGCTGGCCAAAGTTCGCTCGGCGCAGATTGATCCGAAGGCTTGGCGGTCGAGAGGATCAGATCGACGCTGGCCCAATCCTCGCCGGAATATTGGGTGACGAGAACGCCGCGGTCGATTTTCAGGCTTGGCGCTGTGCGGTCCAACGTCATGTCATAGACAGGCGACCATGTGGCGTCAGGGACATAATGGGTCAAGGTGATATGGGCCTCGCCTGCGGCAGAGGCGTCAATGGCGACCGAGAGCGCCGTGTAGTTCGTATCACCCTGAGAGAGAGCATCACGGGCGGCCTGCGCATCGCTCAGCGATTTTTGTGCGTCTTCCAAAGCCTTTTGCGCCGCCGGCAGGTCAGCCTTGGCAGCCAAGGCCACGTCGCGGGCCGCGAGGGTCTGCGCGCCCACTGTTTGGGCAAGGGCCGTGAGGGTTTCGACGGTAATGGCGGCGCCTTCGGGTTTAATGGCGGCAAGGAAGCTTATCTGTGCCTGAGCGGCTTCGATGCGGGCGTTGATCGCGTCGATAGTGGCTTGCGCCGTGCGGACGCCTGCCTCGGCAGTCTCGACCGCGGCTTTGGCGGCGACGATCTCGGGCGCGTTGGGATCAGCACGCGGCGGCAAGCGGTCACTGCGCAGTGCAAAGGCACCCAAATCAAGGTCGGGCGAGGCAAGGCGGATCAAGGTGGGCTCGGTCTCGGCGGGCAGATCCGTGATCAGCAGGTCATGCGGACCAACGGCGGCGGTAAAGGTGACTTCGCGTGTGACTTGCGCGCCTTGGGGGTAGACGGTGACAGATGTGATATGGCTTTGGGCAAGAATAGTATCAGCCAATGCCGGCGAGCTGAGCGCGGTGGTGACAAGCAGGGCAATAGAAAAGCGGTGCATTGAAATCTCCTGTAAATGCGCCACGCTAGTCAGGTGCAAGGCGATTTGGCAAGCGTTCTGGGGGCTTGTCGGCATGCGAGCGCCCTGCGAAGCTGTCACAAACAGGAGAGCATTATGGCCAAGTCCCCCGATCATCTGAAATCGACGGCTTCTTTGCCCAAGGTCGTGCGCGCCAAGGGGAGTTACCTTTGGGATGCTGAGGGGCGGCAGTATATCGACGGGTCGGGTGGCCCTGCGGTCTACTGCTTGGGCCATGCAAACGAGGAAGTGAATGCGGCGGTGATGGCGCAGTTGGGCGCGATTGCGCACGGCTACCGCTATAACTTTACCACCGACGCGCTAGAGGAGCTGACCGAGATCATCCGCGGTCATTGCGGCGGCACCCTGCGCGAGATGGTCTATGTGACGGGTGGGTCCGAGGCAGTGGAAAGCTGCCTCAAGATCGCGTTGCAGTATCAAACTGCGATTGGTCAAAAGGGGCGGCGGCGGTTTATCTCACGTCAGCGGTCCTGGCATGGCAACACGCTGGGGGCGCTGGGGGTTTCGGGGTTTGAAGAACGGACGCGCGCCTATGAGGGGGCGTTTATCCCTTCGATCAAGCTCTCGCCCGCCAACGACTATCGCCCGATTGCCGGGGAGGGCGATCTGGGCGAGCGCTGCGCGGCAGAGCTGGAGGCCGCAATTCTGGCGGCAGGGCCAGAGACAATTGCGGCTTTCATCTTTGAGCCAGTGGTGGGGGCTGCAGGTGGCTGTGTGCCCGCGCCCAAAGGCTATACCCGCCGCGTGCGCGAGATTTGCGACCGCCACGGCGTACTGATGATCGCCGATGAAGTCATGTGTGGTGCAGGGCGCACCGGCACATGGCGCGCGCTGGAGCATGACGGCGTTGAGCCCGATCTGATGTCGGTCGCCAAGGGTCTGGCGGCAGGTTATCTGCCGCTGGGCGCTGCGATCTGCACAAGCCGCGTCTGGGAGGCCATTCGCGCCGCGGATGGTGCCTTTGGAACGGGCCACACGTTTACGGGGCATACGGCAGCATGTGCTGCGGGGGTGGCAGTGCAAAAGATCGTCGCGCGCGAGGGGCTTTTGGCACGCGTGGCGACAAACGGCCCGCGGCTCATCGCCGACTGGCGCAGTGCTTTGGATGGGCTCGATGCCGTGGGCGACATTCGCGGCAGGGGGCATTTCATCTGCGCCGAACTGGTGGCCAATCGCGACACGAAAGAGCCCTTTCCCGCTGACCGCCGACTGTTCATCAAGGTGCGGGCGCAAGCAATGGCGAACGGGCTGATCTGCTATCCGGTTGGCGGCAATGTGGATGGCGCGCGGGGGGATATCGTGATTCTCGCCCCGCCCTATAATGCCACCGAGGCCGAGCTGGAAGAGATCATCGACAAGGCCGCGCGGTCGATCCGACAGGTGTTGCAGGCAGAAGGCTTGGCGTGATCCGCTCATGCCATAAATCCGCCACGCTAAAAGACGACAGATCTGCTATTCTGTGCTGATCAGAGAGGAGATTTTCAGATGCCACATTTGTTGTCGTATGTTTTCATTGGACTGATCGGCTTGCTGTCGATGGCATTGGAACCGCTTTATGCCGCGGGGACCGAGGATGATATCGTCGAAACCGAAGGCACCGCCGATTACGAAACCGCCAAAGCGCTGATCAAGGATAAAGAGGATTACGCCCGCGCCCTGCCCATCCTGGTGGCATTGACCGAAGCGCAGCCCCAATACGCCGATGCGTGGAACCTGCGCGGCTTTGCCAACCGCAAACTTGGCCAGATGGACGAAGCGGCCAAGGCCTATGACACGGCGCTGAAACTGAACCCCGAACATCTGGGTGCGCTGGAATATCAGGGCGAGATGTTCATCGAAACCGGCAAGATGGAGCAGGCGCTTGCGAATCTGGTCAAGCTGAAGTCGCTCTGTGGCGACTGTGAGCAGGCTCAAGATCTTCAAAAAGCCTTGGACGCTGTCAAAAGCTGAAACGCTTTCTTCAGGACTCCGCGCCTATCCTTTGCAGATGCCAGAACGGCGCTGCAAAGGAGTTTGAATGCACCTCTTCGACCAACCTTCCCCCCCATCGCCCGCTCCTGTCGCGGCGGCGTGGCCCGTTTGGCCTGCCGAGACGCTGGGCTATGGCGAGATTGTTCACCGCGCCTATGGTGGCCGTGATCTTTCCGATCTGACACAGGATTTGCTTTGCCGTCTTGATGGCCCGATGGTTGATGCCGCTGCGCTGATGGATCTGGCAACGATCTTGCAGTTGCAGGGCGGCGATTTGGCCAAAGAAGGCCTGACCATGCAAAAGAACGCCCTTCGCGTGCAGCGCAGTTTTGCCATTCGGCACGGCCTGGGCACGGGGCCACACATTCTCGCCTTTGTGACGGCCGGGGATTTCATGGCGAATGTGCCGTTGGATTTCCTGCTGCGCGGGTCTGATGCGGTCCTGATCTTGCACTTCGTCGATGCCCGAACCGAAGATCTGAGCGATCTGCCCGCTCACGACGTGGCCTTTCTGGCCATCGGTGAGGGGCCGCAGAATTTGACCGTTCTTGCACGCATGGCGAGGCTGCTCGAAGGCTGGCACGGGCCGATCTTCAACAACGCAGCGGCGCTGATTGCGGCTTTGACGCGCGACTGTGTCAGTCGGTTGCTGGCCGATGTACCCTCAATTTACGCGCCACCGACGCTGCATCTCACAGCGCAAGACTTGATCGAAGTGGCGATGGGCGCTGAAGCCACGATGATGGAATTTCCTATTTTGCTGCGCCCCGTGGGCAGCCACGCGGGAACCGGGCTCGCAAAAATTGCCGATCGTGCCGCGCTGGCTGACTGGTTGCGTCACGCGGGACAAGCTCAGGTCTACGCGGCGCCCTTTGTGGAGTATCGCGACGCCGACGGTTATTATAACAAGGCGCGCGTTGTGTTGATCGAGGGGCGGCCCTTTGCCAGCCATATGGCGCGCTCGCGCAACTGGATGGTGCATTACCTGAACGCCGAGATGGAGGCGCACCCCGAACGCCGCGCGGCAGAAGCGGCCTGGATGGCTGATTTTGATGAAAGCTTTGCCCTGCGTCACGCCAAGGCCTTTGGCGCGCTGCATCAGATGTTCGGACTGGAATATTTCGGTCTCGACTGCGCTGAAATGCCGGATGGCCGCTTGCTGGTGTTCGAGGTGGATGTCGCAATGATCGTTCACGACATGGATGACGAGGTTCTGTTCCCCTACAAAAAGCCCGCGATGGCAAAGCTGTTCGCAGGCTTTTTGGCCGCCGTAGAGGCGGCACGGCGGCCTTAAAAACCCCGCCACGCGGGCGGGGTTTCAAAGATTTGGGCGGCGCCTTAGCCTTTCTTAAGGCAGCGCTGACCCAGCACTTCGGCGATCTGCACCGCGTTCAGGGCAGCGCCCTTGCGCAGGTTGTCAGACACGCACCACAGGTTGATGCCATTGTCGATGGTGCTGTCCTGACGGATGCGGCTGATATAGGTCGCATAGTCGCCCACACATTCGATCGGGGTGATATAGCCGCCGTTTTCGCGCTTATCGATCACCATGATGCCCGGGGCTTCGCGCAGGATGTCGCGGGCCTCGTGCTCGTCAAGGAATTCTTCGAATTCGATGTTGATCGATTCCGAATGGCCAACAAAGACCGGAACGCGCACGCAGGTCGCGGTGACCTTGATGGATTTATCAAGGATCTTCTTGGTCTCGGCGACCATCTTCCATTCTTCCTTGGTCGAGCCATCGTCAAGGAAGACGTCAATGTGCGGAATGACGTTGAAGGCGATTTGCTTGGTGAATTTCACCGGCGGCTTGTGGTCGGTCGGATTGTAGATCGACTTGGTCTGATCCCACAGCTCGTCAATGCCCTCTTTGCCTGCACCAGACACCGACTGATAGGTCGACACGACGACACGCTTGATTTTCGCGCGATCATGCAGCGGTTTCAACGCGACAACCATCTGCGCGGTCGAGCAGTTCGGGTTCGCGATGATGTTTTTCTTGGTGTAGCCATAGATCGCGTCGGCGTTCACCTCGGGCACGATCAGCGGCACGTCGGGGTCGTAGCGATAGAGCGACGAGTTATCGATAACAACACAGCCCGCAGCAGCGGCCTTGGGGGCATAGATCTTGGTGGCCTCGGAGCCCACGGCGAACAGCGCAATGTCCCAGCCCGTGAAATCGAAGGTATCAAGGTCCTTGGTCTTGACGGTCTTATCGCCAAAGCTGATTTCAGTGCCCAGCGATTTTCGTGACGCCAGAGCGGCGATCTCATCAATCGGGAACTCGCGCTCGGCGAGGATGTTCAGCATTTCGCGGCCCACGTTACCCGTGGCACCCGCGACGACGACCTTATAGCCCATCGGGGTTCTCCTAATATCGTCTTTGACCGTCAAAGACGAGGCGCTGTTAGCCTATGGCGGGCGCGGGGGAAAGCGGATTCGGTGGGTGTGGCGTCGCAATCAGTCCGTGCGATCCTTTGACCACAAATAAGCCAGCAGACCCACAGCCACCAGGCAGGCATAGGCCAACATGATGCCGATATAGGGCACATTGGGCGGCGAAGGCGTCAGCGCTGCATGCAGCCGTCCCGTGCCATATTGCATCAGCCCCGTGGTGCCGATGCCAAAGAGGTTGATCAGCGTCACGCCCCGCCCAGTCAGATGCGCGGGCAAAAACGCCCGCCCATGCGCCATGACCATCGGAAACGAGGCGCCAAACAACCCGATCAGTGGCAAGAAAAGCATTGGCGGGGCCATCGGGAAGGCGGCAAGCGTCAGCAAGCACACCAGCACAGCCGCGTTGCCGCAGAACACCAGCCACTTGCGGGTCGCAAACACCCTCTCAAGCGGACCGTATGCAAAGTTGCCCGCGACCATGGCAAGGCCCATTACCAGCGTGACACGGCCGATCTGCGCGCGGTCGGCGT
Organism: Pseudorhodobacter sp.; assembly: GCA_024642045.1. Lineage (GTDB taxonomy): Bacteria > Pseudomonadota > Alphaproteobacteria > Rhodobacterales > Rhodobacteraceae > Cypionkella. The sequence goes on along the minus strand of JAHEBX010000003.1, from coordinate 26,250 downwards.
CGAACACGTCGGTGAGGTATGGCCCGGCCCACAGCCCGCGCAAACCCGCGGCGGGGGCATAGCAGGCCGCCATCATCAAAAGCACCGGCCACAGCGCAGGCATCCGCAGCAAATCAAGCACCGAGCCGGCGCTGCCGATGTGATGGCGCTCTGGGTCGCGCACCAGCGCCAGGATCGCCAGCGCCGTCAACCCTGTCATCGCGGCCAATGCCCCCATCGTCCCGCGCCAGCCCATCAGGTCTACCGCAAACGACAGCGGCAGCGAGGCCGCCAGATTGCCCAGCGAGCCTATGCCGATCACCATGCCCGCCAGCGTGCCAAAAGTCGCGGGGCTATACAGGCGCGCAAACAGAAAATAGCTCGCCATCAGCACAGGTGCGCAGCCCGCACCGATCAGCAGCATCGCGTATTTAATCGTCTCGGGCGAAGTGGCTGTTGCAAACAATGTGGCACCAAACGCGGCGACGCCCATCAGTGCCGAGGTGGTCAGCCGTGGTCCGACACGATCCAAGAGCGCCCCCACTGGCAGTTGCATCAGAGCAAAGGCCAGAAACCAATAGCCCGAGGCGGTGGCCAGTACTTCTGGTGTGGCTCCCAGATCACTGGCCAGAACCGGGCTCAGCACGGCCAGAAACGCGCGGTAAAACTGACTTAGGACATAGCCTGCGATCAGGGCAACCAGTCCAGCGTTCATGCCGGTTTCGCCAACAGGGGTGCTTCGCGGATCGGCAGGTGGACGAGCGCCGAAAAGGCCCCCACGCCGACCCCGATCCACCAGACCGTGTCATACCCGCCGGTCAGATCGTAAAGCTTGCCTCCAAGCCAGACCCCGAAAAAGCTGCCAATCTGGTGGCTGAGAAACACAAACCCATAAAGCGTGCCCATATAGCGCAGCCCGTAAATATGGGCGACAAGCCCCGAGGTCAGCGGCACCGTCGCCAGCCACAGCGACCCCATCGCCAGCGAGAACACCACCACTGTAAGCGGCGTCATTGGCCATAGAATAAAGGCTGCCGACACCACCGTGCGTGCCGCATAAATGCCCGCGAGCAGATATTTTTTGCTATAGCGCTTGCCCAGCCAACCCGCCGAGATGCTGCCTCCGATATTGGCCAACCCAATCAGCGAAATCGCAATCGCCCCCAGTGCCGACGTCGATGTGATGCCGATGTCTGACAGGATGCTGCCGGTTGAAATCGGTCCGCATTTCTCGGTGATAAAGGCCGGAAAATGCGCCGTCAGAAAGCCAAGCTGATAGCCGCAGGAAAAGAAGCCTAGAAAGATCATCACATAGGACGGATCGGAAAAGGCACGCTTCAGGACGCTGCCAAGAGATTCCTCCAGCTCGGCCTTGCTGGCAACGCTCGGGCTGCGCAGGAATGGCAGTGCGGCAAGGGCGGCCAGAATGGTAGCTGCAAAGATCACAAAGACGGTTTGCCAAGGGTAAAAGGCCAACAAACCCTCGGCGATCGGGGCACCGAACACTTGGCCCGCAGAACCGGCCGCGGTGGTGATGCCCAGAGCAAGACTGCGGTTTTCAGGGCTGGACGCGCGGCCAACAATGGCAAGTATCACGCCAAAGCCCGTGCCTGCGATGCCAAACCCGACGAGAATTTCCAAGAGTTGCAGCTGCGCAGGCGTATGGGCGAAAGCCGAAAGCGACAGGCCCGCCGCATAAAGGATTGCCCCGCCAATGATGGCACGCCGGTCGCCCAGACGTTCAGCGATGGCGCCAAAAATCGGCTGGCCAAAGCCCCAGGCCAGGTTCTGGATCGCGATTGCCAGCGAGAAATCCGAACGCGGCCAGCCGAACTCTGCGGCGATAGGGATCTGGAACATGCCAAAGCTGGCGCGAATGGCGAAACCGACCATCAAAATAACGCAACCCGCGATCAGAACGGGGGTGAAAACGGGGTTTTTTTGCGTTTCGTTCATGCGGCACCTCTGCTGGCCGGTAGCGTTAGCGCAAGGTGCGGCGCGGTCAACGGGGGAAATTGTGCCCGACACAAAGCACAGCCATTGTGCAAGCGATTCAAAGCGCTTTATGTTGGGATAAACAGCGAGGGGCGGGCGATGACAGAATGGTGGCGCGGGTCGGTGACCTATCAGGTTTATCCCCGCTCGTTTCAGGATGACAACGGCGACGGCATTGGCGATCTCAAGGGGATCACCCGCAGGCTCGACCACATCGCGGCCTTGGGGTGCGATGCGGTGTGGCTCTCGCCGTTTTTCACCTCGCCGATGCTGGATATGGGCTATGACGTCGCCGATTACACCGATGTCGATCCGGTCTTTGGCACGCTTGCCGATTTCGATGCGCTGGTCGCAAGGGCGCATGAATTGGGGCTGAAGGTCATCATCGATCAGGTGCTGAACCATTCCTCCGACAAGCATCCGTTCTTTGAACAAAGCCGCACCAGTCGCGATAATGACAAGGCCGATTGGTATATCTGGGAAAACCCGCGCCACGATGGCACCCCGCCAAACAACTGGCTTTCAGTCTTTGGCGGGCCAGCCTGGCAATGGGATGCACGGCGCAAGCAATATTACATGCACAGCTTTTTGCCCGAGCAGCCCGAACTGAATTTCCGCAATCCTGCGGTGGTCGATTACATGGAAGGCGTGCTGCGGTTCTGGCTGGATCGCGGCGTCGATGGATTCCGCTTTGACACGGTGAACTATTTCTTCAAGGACCGTCTGCTGCGTGATGACCCGGCCGATTACCGCGAAAAGACCGAGGCACCCGGCAACCCCTATGAGATGCAGTATCATATCTTTTCCAAAAACCAGCCCGAGAATCTGGTTTGGATGGAGCGTATTCGCCGCGTGTTGGACAGTTATGAAAACCGCGCCTCGGTGGGCGAGATGGGCGAGGCGCATCACGCCATTCGGATGATGGGGGAATATACCGCCAAGGGGCGGCTGCATCAGTGCTATTCCTTCGAGCTGATGGGCTATGACTATTCAGCAGGCTTCTTCCGACGCAAGATCGAAGAGTTCTTTACCGGCGCGCCTGATGGCTGGCCGATGTGGGCCTTTTCCAATCATGACGTGGTGCGGCATGCTTCGCGTTGGGCAAAACATGGGGTGAGTCAGGATGTATTGGCGGCGCAGGCGGGGGCGCTGCTGCTGTCATTTCAGGGCTCGATTTGCCTCTGGCAAGGCGAGGAATTGGGGCAGACCGATACGGTCTTGGGCTTGGACGAGCTGACCGATCCGCAAGGCATCAACTTTTGGCCCGAACCCATCGGGCGGGACAACACCCGCACGCCGATGGTCTGGGATGGCTCGGCAAATGGCGGATTCACTGGTGGCAATGTCAAGCCTTGGCTGCCGGTGAAACCGCCACAGCTTGCGCGCAATGTGGCGGCGCAGGCGGGGATGGACGGATCGGTGCTGGAAAGCTATCGCGCGATGCTGGCGTTTCGGCGTGAAACTCCGGCGCTGCGGACAGGCGACACGCGATTCCTTGATCTGCCCGAACCGATTTTGGCATTTACACGCGGTGATGGGTTGCTGTGCATTTTCAACCTTTCACCTCGTGCTATGGAAGTTCAGGCACGGGGAATAGGCAAGCTGGTTGGCCCCTCGACGGGCGTGACGCATTCGGACGACAAGCTAAAGCTTGGCCCGAACGCCTTCGGTTTTCTGACGGTAGACGGCACGGTCAGCCTAAGCTAACGGCGCCCAGAGCACTCCGGCGGCGGGGATAGTCTCGCCGCCCCATTCCACCGCTACAGCATTGTAATTAAACAGAAACTTATGCGTTTCGGTATCCCGTCGGCGCAGCCCTTCCGGCAGCGGGTCGGTGTCCATTCCAGCCTGTCCGCAAAGGTTAAGCAAGATGCGATTCAGCGCCTCTGCATCGGGCCAGCCAGCCAGATAATGCAACCCACCCGCGCAGATCAAAGCTGGCCAGCCATCGACGCTGGCCTCGACCACGTCCGCCGAAGTTTCGATCTTTTCGCGCCAATGCAGAAAGTTTCCACCCTGCTCCAACGGCACCGGCACGTCGGGCGGCAGGCTCTCGACCCGCGCAACCGTTGCAGCCAGGCCCGGTAGATTTGGCGGCAGTGGGACCGGAATCGCGAAGTCGGCAGTTTTGGAATTGCTTCGTGGCCCAATCAGACTTTGGCCTTTGTGAACCGCAAGGGCGGCGAGCAAAGGCTGCGAAAGCGTCGCCACGCCCGGTGCCAGCACCAGCGTATAGGCCGAAAGGTCCGCGGTATCCGGTGGCAGGATATCAACGTTCAGCCCAAGACGGCGCAGACCGCGATAGGTTTCGAACACCAGCCGGAAATAGCTGAAATCACGGCCCTGCGGCTGCGTCTCCCAGGCCCAGGCCGAGGCATAGTCAAACACAAGACCCACAGCGGCGCGGGCGGTTCCGACATCGGGCATCGCGGCCAGTTCGCGCGCAACCTGTGCTGCTTCGCCAAAGGCCTGAGCGGGGGCGCTGTCAGGACGCAAAAGGCCGGCGTGCATCTGCTCTTGCGCAAAAGGCGCCTGACGCCAGCGGAAATAGCAGACGGCCTCGGCACCATGCGCAAAGGCCTCCCACGCCCAAAGGCGGGCCATGCCCTCCAGAGGATCGGGGTTCCACGGTGCCCAATTTACGGGCCCCGGTTGCTGTTCCATCACCCACCAGCGGCCACGGCCCACGGCGCGGTATAGGTCATGGTGAAAAGCCTGAAAATCGGGATCGCCTTGGCGCACAAAGCGGTGGCGGTGCTCTGGCGTGGCCGGGAGCCGGTCGGAGAGGAAACCCAACGGATAGGCATCCCAAGCGGCGATATCAAGGTCCGCTCCGGTCGCGAAGTGGTCGAAATCAGTGATCTGGCCCATGTAGTTATGGCTGATCGGAGCCGTCGAATGACGACGGATGATCTCGACCTGCGCGCGGTTAAAGCTGGCGACCTCATCAGAGGCAAAGTGGCGGTGCGCCATCACATGCGACGGGTTAGGCTCGGTCACGGTCAGATTTGGCAAGGCAATCTCGTCAAAGCTGGCATAGTCCATCGACCAGAAGATATTCCCCCACGCACGGTTAAGCGCCTGAGGTGATTGATATTTCTGAGCGCACCATTCACGAAAGGCATCGGTTGCGGCGGCGGAATAGGACAGCACGGTATCGTGGCAGGCGTATTCGTTGTCGGTCTGCCACGCGGCCACATGCGGGTTTTTGCCATAGCGCTCGGCCATCGCGGTGACGATACGGGCGCACTCCATCCGGTAAGGGCGGTGGCTGAAGCAATAGTGACGGCGCGACCCAAAGCCGCGCGGTTTGCCGTCGCGGTCAAGGGCGATCATGTCCGGATATTTCGTCAACATCCAGCGCGGCGGCGTCGCGGTGGGGGTGCCAAGCACCACCTTGAGGCCTGCCGCGCCCAAGGCCGCGATGGCGCGGTCGAGCCAGCCCCAGTCGTACGCCCCCTCGGTCGGTTCCATCAAACCCCAAGCGAATTCGCCGATACGCACCCAAGTCAGGCCAAGATCGGCCATTCGGGCGGCATCCTCGGCCCATTGCGCCTCGGGCCAATGTTCGGGGTAATAGCAGACGCCAAGGGTTCTTTTCATAATATGACCTGATGTTCACTTTGGCCCAAAGCCACGTTTTCAATCGCAAAAACCTTGCCCGCATCGGCATTTGCCGCGCGTTCGGCTGGCGTCATCCCTTGAAGAGCGGTGGTGCAGAAAAGGGTGCTGCCCCCAAAGGCCGGACAAGAAGAATGCGGCGCGTCGATGTGGACCGAGCGCACGAAGCGCCCCTCGGGCGAATAGCAGGCCACCCGTGAGGCCCCCCATTGCGCCAGCCAAAGCATCCGCTCGTCATCAATGACCGCGCCGTCAGGGTTCAGACCCTCGTCGTTCAAATCCAGAAAGATCTGCGGCTCGGCATTGGGCCAGCCATCATCGTCCAGCGAAACCTTCATTACCCGCCCCTCAGCCGTATCACTGAAATGCGCAAAAGCCCCTGAAGGCGGAAAGCAGATCGAATTCGGGATGGTGAGGCCCCTGAACAGCTGGCGCAACTCGCCCCGGTAATAGCGATAGATCGCGCCCGCGCCTTTTTCGGCGCGCTTGCCCATCGTGCCAAACCAGAAACCGCCCAATGGGTCGGCACGCCCGTCGTTCGAGCGGTTCGCCGTGATGTCGGCCTCGACCGCCAGCAGCGGTGTGAGGGTCTTGGTCGTCAGGTCAAACGTCGACAGGCCATTTTCCCCAGCGATCAGCAAGGTCTCGTGGTCGACCCAACCAGCCGCCGAGACGAGATGCGGAAACACATAGTCGCGTGGCCCGCTCTCGTCATGGGTCAACAGCTTGCAATTCAGAATATCAAACCAGAACAACTGTTTGCGCAAGGGGTGCCAAAGTGGGCCTTCGCCCAGCTCGCAGCGGCGGTCATCAAAGATCATCGGGTGGCCTCGTCATAGGCCGCAACGATCTCGCGCGCGCGCGCCGCAACCTCGGCAGCCGTCAGCCCCGGCGTATAGAGCGCTGTGCCAATGCCGAACCCGTTTGCCCCGGCCTTAATCCACTGCGCGAAATTCGACGCTCCTGCCCCACCAACCGCATAGACCTGGCAGGTCTTTGGCAGAACCGCGCGAATGGCTTTGACACCCTCTGGCCCGATCAGGTTTGCCGGAAATATCTTCAGCCCGTCAGCCCCTGCCTTCAGGGCGGCAAAACATTCGGTCGGCGTCATCACACCGGGCCAGCTTTGCAGACCCGCGGCTTTGGAGGCCATGATGATCTCGGGGTCGCAATTGGGCGAGACGATAAGCTTGCCACCAGCGTCGGCAACCTCGGCCACATCGCGCAGGGTCAACACCGTGCCCGCGCCGATCAACGCAGTGTCGCCGAACTGGTGCGCCATCGCGGCGATTGTGGTCATCGGATGTGGTGAATTCAGCGGCACTTCAATCCGGTCGATACCCGCCGCGATCAGGGCCTCACAGACGGGCAATGCCTCGGCGGTGGTGATGCCACGCAGGATGGCGATAATGGGGCGGGACATGCTTTAGACCTTTTGCAAAAGGCCGCGCGCCGTCGCGAGGCCAGAGAGGGTACAGGCGGTGACATCAAGGGTTTCAGTTTTCAAACCCTGCGCGCCAAGAGCGCGGGCGTAATGCGCAGAGAGCTTGGGCGCGCCAATCAACACGACCCGTTGCCCGAGCCAGTAAGGCTTGGCTGCGGCAAGTTCGATCCCGATCAGCAAACCAGACAGGCGCGCGCGGGTAGAATCCGGACTCATCGCGTTCAGCAATCCCTCTGCACGCAGAGAGAACAGGCGCGCGGCAATCTTTTCGGGCCGCGACAGCGCGTCTGACAGGCCGGAATCAAAGGCCGTGTCATCCCAGCCGGCGCCAATCCCGTGGCGCAGCACCGATTGGCCCGCAAGCAGGGCAAACATCTCGCCTGTCATGAAGGTTTGGAAACTGACCACTTCGCCCGCCGAGATATGCGCCCATTTGCTGTGCGTACCGGGCAGACAGAGGATGCCGTCAAAGTCGCGCAACAGCGACAGCGCCCCCGCGATCTGCACCTCTTCTCCGCGCATCACATCGGCGGGCGAGGCCTGTTTCAGCCCCGGCACGATGCGAACCTTCAGGCGGGGGTCATGGGTGAGAACCGGGATCAACTCGCCCTTCGCCACCGGCGCGCAGGGCACTGCGCGATAGGGGGCCTCGGCCCAGCCCTGACGCGCGCCGACCATACCGCAGGCCAGCACGGGCACGCCACCCTCACCCAGCCAGCCGCCGATCAGTTTCAGCAAAGCAGGCTCGAATTCGTCACGCTGAAGCGACCCCATTCCGGCCTCAGAACTTGCCTCGGCCAGCACGCCCTCAGGCCCCATGGCCCATACGCGCAGGTTAGAGGTGCCCCAGTCGACAGCAATCCAATCCGGTTTCATTACACCCAAGTCCTATCCTGTTTGCCAACCGAATTGGTCACTGTATCATTCGACGCGCAAGCTTTGTGTCGCTCACTCTGAAAAATGCTTTTCCCCGCGCGCGGCTGCAAGATCAAGCTGTCGTTGCCGTTCGCGAAAACGCGCGCGATCTGCTTTTGAATATTCGTCAACGCATTGATGACAACATGCACCACGCTCGTATTCGGGTCTTTGCTTGTCTGCGACCGAAATCGGGCGGCGACAGGCGTGGCAGCTGTCGTAATCGCCCGGGATCAGACCGTGGCCAACCGAAACGCGCCCGTCAAAGACATAGCATTCCCCGTTCCATTTCGAGGCCGCGGCCGGCACGTCTTCGAGGTATTTCAGAATACCGCCCTTTAGATGGTAAACCTCATTCACGCCCTGCCCCAGCAAAAAGTTCGTCGACTTCTCGCAGCGGATGCCGCCTGTGCAAAACATCGCCACCCGCTTGCCGCGAAAGTCGTCGCGGTGCTCGGCCCACCATTTGGGAAACTCGCGAAAACTGCGGATATCAGGGTCAACCGCGCCTTCAAAAGTGCCGATGCCAACCTCATAATCGTTGCGGGTGTCGATCAGCACCACATCGGGCTGGTCGATCAGCGCATTCCAGTCGGCAGGGGCAACATAAGACCCCACGCGCGCAATCGGGTCGACGTCAGGCTGGCCCATAGTGACGATTTCGCGCTTCAGCTTCACTTTCATGCGGCCAAAGGGCAAGGTTTCGGCAAACGATTCTTTATGCTCCAGCGCGGCACAACCCGGCAGAGTGCGCAGATGTGCAAGCACCGCGTCGATGCCATCACGCGGGCCCGCGATCGTGCCATTCACCCCTTCACCCGCTAGCAAGAGCGAGCCCTTGACGCCCTTCGCGGCGCAAAGCTCTTGCAACGGCCCGCGCAGTGCTTCGGGGTCGGCAAAGCGGGTGAAGTGATAGAGTGCGGCAACAATCTGCATAGCCGCCTCTTTACTGCGCAGGACAGCGCGGGGCAAGTTGTCTAAGTGGCAGTTTTGATTGACCCCGCCCAAGCTGATCCTTAGGCAAGAGCACAGCCAGAGGAGATTATCATGCACCCAGCCACCCATGCCTTGATCGTGATTGACGTGCAGAACGACTTTTGCCCCGGCGGCGCGCTTGCGGTGGCCGAGGGCGATGCGATCATTGCGCAGATCAACGGGCTGATGGACGAATTTCAAACCGTGGTGCTGACCCAAGACTGGCACCCGGCGGATCACAGCTCGTTTGCCGCCAACCACCCGGGTGCCGCTGCGTTCAGCGTGACCGAGATGCCTTACGGCCCGCAGGTTCTATGGCCGGTGCATTGCGTCCAAGGTTCGGAAGGCGCCGCGTTTCATCGCGACCTGCGCAGCGAACCGGCGCAACTGATCATTCGCAAAGGCTTTCGCGCCGCCATCGACAGCTATTCGGCGTTTTTCGAGAATGACCACCAAACGCAGACGGGGCTGGAGGGCTATCTGCGCGCCCGCGGCATCACCCATGTGGTGCTCGTGGGCCTCGCCACAGATTTCTGCGTTGGCTATTCGGCGCTGGATGCGGCCAAACTGGGGTTTGGCGTCACGGTTCTGGCGCAGGCCTGCCGTGCGATCGATCTGAACGGCTCGCTCGCCGCGACCCAAAAGGCCTGCATTGAGGCCGGCGTGATCTGGCTGGACTAGCCCCGAACGCGGTCACTATTGCTTAAACCTTTGCGACTAACTTTGCTGAAAATGAGCAAAGTCTGGCAGCATGGTCTCTCAAAGCGACGTTGATATTGAACGGTTTTTGACCCGGAACAGCCCAAATGGGCGCTTTATGCGCTTTGCTCGGGGGCGCACGCGGGGCTTTCTGGTGCGCCAGACGATGACCTTGATCGGCTCTGCAACAATTGCGCTGGTGATATCAGGGCAGCTGGGGTGGCAGACAGCGCTTTTGGCTATTCTGGGTGAGAGTGTGGATTGTCTGGTCTTGGTCGCAATCCTGCGCAGGTTCGAGGATCGGGAACTCACCGCCACCGCCCGCGCAGTTGCCATCGGTTCTGGCGGGTTTCAGGCTCTGACCATTGCCGTCTGCGTGATGATATGCTGGCGGATGGGTCAGAGCGAGGCCGCACGATTCTTCGCCTCGTGTTTCCTGATGTCAGCGGCCATCAATGCAGGTCTGGTGCGGCGCTATTTCGCCGCGGGCGCCCACATGCGGCTGGCCATTTACGGCGCAACAGCTGTTCTGATGCTGGGGTTTGACCTGACCACGTCGCGCGGGCAAAGCCTTCAGGATGCGTGGTTTTTCGGGATCACGGTGCTGATCCTTGGCTATACCACCACGCTATTTATCATCGCGACAGAACGCGGGCAGGCCAAGCTAAACCGAATCGAGCGGGATTTGCTGCAAAAGAGCAAGGATCTGCAAGCCTCTCGACAACGCGAACAGGAGCAACTGCGGCTGAACGAACGGCTGGCTCTTGTAGCCAAACATGCCAATGATTCGGTGCTGTTCACCGCACCTACGGGCGAGATCGAATGGGTGAACGACGCATTTACCCAAATCACCGGCTGGCGGTTTGAAGAGGCAATCGGCCGGTTACCAGGCGAGTTGCTGAATTCAGCCGCGACAGACCCGCAAGCCCTTGAGAACTTGGTGCGCGCCCATGTCGAAGGCGTGCCGGTCCGGGTCGAGCTGCAAAACAGGACCCGCGACGGGCGCGATATCTGGATGGAGGTCTCCATCAGCCCCGTGCCGGGCCCAGATGGCAAACCCGAGGTGTTTATCGCCGTCGAGCGCGACATCACCGAGGCCAAGGCACATGCCACCGCGCTTGGCGAAGCGCGATTGGCGGCAGAGGCCGCAGCCCATGCCAAATCGCAGTTCCTCGCCGCCATGAGCCACGAAATCCGCACGCCGATGAACGGGGTGATCGGCATGGCCGAACTGCTGGAGGAAACGCCGCTCGACGCCACGCAGCGTCACTATGTTGCAACCATCATCGACTCTGGCCGGGCGCTGGTGACGATCATCAACGACGTGCTGGACCTGTCGAAACTGCAGGCCGACAAGACCGAAATCCTCGCCGAGCCGTTTTCGGTCAATGCCTGCGTCAGGCGCGCGGTGGATCTGCTGCAACCCAGCGCGATGAAAAAAGGCATAACGCTTGCGGCAGAGCTGGGGCCAGACCTCGGCCAGTCCTTGGGCGATGCAGGCCGGCTTCGACAAATTCTGCTGAACCTGCTGGGCAATGCAGTGAAATTCACCTCCCATGGGGGGGTGAGCGTCAGTGTGCGGCACCAGCCGCAAGGAAGCCATGACCTGATCGAGGTCGCCGTTGCCGACAGCGGCATCGGCATCGCCGCCAACCGGATGGGTCACGTGTTTGAAAGCTTTACCCAAGCCGACGCGGCGATCACGCAGAAATTCGGCGGAACGGGACTTGGGCTGACCATCTCGCGGCTTCTGGCGCAGCGGATGGGCGGCGACATCACCGTGGCCTCTGAGCTGGGCAAGGGATCAGTCTTTACCCTGTCGTTGCGCCTGCCGCGCGCCGGCCAAGCCGATGCGCGTGATCTGACGGCCAAGCGCGCAGCCCCCGTGACAGACCTGCGCGTGCTTGTGGCCGAGGATAACCGCACCAATATGCTGATCACGCGCAAGCTGCTCGAACGCTCGGTTGGCAGCATTGCCGAAGCGGCCAACGGCAGGCTCGCGGTCGAGGCCTACCGCCTGTCGCCGCCCGATCTGGTGCTGATGGATGTCTCGATGCCAGAACTCAATGGCGATTCCGCCACGCGTGAAATCCGCAGCTATGAGGCCGAGACGGGCCTGCCGCGCTGCCCGATCGTGGCGCTGACAGCCTTTGCCACGCAGGATGAGGAAAAAAGCTGTCTCGCGGCGGGCATGGACGCCGTGCTGACCAAGCCCTTGGTGCGCGCCGAGCTTTACGATCTGATCGAAAGCGTGGCGCGCGCGACAGATCGTTTTGACCTTTCCCTGCGCAATGGCTTAGACAAGACCGCAAAGGGAGGGTCGAAATGGTCGACATCGCAACGCGCGTCTGGAACCACAAATGGAAGATCGACCCGATCGTCCGCTCATTGATCGACACTGACTTTTACAAGTTATTGATGTGTCAGTCTATTTTCAGAAACAAGCCTGACACGAACGTCACCTTCAGCCTGATCAACCGCACCAAGACCGTGCGGCTGGCCGAGCTGATTGACGAAGGCGAATTGCGCGAACAGCTGGACCATGTGCGGTCGTTGCGACTGACACGAGGCGAAAGCACTTGGCTGCGCGGCAATACTTTTTATGGCAAACGGCAAATGTTCCGCCCCGACTTCATGGAATGGTTCGAGGGGCTGCGTCTGCCCGCCTATCATTTGGAAAAGCGCGACGGCCAGTATGAGCTGACCTTCGAGGGCCGCTGGCCCGAAGTGATGCTGTGGGAAATACCCGCTCTTGCCGTGCTGATGGAACTGCGCGGCCGCGCGGTGCTGGAAAAGCAGGGCAGGTTCGAATTGCAGGTGCTCTATGCCCGCGCGATGACGCGGCTGTGGGAAAAGATCACCACTTTGCGCGAAATCGAAGGGCTGCGCATCGCGGATTTCGGCACGCGGCGCCGACATTCCTTTCTGTGGCAGGACTGGGCGGTGCAAGCGATGCAGGAAGGATTAGAGGGCAAATTTACTGGGACTTCGAACTGCCTGATCGCGATGCGGCGCGAAGTCGAGGCGATTGGCACCAACGCCCACGAACTGCCGATGGTTTATGCGGCCTTGGCCAATTCCGACGACGATCTGGCGCAAACCCCCTATCAGGTGCTGGCCGATTGGCAGGAAGAGCATGACGGAAACCTGAAAATCATCCTGCCTGATACTTTTGGAACCGAAGGATTTCTAAAACGTGCGCCCGATTGGCTGGCCTCCTGGACCGGCATCAGGATTGACAGCGGCGATCCGGCGACCGGGGCGGAAACTGCGATCCGCTGGTGGAAAGAGCGCGGTGAAGACCCGCGATCAAAGCTGGTGATTTTTTCCGACGGGCTGGATGTGGACAAGATTGCCGAGTTGCATCGTCAGTTTCTGGGCCGGGTCAAGGTTTCGTTCGGCTGGGGCACCATGCTGACCAACGACTTTGGCGGGCTGACACCGGGCAATTCGCTGGCGCCGTTCAGTCTGGTCTGCAAGGCCGTTTCGGCGAATGGTCGCCCGACGGTCAAGCTGTCAGACAATCCCAACAAGGCGATGGGGCCAGCCGATGAAATTGCGCGCTACAAGCGGGTGTTTGGTGTGGGCGCGCAGGTGGCGCAGGCGGTGAAGGTCTAGGCCAGCATCCGCGCCGCCAGCATCTCGGCCCGTGCCAAGTGGCTGATGTGGACGGGGTCGCTCAGCGGCAAACGCGGGGCAGCCCAGCCCACCGAAGCGCAGACGCGGGCCAACGTAAAGAGATCAGCCAGATCAACGCTGAGATCCCCGTAACCCTGCAAAAGCGCAGCGCGAATTTCGTGATAGGCGGGCTCATAGAGGTTTTGACTGAGAACGGTGCCAAGGTCATAGGGGCGAAAGCCGAAACCAGAGTCATCGAAGTCGATAAGCGATAGTGAATTTCCATTCACAAGCACATTTTCGCGCAGAACATCGGCATGGATCAGGCCAAAATTACCGCCCTGCGCATAGGCCTGCAGGCCCTTGGTCAACAACGCGCGCGCCTCTCGCAGCAGGGCGGTCTGACGCGGACTGGCAAGCGGGTGGTCCCAAAAACGACCCCAAAAGGGGGACTCGCCAACCAGACCGTCGATATCCCACTGCGGGCGCTGAAAACTGGCCGGTAAGGTCAAGCTGTCTGTAACCGCATGGATGCGCGCCAAGAGCTGGCCCAGATCATCGTGCTGGCGTAGCGCCGTTTCTGTGGGCTGCGCAAAGAGCACCCCCGCCTCGCCCAGCGCCTCGCCCTCGACCCAAGAGATGACAGATGCCAACCGACCGTTTGCCAGCGTTTGCAGGAATTGGCCATCTCGGGCGGGCAAAGCGGCGGGAACTGCGACGCCGCGCGCGGCCATCGCGGCGCACCACCACAGCTCGGATTGCACAGCGGCGGGGTTTTGATAGCCGACACGGTGCAGGCGCAGCGCGGCGCGACCTGTGGGCAAGGCAATCTCGAACACCGCGTTTTCGCGATTGCGCAGCAAACGGATGGGGGTTCCGCCCCATAGGTCTGCGGCCTCGACTGCGAGAGTGTTGATCATTCGTCCTCGACCGGTTTGCCGCGCAGGGATTTCACCACGCCGCGCTGGGTCTTGGCGGCCACGCGGCGCAGCTGGCTGCCATAGGTGGGCTTGGTGGCGATGCGACGCTTGGGGACAACCAGTGCGGCGCGGATCAGCTCGGCCAGCCTTTCGCGGGCAAGTTCGCGATTGCGGGCTTGGCTGCGGGTGTCTTCAACCTGAATAACTAGCGCGCCTTCCAGCGTCCAACGGCGGCCCGCGAGCTTTTTCAGACGCGTCTTGACGGAAGCGGAAAGTGCTGGGCTGCGTTCAGCCTCAAACCGCAGCTCAACGGCGGTCGAGACTTTGTTGACATTCTGCCCCCCCGGCCCAGAGGCGCGCATGAAGCTTTCGGAAAGCTCCCAGTCTTGAATGGCAAGGGTTTCGTTGATCCACAGCATGGCCCCACGCTAGCGGGGCCCGCTGAAAAGAGAAAGGGCTGCCAGCCTGCGTGGCAACCCTTTCCGAGATCTAAGGAGATGGGCCAGTTAGGTATCAAAGCCCAATCTTGTGGTCTGTTTCACTAGAAGGCTGCTCCTAGAAAACACCCCCCATGACTGTCCCGACACCGCTCTCCAATATCACTCTAGACACTGGGTCACCTCCTTTCAAAATGTTGCCGATGAGAGGATGGTGGCACAGATTTTGTGTTTGTCAAAAGTTTTTACGCAACCCGTGCTGCGTATTTTGCGACAACTGCGCGAAATGGCATCAGTGCGATCAAATCAACGGCGATTTTAACACACCAGTCCGCCATTCCCAGCGAAACCCAGAGCGGCACATGCGGGCCAAAGCCCAAAAGAGGCACGGATTCAATGGCCCAAGATATATCGTTGGCAGGCTCCATCCACGTCAGAGTGGCCGAGAAAGCGATGCTGAAAAACAACAGCGTGTCGATGCTGGAGCCGAAGAATGACCCAAGGAAGGGGGCGCGCCACCAAGCTGAACGGCGCAGGCGGTCAAAGACGGACACATCCAGAAGTTGCGCCACCAAAAACGCAGTGCCCGAACCGATTGCCACGCGCAGGGTGACAAGCGGGCCATATTCGCCATTGATTTGCGTGCCAATCAGCGAGCACATCAGGCCAACGACAAAACCTGAATAGACCACGCGACGCGCGGCAGGGGCGCCATGAAAGCGATTGACCAGTTCCGACACCAGAAAGGCAAAGGGATAGGTAAACGCGCCCCAGGTGAGCCATTGGCCAATCGGATATTGAACGAGGATGTTTGAGACCACCACAATGATGGCCATGGCGATGACGCCGGGCAGAAGCTTTTGCATATTTTGTTCCGTTTTTTACAAGGTCGCGGAGACTTGTCGTGATCTGAGCCCGCTTGGCAGGACGGCGCGGGATAACCGCCGCTGAGGGGGCTGTCAATCGGGCAGTTCAAATTCCGCGATCTGCGTGCGCAGAAAGAACACAAAGTTATCGTCCGAAATCAGGCTGGCCATCATTTTTCCCGCCGCATTGCGCCAAATCCCGACGCCTTCAAAATTGTCGTAAAGACCAATCGGAGTTTGCAGCAGCACCAGCTCATTGGTCAGACCGTTCGGCGTCACATCAAAGCGGCGCAGCCGGTTGGCAAAACCCGCAATGCCATAAAAATCGCGCTCCAGCAGATAAAACCGCCCGTCCGGCCCGAAATCGGCCCCCACTGGCAGAAAGCTCCCGTGCAGCGACAGCGAAAAGTCGCTGTTCCACACGCCATCCTTATAGCGAAAGACCTTGCGCGTGTGATCCGCGCTCTCGCCCTCAGCCAAGGTAAACAGCGTGCCATCCGGCGCAATCGCCAGCGCCTCAAGCGAGGCGTTTTCAGACATGGCCAAAAACTCTTGTGGTCGTGCCAGTTCGGTGCCTGGACCCGCAAGATCGGGGTAATGCACGACGCGGGTGATGCCTTCGAACGACACATAGAAAGAGCCGTCCGCCGCTTGGGCCAGCCCCTCGCTATCGGTATATTTGCCATGCAGGTGGGGCGTTTTGGTAATCGTCAGCGGCTGCACCGGCCCGGCGACAATGCTTTGGATCTTGCCCTCGGCATCCCGATTTATCTGACCTTTGGCAAAGGCACCACTATCCGAAAGCGCGACAAAACTCGTGCCATCGTCCGCCATTTCAAGGCCGGAAAAGCCGCCAAAGCGGCGGTCATCCATGAACCAGGAAAACGCATCTTTGAAGCCGGCAGGCGGTACTGCGCTGGCACTGCCTTGCAACGCCGTCAGCACCAGGCCGCCGGCGCCTAGCGAGAGGAAAGTACGGCGGCGCATTGTGCAGGCAGATCGGCCATAGTGTAGTCGCGCGCGCCTCTTACTTTCGGTCGGGGCTTGGCCGAGGGCTTGGGTTTCGGCGGGTGCAGATAGGCATCAGACACCCACCAGCTCAGGGTTTCATCACAGCCGTTGCCCCCCTTGGACAACTCGGACACGCTGGGTTTTTGGGTCTGGCACATCGTCGCACCGGGCGGACATTTCAGCCGGACGTGGAAATGCGTGTCATGTCCCGCGATGGGGCGGATCTTTTGCAGCCAGCCCGTGTCGGCCGCAGTTGCGGTCTTGCACATCTCGATCTTGACGGCAGCGGCAACAAAGATGCGTTCGACGCGCGGGTCCGAGGCTGCGGCCTTGAGCAAGGCAGCATGCTGGGGCGAGTAGTATTTCGTCACCGAGCGCTGATCGGCAGACCGCACAGGCACCGAACTGATTTTTTCACGTTGTTGCCGCGACAGCTTTAGATTTGCGGGTTTCAGCATCCAGATATCGGCATCCAGCCCGATCTGATGGCTGGCGTGACCCGAAGTCATCGGGCCGCCGCGCGGCTGTCCCATATCGCCGATGTAAAGACCCTTCCAGCCAAGCCTAGTCGCCTTGACCGAGAGGTCTTCGAGGTATTGCACCAGAACCGGCTGGCCATAGTTGCGGTTGCGCGACAACCGCATTGCCTGCCATGTCGGACCCGTTTCCGGCAAGGCAACTGCGCCCGCAGCGCATCCCTTGGCATAGGATCCGACCGGCATCGAGGCTTGATCGCTCGGCACCTTCATCGCGCCAAACAGTTTATTGGCCAGTTGTTCCGCACCCGCGGGCAACGGCGCCAGAAGCGCCATTATCAGAAATAAGTTACGGATCATGCCTGCTCACCCTTGGGATTGACCCAGATTAGCAGAATGAGCCCGCACAGAAAGAGCAAGATCACCGGAGAAATGCCAATGCGCGCGGAACCGCTGAAATCCGACACGACGGCAATCAGGAAAGGCGAGATAAAGCTCGCGACCTTACCCGACAGCGCGAACAGACCAAAGGCCTCGGTCGCACGTTCTGGTGTGGTGTGACGCACAAGCATGGTGCGCGAGGCGGCTTGCAGCGGCCCCCCAGCCGCGCCGATCAACCCGCCACAAATGTAAAAGATGATGTCGGGCGTTGCCGAAGCAGGGTCCATCGCGATGCCAAACAGACTGTCGCGGGTCATCCCGACGATCACGGTGCAAACAAGGATCAGCACCACTATCGACCAGGCGATGACAAAGCGCGGGCCATAGGCCTTGTCCATCTTGCCGCCGACATAAGAGGCGACCATCGCCGTGATCCCACCCAAAATGCCGAAAACGCCGATCTGGGTGATCGACCAATCCAGCACGTTCGAGGCATAAACGCCGCCAAAGCCATAAAGCGCGTTCAGCGCGTCGCGGTAGAACAACGACGAGGTGAGATAAGCCGCAAGGCTCTTGCGAAAACGGAGGCTCGCGATCAGTTCCCGCAACGATTCCAATGCTTTGCCTATATGCAGACGGCCTGCGGGCATCTTGGGCTCTTTCACCCAGACAAAGAACGGGATCATGAACACCACATACCAGATCGCGGTCAGCGGACCGACAAAGCGCGTGCCCTCACGGGATTCGGGGTCGAGTTGAAAGATCGGATCGATGCCGAGCAGGGTCTTGCCTGTTGTGGCGCTTTCAGCAAACAACAGCAGCATCATAATCAGCGCCAACAACCCGCCCAGATAGCCGAAAGCAAAGCCCGAGCCAGAGACATCGCCAATGTTGTCATGCTCGGTCAGGCTGGGCATCAGCGCATTGGTAAAGATGGTGGTAAATTCCATCCCGATAAAGCCGATGCCGAACATCACGACAGCCCAGGTCAGTGTGCTTGCCTCGCCCCCCGGCACCACCCACCAGAGCGCCGCCGCGCCGACCACATAAAAGATCGAGAAAATCCAGATCCAGATCATCCGCCGCCCGGTTCCATCGGCGATTGCGCCCAAAATAGGGGCCAAAACGGCGATGATGACCGAGGCTGCGGTCAACCCATAGCCCCAATAGGCTTGGGCGGCTGCCTTGGCGGCCTCTTCCTCCATCCCCGTGCCCATATAGTAGCCACGCGCGACCTCGGCGAAATAGGGGCCAAAGATGAAGGTCAGCAGCAGGGTGTTATAGGGTTGGCTGGCCCAATCGTAAAACCACCATCCCCAGATGCGTTGCCGTGCCGTTGCCATTGCCTGCCCCCTAAGGTGTTTTGCAGCGATCAAGCCCGAAAAACGGCTTCGGCGCAAGCTCGCCTTAGCGCAGCGGAGGCCAGGGCCGCTTGGCGTCTGCCGCGATCCAGTCCAAAATCCACTCGGGCAGCGGCGGGCTGGGCTGGGTCTGGCCCAGCGCCTCCAGCACCTCGGCGGGCGGCACCATGCCCGCCTTGGAGATAAAGGCCGAGCGCAGCAGCATATGCGAGGTGCAGTCCTCACCGCGCCAAAAGCTCTGCTCGATATAGACAAAGCGCGCATCCCAACCGACGACGCGACTGACCTGAGTCAGTTTTTGGAACAGGGTGACGCGCTTACGGTAGCGGGTCGAGTTGCCCGCCACAGTGATGCCCCAGCCGCGCACCTTGGCCACGCGGTCAAAGCCCATCCGCACCGACATCGGAATTCGCCCCAGATCGAACAGGGTCAGCGTGCGCCCGTTGTTCAACTCGCGCCACAGGTCCAGATCCTGAGGCCAGATGCGATGGCGGCTGACATGGGGCTGCAAAATGGTCAGCGGCGGGGCCTTACGGAATTTCCACAGCTCTTTGGCCATACGGATAAACGGATACATCGCGACACCCTCATTGCTTTTGCGCGACTCCCTGCCCCTGCCCGCCGCGCGCGTCAAGTAAAACGCCACGGAAAGCATTGCCCTTTTGGGGGTCTGGGGTTACCTCTACCACCATCTGTAGTGGTTGGAGCCCGCGATGAACCTGTTTACTCTCCTTTGGAACCTGCTGCTGGTGGCGCAATGGATCGTTCTGGCACAAGCCTTGATGAGTTGGCTGATCAATTTTCAGGTGCTCAACATCCGTCAGCCCTTGGTCTACAAGATCTGGTCGCTGCTTGGCCGCATTCTGGAACCCGTCTATGCCCCGATCCGCAGGTTACTGCCACCCATGTCGGGCATGGATTTCACCCCACTTGTTGTGCTGATCGGCATCATGGTGCTGAAACAGGTGCTGCTGCGCAATGCGATGGCATTCTATTAAGATCTCTCTGATCTGCTGCGCCCGACCCGAATAGAGTAGATATGCAAGATCCCGTCGCTTTGCTGCATTCTGTCTTTGGCTTTTCCGCGTATCGGCAGGGGCAGGAAGAGATTGTCGATGCGGTTCTGGCGGGGCAAAACACGCTTGCGATCATGCCGACGGGTGGCGGAAAATCGCTTTGTTTTCAACTGCCTGCGCTGTGCAGACCGGGTGTGACGGTGGTGATCTCGCCCTTAATCGCGCTTATGCGGGATCAGGTGCGCGCCCTGCGCGAGGCAGGGGTCGAGGCGGGGGCGCTGACCTCGGGCAATACCGAGGAAGAGACCGAACAGGTTTTCGCCAAGCTCGATGCGGGGATACTCAAGCTTTTGTATATGGCGCCTGAACGCTTGGCCTCGGCGGCGACAGTGCCGATGCTGCGGCGGATCAACTGCACGATGATCGCGGTCGACGAAGCGCATTGCGTCAGCCAATGGGGCCATGATTTCCGCCCCGATTATTTGCGCATCGGCGCGCTGCGGCGCAGCCTTGGCGTGCCGCTTGCGGCCTTTACCGCCACCGCGGACGAGGAAACCCGCGCCGAAATCGTCACCCGCCTGTTCGATGGCGAAGCGCCCGCGACCTTTCTGCGCGGCTTTGACCGCCCGAACATTCACCTCGCCTTTGCCGTCAAGGACAGCCCGCGCGAACAGATCCTGCGCTTTGCAGGTGCGCGGCGGGGGCAATCGGGGATCGTTTATTGTGGCACACGCGCGAAAACCGAGACCTTGGCGCAGGCCTTGCGGTCGGACGCCCATGCGGCCTGCTTTTATCACGGCGGGATGGATGCCGACGACCGCCGTCAAGTCGAAATCCGGTTTCAGCAAGAAGACGGGCTGATTGTGGTCGCGACGGTGGCCTTCGGCATGGGGATCGATAAGCCCGATATCCGCTGGGTCGCCCACGCCGATCTGCCCAAGTCGATCGAGGGCTATTATCAGGAAATCGGTCGCGCGGGCCGTGATGGGGCGCCGGCAGAGACGCTCACGCTCTATGGTCCCGACGATATCCGCCTGCGCCGCACCCAGATCGACGAGGGCCTCGCCCCGCCCGAGCGCAAGGATGCCGACCACGGGCGGCTGAACGCGCTTTTGGGTCTGGCCGAGGCCACGGCTTGCCGCCGTCAGGTCTTGCTGGGCTATTTCGGCGAGGCGTCAGAGCCTTGCGGCAACTGCGATCTGTGCGAACGCCCCGCCGCGCTGTTCGACGCGACCGAGGCGGTGCGCAAAGCGCTGTCAGCGATGTTGCGCACGGGTGAGTATTTCGGCGCGGGCCATCTGATTGATATTCTGACCGGCACCAGTACGACCAAGGTGCGCGACAAGGGTCACGACCAGCTGCCCACCTTTGCGATTGGGCGCGAGATGTCAAAGCCCGCTTGGGGTGCGGTGTTTCGGCAAATGATGGGGCGCGATCTGGTTCGTCCCGACCCGGACCGCTATGGCGCGCTGCGGATGACCGAGGCCGCGCGCCCCATTCTGCGTGGCGAGGCGGCAATCACCCTGCGCAGCGATACGGTGGAAAAGGCAAGCCCGCGTGTCGCAGTCAAGATGATGGTCTCGGAACAGGATGCCGGGCTTCTTTCGGCGTTAAAATCCAAGCGCCGCGCACTGGCCGAGGCGGCCGGCGTGCCAGCTTATGTGATTTTCGCCGACCGCACGTTGATCGAGATGGCGGAAAAGCGGCCCACCACGCTGGATGAGATGATGGGCATCACCGGTGTCGGCGCGAAAAAACTGGAAAGCTATGGACGCGGTTTCCTCGAAGTGATCACAGGTGCGCTGACGGGCGAGATGCACCCGGCGCGCAAGGCGCTGGTCGGGCGCAATGCGGGGGTGATCTTTGACCGGCTGTCGGAAGAGCAATTGCGACTGGCACGCGGCGAAGACGGTATTGGCAAGCATTTGTCCTGCGCCCATTCGACCCTGCGCCAGATTGCCGAACGCCGCCCCTCGACGCTCAGCGAATTGGGCAGCATTCAGGGGATGGGTGATTTGAAGATCGAACGCTTTGGCGAGGCGTTTCTGTCTGTGCTGCGCGAGGCCTAGACCTTTGCCAAACCGCCGCTATTTGTCTTGCAAAGGAGCCTGCCGATGCTGACCGTAATCTCGCCCGCGAAACGCCTGAACGATACGCCCCACGACGCCCAAATCGTGCCAACCCTGCCTGATTTTGCCACGGATGCCGCGCGCCTTGCCAAGATCGCGCGCGGGCTTTCGGTCGACGCGTTGGGCAAGCTGATGGATATCTCGACCAATCTGGCCAAGCTCAATCACGACCGATTCAAGGCGTTTTCGTCCAAGACATCGGGTCAGCCTGCGGCGTTCATGTTCGACGGCGACACCTATGCGGGGCTAGAGGCGCGGACGATGGAGGCCGACACGCTGCGTTGGGCGCAGGACCATCTGCGAATTTTGTCGGGGCTTTACGGGCTGTTGCGCCCGCTGGATGCGATTCAGCCCTATCGGCTGGAGATGGGCAGCAGACTCGCAAACCCTAAGGGGCGCGATCTTTATGCCTATTGGGGCAATAAGATTGCCAAGGCGCTCAACGGGGCGGCGGCAGAGGTGGGGGCGCAGACCTTGGTCAATTGCGCCTCGACCGAGTATTTCTCGGCCGTCGACCGCAAAGCGCTAAAACTTCAGGTGATCACGCCAGTCTTTCTGGAAGAGCGCGGCGGCGAGTCCAAAATCGTCAGTTTTTGGGCAAAAAAGGCACGTGGGGCGATGGCGCGCTTTATCTGCCAGCACCACCTGAGCGATCCCGCCGATCTGCGGGGCTTCGATCTTGGCGGCTATCAGTGGCAAGCGGCGCAATCGGATGCTCTGCGGCTGGTGTTCAGCCGCAGCGCCGTCGAGGTTGCTGCCGCCTAAGCCGCGCTTTCTGCCGCATCAGACACAGGGGGCCGCGCAATCTCCGGGCAGAATTCTGCCAGCGTCTCCGCAATCAAACCTTTGCGCAGCGGTTTGGTCATATAGCGGTCAATCCCCGCCGCCAGAATGTCAGCAGAATCGCCGTCCATCGCATGTGCGGTCATCGCCACGATCGGCACATGGCCACGCCCGGCCTCAAGCGCACGGATCGCGCGGGCAGCGTCGCGGCCATCCATTTCCGGCATCGAGATATCCATAAAGATCATATCGGGCCGGAAGCTTTGGAACAGCGCCACCGCCTCGACACCGTTGTTGGCAAAGACCAGCTCGATATCGGCGTCGCGGACCATCTTTTGAAACACCAGCTGGTTAGTGCGGTTGTCTTCGGCGGCCAGTACGCGCATTTGACGGATCTCTTCCGGCGCGACCGGCGGCGGCGGCTCTACCGCTTCGAGCGCAGGCAGCGAAACCGATTGCAGATGACGATAAAGCTCGGCCCGCAGGATCGGCTTTTGCAACACGGCGGCAAGATGTTCGCCGCCCGGTCGTTCGCGCGCGCCGACGGGGCTGGAGGACAGCAGCAGGATCGGCATCGTCAGCCCCAGCGCCCTGATCCGCTGCGCAAGCGAAAGGCCGTCCATCTCGGGCATCTCATGGTCGGTGATCACCGCATCGAAACTGCCATTCCCCAGCGCAACCAGCGCCTCGGCCCCGCTCCGGCACAGGGTTACCTCGATCCCGCAAGGCACCAGTTGACGCTCGAGAATAGTGCGGTTGATGAACTGATCGTCGACCACCAACACCGTCTTGACCGTGATCGTACCGCGCGCCTCTTCCGCAGCCTCGGCAACAGGCAAGGCCACACGGAAACCAAAGCAGGACCCTTTATCAAGCTCGCTGTCGACCCACACCTCACCCCCCATCCGCTCGATCAGACGCTTGGTGATCGCAAGCCCAAGGCCCGTGCCTTCGAACTTGCGGTTCGCAGCACTTTCAACCTGATTGAACTCGCCAAAGACATGCTGCAGGTTTTCCGCCGCGATGCCCATACCGGTGTCTTCCACCGTTACATGCAGATCTTGCGTGCCCGCTTCGCCTTCCAGCCCGACGACGCGGATCAACACATGACCCTTGTCGGTGAATTTCACCGCATTGCCGATCAGATTGGTCAGCACCTGCCGCATCCGCCCCGGATCGCCGACGTAGCGCGTGGGTAAGAACATGTCGAAGTCGATCATCAGATCCAGCCCCTTCTCGCGCGCGCGCGGCTGCAAGAGCATGGCAATTTCGTGGATCGTGCGTTCCAGATCAAAGGGTTCAGGGTGCAGCGTCAGACGTTCCGCCTCGATCTTGGAAAAATCGAGAATGTCGTTGATGATCACCAAAAGCGCCTCACCCGAAGAGCGGATGGTTTCGGCAAACAGACGCTGCTCTTCGGACAGGCGCGTATCACAAAGCAGTTCCGCCATGCCGACCACACCATTCATCGGCGTGCGGATTTCATGGCTCATATTGGCAAGGAAGGCCGATTTGGCGCGACTTGCCGCCTCTGCGGCGGTGCGGGCGGCCTCGAGCGCGGCCTGCTGCTCTTTGAGCGGCGTGATATCCATCTGCAGGCCCACGCGTCCGCCGTCAGGGGTCGCATGATCTTGCGAGCGGATCCAACGCCCGTCGGACAACTGTTGCTCAATGCTTGCGCCGGGATTGCGGTGCTGGAACAGGCGTTGTGACAGCCATGCCTCCTCTCGGCCACGCGCCTCTTCGTATTGGCCATGCTCAAGGCCGTAACGCAAAATATCCTCGAACTTGGTTCCCGGAATCATGGCGGGTGCCGCGATAGAATAGATATCGCGATAACGCTGGTTGCAGGTCAAGAGACGCTCCTCTCTGTCAAAAAGCACAAAGCCATCGGGAATCGCTTCGATCGCGGCCCAGATGCGCATTTGTTCGGTGATATCGACGACCAGGCTGACCATATCGCCATCGCGTGCGCGTTGGTCGATCAGGCGAACCCAGGTGCCATTGGTGAATTTCAGGGTGATCGGTTCGATGACATCGCTGTCCCACCGCTCAAGCATGTCGGCGACCCAGACATCAGCCGTCTTGCCGCCCAGATCCAGCATCCCGTCCTCGGCCAGAATGCACAAAAGGTCGCAATAGCTGCTGCCATCGTCAATCTCGACCCCGTCAAAGGCCGAAAGATAGGCGGAATTGGCCACAACGAGGGTCTGATTGACGTCAAACACCGCAAAGCCATCGGAAATGGTGTTGATCGAATCCCACAGGCGGCGTTCGGCCATCACGGCGGCGGTATGCGCGCGGTCCAGATCGACCACAAAGCGCGATTGCTGGCCCTTAAGCTGCTCGGCCTCGGACAGCGCGGATTTCACCACCTGCCGCTGTTCAACGATCTGGTCGGACAAGGCGCGGGCGTGCAGGCCAAGCTTTTCGTTCGCAGCAAAAAGCTCGCGGCTTTTCTGCTCTAGCAGCCGTTCCGCTGCCAGACGTGCGCGTCGTTCTTTTGCCAGCCGTTCCGCAAAATCCATTGGTTTTTCAACCACCACTTTCTGTGACATCGGGCAGGTGCCCCAACTGCGGGCCACACCCGAGTCACCTGCAATTTCGCGCAACAATATGAATGGGGCCTTAACGGAATTATTATCTCGCGCGTCTTTCGTCTGCTTGCCAAGAAAGCGAGGCGCATGCGATGCTGAGCCATTATTTGGAGGAATTTAGATGTCTTATGGCTTTGGCCGTCGTTTTGCCGGCGCGCTCTTTTCGGTTTGTCTGTTGGCCGCACCCGATGCAAAAGCGCAGGGTCTTGTGCCCGCTGAACGCTTTGTGATCAGCGAGAATACCGACCTTCCGGGCGGGGACATCGCCTCGATATTCGACACCACGCTTGAGGCCTGCCAGCGCGCCTGCGCCAGCAATTCCAGCTGCAAGGCTTTCACCTTCAATAAGCGCAACGGCTCTTGTTTTCCCAAGGGCAATCCGGGAGCCCCGGCGGGGTTTGACAATGCGCTCTCGGGGTTCCTCTTGGCAACGGATGCACAGGTAGTGTCCAGCGCCGCGACCCGGCGCGAGGAACTGGGCTTTTTGCAGGACTGGGAGTTCGGCAGCATCACCGCACAGGCCAATGAGATTGGCGCGGCTCGGCCGGTGAACGGCTTTGCCGAAACCGAGTTGCAGGCTATGGCGCAGCAGGCAGAGGTGCAGTCCGACTATCGCCGCGCGATCGCAAACTATGGCGCTTTGGTCAGCCTGACCGACAGTGCCGCGGCATGGCAAGACTATGCTCTGGTCTGGGCGCGCGTGGCCAAGCTGGACAAGGACAATGCCAACAGCCATTTCACCCAATCTTTGTATGCAAGCGTCAATGCCTATCTGCGCGCGACGGCGCCAGCCGAACGCCATACGATCCTGACCACCATGGCCGTGGCCTTGGAGGGTCTCGGACGGGGGCGTGACACAGTGCCCGCGCTGCGCCTGGCACAAAGCCTGCAAAAGCGCGACGACACCGAAAAGGCGCTGGATCGCGTGATCGGCCTGTATGGTTTTCGCGTCAGTGACAGCGAGGTGCAATCCGACAGC
Source organism: Pseudorhodobacter sp. (assembly GCA_024642045.1). Lineage (GTDB taxonomy): Bacteria > Pseudomonadota > Alphaproteobacteria > Rhodobacterales > Rhodobacteraceae > Cypionkella. Next base: position 48 of record JAHEBX010000003.1, on the reverse strand, counting down.
CCCCGCCCGCGCATCTGCGTAAATTTCTCGGAGCCTTTGGCGAAATCG
>JAHEBX010000224.1 GCA_024642045.1 Pseudorhodobacter sp. | reverse complement strand
GGGTGGCGGCGGTCATTGCATGCGCGCCCGAATGGGTGGCGACAAGCGGTCGCGATGAAAGCCGCGCCACATCCCAAAAACCCGCCTCGTTCAGATGGCTCAGATCAAACAGGATGCCCAGGTTTTCACATTCGGCCAAGAGCCGCTTGCCAGCCTCGGTCAGCCCCGGGCCGATATCAGGCGAGGCAGGGAAATCGAAGGGCACGCCGTGACCAAAGATATTCGGGCGGCTCCAGACCGGCCCGAGCGAGCGCAGACCCGCCGCATGATAGACGTGCAGCGCGTCAAGATCCGCGCTGATCCCCTCGCAGCCTTCGATGTGCAACAGCGCTGCAATCGCCCCTGCTGCTTGGGCGGCTTCGATCTCAGCGGCAGACCGACAGAGCCTAATCGCATCGGGACGCGCGCGCTGCATGCGCAGCAGGATGGCGATTTGACCCGCTGTCTCAAGGTGAGCCTGTGCAGGATCAATCGCAGGAAATTCGCGATAGCGTGCCATCGGATCGGGCGAGGTCGCGGGATCGTTGCTGCACCAGACAGCAAAAAAGCCACCTGCAAAGCCCCCTTTGCGGCAACGGGCCAGATCCAGATGGCCGGCGCGGCCAGTGAAAAAGCCAGTGCCGCTTGGGTCGTCTTCGCGCATCAGGCAGGACAGGATATCATTGTGCCCGTCAAATATGCGTTGCTGATCCATTTCGCCCATCCCCTGACCGCCGCCACAATGACCGATTTGGCACTACAAGCTTGTGTTGACAAGGCTGCACAGAAATTGCCCAATCGGTCAAATAATGCACTGAGTCCAAAAGGGCCTTGCAACCATAACAAACCAAAGGGAGTTTCAGAATGCTGCTTGAACCAAGCCTGCGCCGTATTGGTGCTGTTGCGATCACTGCCTTGCTGCTGGGCAGCGCGCCTGCCGCGCTTTTTGCGGGCACTCCTGCCGATACGCTGGTGATCGCCAGCGCGATCGACGACATCGTTTCGATCGACCCGCATGAGGCTTATGAGTTTTCCGGCCTTGATCTGGTCAACAACACCTATGACGGTCTGGTCGAGATCAACCCTGAAACGCTGCAGATGGAACCCGGTCTGGCCGAAAGCTGGTCGGTGGCCGATGACGGCATGACCTATACCTTCAAGATGAAGCCGGGCATCACCTTTGCATCGGGCAATCCCGTCACGGCAGAGGCGGCGGCCTATTCGCTGCAGCGCGCGGTCAAGATCAACAAGACACCTGCGTTTATCCTCAATCAGTTCGGCTGGACCGCCGAGTCGGTGGACAGCATGATCACGGGTGCGGGCGATACGCTGACCATCAAGGTCGACAAGCCCTATGCGCCGACCTTCCTCTATAACTGCCTTACCGCTGGCGTGGCCTCGATTGTCGATGCCGAGACGGTCAAAACCCATGACGTGAATGGCGATATGGGCAACGAATGGCTCAAAACCAATACTGCCGGCACCGGTGCCTATGTGTTGAAATCCTTCAAGCCGAACGAGGGCTATGTGCTCGAGGCACGCCCCGGTTACTGGCGCGGCGATGCCAAGATTGCCAAGGTTTTTATGATGCACGTCCCCGAAGCTGCGACCGAGCGTTTGCAGCTTGAAAAAGGCGATGTTGATGTCGCGCGTTCGATGACCCCCACGGACATCGCGGGTCTGGAAGGCAATGCCGATGTGACGATCCAGAATGACGTGGGTGGTCAGATCTATTACCTCGCCTTCAACCAGAAGCACGAGCAATACAAGAACGCCAAATTCCTTGATGCGATGCGCTATGCGGTTGACTATCAGGGCATGGCCGACAGCTTTATGAAGGGCGCGGTTGTGCCGCACCAGGCCTTCTTGCCCAAAGGCTATCTGGGTGCGCTGGACGACACGCCCTACAGCCTTGATATCGAAAAAGCCAAAGCGCTCTTGGCTGAATCCGGCATCAAGGATCCGACCATGACGCTGTCCGTGCGCAACTCGGCCGACCGTATGGATGTGGCCCAGTCGATCCAGAACACCTTTGGTCAGGCCGGTATCAAGGTCGAGCTGAACGTGGGCGAGGGGGCAGAACAGCTCAAGGAATATCGCGCCCGCCTGCATGATGCGACCCTGCAGACCTGGGGGCCTGATTATCCTGATCCGAACACCAACTCATCGACTTTTGCCGAGAACCCCGACAACTCGGATGCGGCCAATAACACCGGCTATCTGGCATGGCGCAACGCCTATGATCCGGGTGAGATGACTGCGGAATCCAAAGCAGCTGTGCTCGAGCGTGATCCGGACAAGCGTGTGGCGATGTATGCCGACCTGCAGACCAAGCACCGCCAGACCTCGCCCTTTATCGTGATGTTCCAGCAGGCGCGTCAAACGGGCGTGCGCAGCAATGTCAAAGGCTTCTATACCGGCGGTGCCATTGATGCCGTCGCCTATTGGCTGGCCACCAAGTAAGCAAAGCTGGGCCCCGAACATCGCTTCGGGGCCCGCTGAATACATGGCAATGACCCAGATCCCCTCCGCGTCCCCTTCGCGCCTGCTTTCGTTGTTGCGCCAGATCGGTGCGACGGCCTTTTCGCTGGTGATCACCTTTATCGGCCTTTTGGCGGTGACTTTTGTCATCAGCCGCGTGGTGCCGATTGATCCCGTCCTGTCGATTTTGGGCGAGCGTGCGTCAGAGGCACAGATGGCCGAAGCGCGCGAGCGGCTGGGCCTGAACGACCCGCTGTGGATGCAGTTTGGTATCTATCTGAACGACACGCTGCATGGTGATCTGGGCACGTCAATCCGCACACGCACGCCTGTGTTGACCGAGGTCAGCCACCGCTTTCCTGCAACGCTGGAACTCGCGACGCTGGCCACGATCATCGGGGTGCTCTTGGGCGTTCCCGCAGGGGTGATTGCCGCCACCAAGCCTGGGTCATGGTTTGACCAGACCACCCGGTTGATCGGGCTTATGGGCTATTCGATGCCGATCTTTTGGCTGGGGCTGATGGGCCTTTTGCTGTTTTACGGAACACTTGGCTGGGTCGGTGGGCCGGGTAGGCTCGATGCGGTCTATCAGATGAGTTATGATTTCGAGGTGACGGCCTACACTGGCATGATCATGCTTGACACAGCACTCAACGGGCGCTGGGATATGTTCGCCAATGCGTTTTCGCACATCATCCTGCCGGCGGGCCTGCTGGCCTATATCTCGATGGCCTATATCAGCCGGATGACGCGCAGTTTTATGATGAATGAACTTGGTCAGGAATACATCACCACCGCCCGCGTCAAGGGCATGCCCGAAAGCCGCGTCATCTGGGTGCATGCGCTGAAGAATGTCATGGTGCCGCTGATTACCGTGGTGGCGTTGTCCTACGCCTATCTGCTTGAAGGTGCCGTGCTGACCGAAACGATTTTCGCTTGGCCGGGGCTGGGCAGCTATATTACTGACGCGCTTCTGGTCGCCGATATGCCTGCCGTTCTGGGGGGCACCGTGGTTGTCGGGGCGGCCTATATCGGGCTGAACATGCTGTCTGATCTGCTTTATCGACTCGTAGACCCAAGGGCGCGGACATGAGCGCGATGACCGCATGGCTGCGCGACCCGAACCCTGCCTCACGCATGCAGTCACGGTTGGGGCAAAGTTACCTTTCGTGGTTGCGCTTGCGTCGCAATCCTCTGGCAATGGTCGGGCTGACTATCACCGCGCTGTTGATCCTGATTGCCATCTTTGCGCCGATCCTCGCGCCACATGACCCGATCACCCAAGACTTGTCGCGACGCCTGTTGCCGCCTCTGACGACTGGCAACCCGCTCGGCACCGATGATTTCGGCCGCGATATCCTCTCGCGCATCCTTTATGGCTCGCGGACCACGCTGTATATCGTGCTGTTGGTTATCCTGACCGCGCCTGTCGTTGG
>JAHEBX010000084.1 GCA_024642045.1 Pseudorhodobacter sp. | reverse complement strand
ACCGAGCGGCCCGAAAGCGCGCCGTAATCTTTGTACGAGCGTACACGAAACAAAACATGGCCGTCGCGGGCATAGGCGTGACCCTTGGCGATCAGGTCTTCGATCATCGCCAGCATCGCGCCAATAAACTCGGTCGCGCGCGGCTCTTGGCTGGGGCGAAGCGCGCCCAAAGCGTCCATGTCCGCGTGATACCAGCCAATCGTTTCCTCGGTCCGCTCGTGGATCAGCGCTTCGAGCGCGCGCGGATCGCCTGCCTGTTTGCGGGCCAGCGCTGTGGCGTTGATCTTGTCATCCACGTCGGTAAAATTGCGCACATAGGTGACGTGATCCGCGCCATAGACCTGCCGCAACAGCCGGAACAGCACGTCAAACACCACTACGGGGCGCGCATTGCCCAGATGAGCGCGATCATAAACCGTCGGACCGCAGACATACATCCGCACATTGCTGGCATCAATCGGGATGAAGTCTTCCTTCATCCGCGTCTTGGTATTGTGCAGTCTGATCATCGCAAAACCCTCGTCTTAAGCATCGCACGCGCCTTCCCGCGCGGGTCTATCAGCTTGATCCTGTTTAGGGAATGAGGTGACGGGCCCGCGTGACGTTTGTCAGCAGGTAATGCAGCAGATGCAGATGATGCTCGTCTGTGTCATGCGCGCTTTGTAACAAGCAATTCGACCTGCGCCAAGTCCCTTGTGCAGCCCGCGCCATGCCGCCATTCTGCGCCCAAGCTGGGAGAGGCCGATGAACCATGACGATCTGAACCTGTGGTCCAAACGCGCGGCGGACTGGGCGCAGGAATATCATGCCACCTTGCGCGACCGCCCGGTGCGCGCGCCGCTGAGCGTGGGGGCTATTGCGCGGCAGTTGCCGATGTCCCCACCCGAGGCAGCCGAGCCGGTCGAGGCGATCTTTGCCGATTTCGAGGCCATTGTGCCCGGCGGGATGACGCATTGGCAGCACCCGCGCTTTTTCGCGTATTTTCCGGCCAATGCCTCGCCCGCCTCGATGCTGGCCGAACAGCTGGCCAATGCGATGGCGGCGCAAGGGATGATCTGGCAAACCTCGCCTGCGGTGACGGAAATCGAGCAGGTGATGATCGATTGGCTGCGCCAGTCGCTTGGCCTGACTGAGGGGTTTGTCGGCACCATCCATGATTCCGCCACCACCGCTACCCTGTCAGCGGTGCTGACCATGCGAGAGCAGGCGAGTGCATTCGAAAGCAATATCAAGGGGCTGTCAGGCCAAGCTCAACTTCGGATCTATGCTTCGGCGCAGACGCATTCTTCGGTCGACAAGGCCGTGCGTGTGGCGGGAATCGGGCAGGACAATCTGGTCAAGATCACAACGGACGCCGCGTTTTCGATGCGACCCGAGGCACTGGAGGCTTCGATCTGTGCGGATCTGGCGGCGGGACTGCGGCCTGCGGGCGTGATTTTGTGCGCGGGCGGCACCTCGATCGGGGCCTTTGACAAGATTGCCGCCTGCATCGCGGTGGCCAAGGCGCACGGGTTGCCGGTGCATGTCGATGCGGCCTGGGCAGGGTCTGCGATGATCTGTCACGAGTTTCGCGACCTTTGGGCCGGGGTTGAAGGCGCGGACTCGATTGTCTTCAACCCGCACAAATGGCTGGGCGTGCAGTTTGACTGCGCGATTCAGTTCCTGCGCGATCCCGCGCCACAGGTCAAAACGCTTGGCCTGCGCCCCAGCTATCTGGAAACGGCGGGGCGCGAGGAAATTGTGAATTTCAACGAATGGACCGTGCCCTTGGGGCGGCGGTTCCGCGCGCTCAAGCTGTGGTTCACCCTGCGCGCCTATGGGCTGGAGGGCTTGCGCGCGCGGATCAGAAATCATGTGGCCTGGTCGGCAGAGGTTTGCGAGGCGCTGTCGATGATTCCAGGAGTGAAGATCACCACGCAACCCATTCTATCTCTGTTCACTTTTGCGCTTGCGGATGAAGCGGCCTCCGAGGCGTTGCTGACCCGGATCAATGATGATGGCCGAATCTATCTTACCCAGACCCGCCATGAGGGGGCCTTTGTCATCCGGGTGCAGGTTGGACAGTTCGATTGCACCCGTGAAGATGTGATGATGATCGCTCAGGTGGTGGCAGAGCTTGTGGCTGCGCGCTGAAAGGTCGGGGGAAGGCAGGACATGCCCGCCTCCCCTCTTTTTGCTCTAGAAACGATAGGCGACCTTGGCCTCGATGGTGGTGGCTTTCAGATCGGCACCTGAGCCACCAATATTGTTAAAGCGGTTGCTGTTCACCTCGCCGCCAACAGTCCATTTGTCGCTGAGCGCATAGTCGGCACCGATACCCAGTTGCAGCCCGTTGCCTGCGACCTTGACGCCGCCTACCGTTGTATCCGCGCGCGCAACGCCGGCGCTGGTGTAAATCAGCGTCTTGCCCATGTCATAACCGGCAAGCAGCTTCAGGTGCATCATGTTGTTCAGCTTGTCGCCAGAGCTGCCCAGTTTGATATTCGATCCGTCATAGCCAACCTCGGCACCTGTTACGAAAGAGCCGAAGTTCATCCGGTAGCCGCCATAGACGCCGCCGAGCATGCCATTGCCGTCAAGCCCGGCGCCACCGCTCTTGATGTTGCCATAGCCCAGTTGCGCGCCCATGTAGCCGCCTGTCCAACCCGATGTGGGTTTGGCATAGCTGGGGGCTGCGGGCATGGCGACAGCCGGTTCGCTCACGGGTTGGGCCATGCCACCGGCGTTTGCCGGAGCGACCAGCGACATCGCCACAAGCGCTGAGCCTAGTCCAGCTGCGAAAAGATATTTCATCGTGTACTCCTTGGTTTGAGCCGCAAGGAACCGCGTAGCCCCATTGCGTGCAAACTCAAGATCACTGGCGCAAAGCCAACCTGCAAGATCAGGTAACCTATTGGTGATAAGCGGTTTTTGCCATTGGCCATTGCCAGCCTATCGAAACGGGCAATCCGGCGGGAATTGACCGATCGGACAAGCTTATTCGCGATCGGCCAAATCCAGCCACTCGGCTTCGGCGGCCGAAAGCACAGCCTGACGCTCGGCGATGGCCTCGGATGCCTTGCGGAATTTCACCGGCTCGGCGCTGAACATTGCAGGGTCCGAGATGAAATCGGTAAGCCTGCTGATCTCGGCTTCCAGCTTGGCGATGATCGCAGGCAGCGCATCAAGGCGCTTACGCTCGGTAAAGCTCAGGCCCTCGGTGTCGCGGACGGCCTTGCCGGGTTCGGGCGCCTTGGTGCCTTTGACGTTGTCAAACGTCACTGACTCGGTCGTTAGCACACGCTGGCGCACATAGTCGGACCACCCGCCCGGATAGACTGTCGCACGGCCTTTACCTTCCAGCGCAATGGTGGTTGTGGCAATCCGGTCGATGAAATCGCGGTCGTGGCTGACCAGCAAGACGGTTCCGTCGTAATCGCCAAGGATATCTTGCAACAAATCCAGCGTTTCCACGTCCAGATCATTTGTCGGTTCGTCCATGATCAACAGGTTCGACGGCAGTGCCATCAGCTTGGCCAGCAAAAGCCGCGCCTTTTCCCCGCCAGAGAGCGAGCGCACCGGAGCGCGGGCCTGACGTTCGTCAAAGAGGAAGTCCTTGAGGTAGCCCACGACATGCTTGGGCACCCCGCGCACCATCACCTGATCGGACGAGCCCGAGACGGCCATCAACGGATCATTGGTCAGGCTGTCCCACAGGGTCGCATTCGGGTCGAGGCGCGCGCGGGCCTGATCAAAAACGGCGATTTCAAGGTTGGTGCCCAGCTTGACGGTGCCGGCATCGGGCGCAAGTTCGCCCGTCAGCATCTTAAGCAGAGTGGTTTTGCCGACACCATTCGGGCCAACAAAGGCGACACGATCCCCGCGCAGCACCCGAAGATCAAAGTTGTGCACGATGGTCTTGTCACCAAAGATCTTGGAAATCCCTGTGGCCTCGATCACCCGTTTGCCCGACGGGTTGCCAGATTCGAGTTCCAGTGCTGCGGTGCCCTGACGGCGGATCTGGCTGCTGCGTTCGGCGCGCAGCTCTGCCAGCGCGCGCACGCGGCCCTGATTGCGCTTGCGCCGCGCCGAGATGCCTTCAACTGCCCATTTCGCCTCGGCCTTGATCTTGCGATCCAGTTTATGGCGGGCATCGTCTTCTTCGGCCCAGACGGTTTCGCGCCATTCCTCGAACCCGTCAAAACCGGATTCGCGACGGCGCACCTGACCGCGGTCGATCCACAGCGTCGCGCGGGTCAGCGCGCGCAGGAAGGCGCGGTCATGGCTGATCAGCACAAAGGCGGTGCGGGTGTTTTTCAACTCGTCCTCCAGCCATTCGATGGCTTGGATATCGAGATGGTTGGTCGGCTCGTCCAACAGCATCAACTCGGGCGCTTCGGCCATCAGTTTGGCCAGTGCCGCGCGGCGCCGCTCACCGCCCGAGGCGGTTGCAACCGGCGTTTCGGGGTTGAACTTCAACCCTTCGGCCACCATCGGCACCTTGTATTCCTCGCCAATCGGCAAGCAGCTGGCGGCGTAGTCGCCCAAGGTCTCGAACCCCGCTAGATCGGGGTCCTGCTCCATATAACCCACCGTCACGCCTGGCGGCACGACGCGGACGCCGTGGTCTGGCTCTACCAGCCCGGCCATCACCTTCATCAGCGTGGATTTGCCAGAGCCGTTACGCCCCACCAAAGCCACCCGATCGCCGGGCTGAACAACGAGATCAAGCTCGTCAAAGATCGGATCGCCGCCAAAGGTCAGCGAGATTCCGGACAACTGAAGAAGGGGTGCGCGTGCCATGGCGGTCAGCTATGCGTAACCACGCGCGGCGTCAATCGCCCGAAGCGGCAATTTCGCGCAAAGCGCGCGCACGAGCGGGCGGGATAGCGGCGATTTCAACCGCCGTCAGCACATGCAGGGTGTCAAGCTCTGGGTCCGCCACGGCATGATCGCTGACCCAGCCCCCCATCGCCAGATAGCTGCGCAGCAAGGGGGGCATCTGTGCAGTTGCGCGGCGCAGATCCGGGGTTTGATCGGCAAAGGCTTGGCGATAGTCGAAGGCCAGCGGTGATCTGATCCTGGGGCGCAATGCCTCTGGCCCCAGATGTCGCGCCGCAAGCCAGCGCAGGGCGTGGCTGTGTTTTGCGGCCAGCACCCCGGCAAAAGAGGCACAGCCGAACAGCACCCCTACCCCACGCGCATCAACGATTCGCGTCATTGCGGCCCAAGCCAGGCGCAGGATGTCGGGGTCGTGCCAGTCTGGATGCAGCGAAAACCGCCCCAGCTCCATCACGGGCGCTGTCAGCTGTGCCAACTTAGTCAGATCGTAGAATTGGGCGGAATAGCTGTGCTCGATATCTGCGGCGGGCAATAGCAGTAGCCGAAAGCAGCAAACGACGTGATCACTTTGCAGATCGCGCAGGATGACGTGAAGGCACTGCGCATCATAGCGGTCGCGGTCGTCCTGCCCCTGCCCGCGAAAGCACAAGGCGCGCAGCGCAAGTGCGGCGTCCCGCACGCCGTCGCCCGCCTCGGCCCGATAGCGCCCCTTTTGAAACGGGAAAAGTCCAGTGTTGTCAAAGGCAGCGGGCCCGCTCACTTCTTGAGAAGCTGCCCTGCGCCGATGCCGCCGATATTGCCAAACATCTGCGCCAGAATGCTCTTGCCCTTGATGTTGTCGTCGGTCACCCGACGCGACAGCGGCACGATACGGCCCTTTTCCAGACCAAAGCGTTCGATATTCTGAACCACGCCCTGCGCATCAAAGCTGATGGCGACAACCTGACGGACCTCTTCCTTTGGCGCGCGCAGGCCAAGGCTTTTCCAGCGGCTTTGTACATAATACCAGCCTTCATCGTTCAGCAGACCCGACGCCGAGGGCCGCCCGACAGCGGTGGCCACGCTGTCGCGGGTGTCCTTGCCGACGGTGATCAACGCCAGTTCTTCATCTGAAGGGACATAGCCATGATTGCGATAAATCGGAGAGCAAGCCGCAATCACAGCCACAAGCACAGCCAGTGCTGTCAATCGCCCGAAAGCGGCAAAACCCTGCACCGCCATCTTACCGAACCCTTGCGCCATTGCGTCCTCACCCAGCTGCCTTGCCACCATTTACCTTGCACTCGCCCTTGCACCAAGCCAATTCGGCACGTATTCGGCGACTATTGCACTGTTCAGGTCTAAGCCACATCTATTGGCTTACAGCAAGGACACTGCACTGTTCAAGAATGGAACGCAACTTGGGCAAAGAACACCCAAACCTTGCCCAAGGTTGCCAACCCAAGCACTAAAGGTCTGACGATGAACCCAGATATCCCACTTCCCAGCCAGAAGTATCGCTCGGCATTGGTCTCGGGCCGCAAGGTGTTGCGCTTTACTTTTGCACCGGATGCAGAGGCGCGAGCCACCATCGCACAGGCGCTTGATCTGTTGGAATTGCCCGAATTCAGCTTCAAGGGCGAGTTGGTGCCGCAAGGGCGTGCCGATGTGCTGTTGCGCGCGGATCTGGCTGCGCTTGTCGTGCAAAGCTGCTCGATTACGCTTGCGCCCGTGCGCTCGAAACTGAGCGATCATGTCGAGGTGCGCTTTGACCACGACTATGTCGAACCCTCTGCCGAAGATTGGGAAATTCCCGCCGACGACACCGAAGCCCTGCCTGAAACCATCGATGTGGCCGCGATTGGCATCGAGGCTTTGGCGCTGGCGCTGCCGCTGTACCCGCGCGCAAGGGGCGTCGAATTCAGCGAGGTTGCCTTTGCCGCGCCGGGCGTTGAGCCGATTAAATCCGAAGACCTCAAACCCTTTGCCGGACTTGCTGCCTTGGCCGATCGTCTGAAAAAACCCGAAGATCCCGAGGTTTGACAGCAATCTCCCCTGTTCTGCGGTTGTGTGCAGAAAGGGGGTTGCGCCGCGCGGAAATCCGGCTATGTTCCGCGCCTCATTGAGGGCTTTGTAACGCAGGGATGACCTGCACCGGAAAGCTCTGAAATCAAAGTAAAATCCGGGGCTTGTCCCCCACTATCCGAGGTCGAGACATGGCTGTCCCGCAGAACCGCACCACCAAGTCGCGTCGTAACATGCGCCGCTCCCACGACGCTTTGGTTGCAGGCAACCCGCAAGATTGCTCCAACTGCGGCGAGCAAAAGCGTCCGCACCATGTGTGCCCGTCCTGTGGCCATTATGATGCACGCGAAGTCGTGGCAACCAAAGCCGTCGAAGTCGACGAGGACGCGGCGTAAGCCGCGCCTGATTGCTGCTTGCCCATGGCAACCGGATCTGAAACTCCGAGCGAGGCCAGCGCAAAGCGCATCGTGATTTCTGTTGATGCGATGGGTTCCGATCGCGGGCCGGTGGCAGTTGTCGCCGGTCTTGCGCGTTGTTGCGCCTCGCTTGCCGATGCCGACTTCATCCTGCATGGCGATGAGGTGCAGTTGCGCCCCTTGCTGGAAAAACATCCCTGCCTCGCGGGCCGCGTGTCGTTGCGTCATGCACCGCGCGTCGTGACGATGGAGGATAAACCCAGCCAGGTGATGCGCCACGGCGAAGGCACCTCGATGTGGTCAACGATCGAGTGCGTCAAGCAGGGCGAGGCGACCGTGGCCGTGTCTTGTGGCAATACCGGCGCGCTGATGGCGATCTCGATGATCCGGCTGCGCAAATTGCCGGGCGTCAACCGTCCTGCGATTGCCTGTCTCTGGCCGTCAGCGAATCCGGTCGGATTCAACGTAATGCTGGATGTGGGCGCCGATATCAAAGCCGATGCGGATGATCTGGTGCAATATGCGGCGATGGGGGCGTCCTATGCCCGCAACGGTCTTGGCATCGCGCGCCCGCGTGTCGGCCTGCTGAACGTTGGCACCGAAGAACACAAGGGCCGCGCCGAGTTGAAACAGGCGCATGAGCATATGCCGGGTTCGGCCGAGGCGGGTGCTTATGACTATGTGGGTTTTGTCGAGGGGGGCGATCTGCCCTCGTCGCGCGTCGATGTGATTGTCACCGATGGGTTCACCGGAAATATCGCGCTGAAAACCGGCGAAGGCACGGCCAAGCTGATCTCGAAGCTGCTGGGAGATGCCTTGCGCTCCAATCTGTTATCGAAACTGGGCGCGCTGCTGGCAATGGGGTCGCTGCGCGGGTTGCAGCGGCGCATCGACCCGCGCCGGGTCAACGGCGGGGTGTTTCTGGGGCTGAACGGCACCGTGATCAAATCACATGGCTCGGCCGACGAGACCGGAGTTGCAGCGGCGATTGCACTGGCACATCGGCTGTCGGGTGTGGGCTTTGTTGACCGCCTTGCGGCACGGGTTGCATCCGCTGGCCGCACGGGGCAGGATGCCGCTTCAGGTGAGGCGGAGGCAAAAGCCAACGAATGACAATACGCTCGGTGGTTAAGGGTGTCGGGCATTATTTGCCGGACCGTGTGGTGGCCAATGCTGATCTTGAAACGCTGGTAGACACGACCGACGAATGGATCAAATCCCGTTCCGGGATCGAGCGACGTCATTATGTTGCCGAAGGTCAGACGACGGCTGATCTGGGCACCCTTGCGGCCCAAGCGGCGCTGACCGATGCGGGGTTACAGGCGTCGGATATTGATGCGATCATCGTCGCAACCTCGACTGCGGATTTCACGTTCCCTTCGGCAGCGACGATGATTCAGGGCGCGCTGGGCATGACGCGGGGCTTTGCCTTTGATGTGCAAGCGGTGTGCGCCGGTTTTGTCTTTGCGTTGACCAATGCCAATGCGCTGATTGTGACCGGTCAGGCCAAGCGCGTGCTGGTGATTGGGGCGGAGACCTTTTCACGTCTGATGGACTGGAGCGACCGTGGCACCTGCGTCTTGTTCGGCGACGGCGCCGGTGCTTTGGTGCTCGAGGCACAAGACGGCACGGGCACGACGGCAGATCGCGGCATCCTTGCGACCGATCTGAACTCTGACGGACGCTATCGCGACCTTTTGTATGTCGATGGCGGCACGTCGACGGGCAAGACCGGCTATCTGCGGATGGAGGGCAAGGAAGTCTTTCGTCACGCCGTTGAAAAGCTGGCCGAGACGGCGCATACCGCCTTGGCCAAAGCCGAGCTGACCAGCGCCGATGTTGATTGGATTGTGCCGCATCAGGCCAATATCCGTATCATCGAGGCCACGGCCAAACGCATGCAATTGCCGATGGAGCGGGTGGTTGTGACGGTGCAGGACCACGGCAATACCTCGGCTGCATCGATTCCCCTTGCCCTCTCGGTCGGCAAGGCGCGCGGGCAAATCAAGCCAGGCGATCTGCTTGTCACCGAGGCAATTGGCGGCGGTTTGGCCTGGGGCGCAGTGGTTTTGCGGTGGTAGCTGCATAAAAACCGCTTTTAACAACACCTTGCAAGCCGCTGTTGTTGACACGCAATTTTATCCCGCGCATCCTGTCCCGACATAAACCCGGGGGGGTAATGATGAGCGAAAAGACTCTAACACGTATGGACCTGAGCGAAGCGGTGTTCCGCGAAGTGGGTCTGAGCCGCAACGAATCGTCTGATCTGGTCGAGGCCGTGCTGCAACATCTGTCCGACGCTTTGGCGGGCGGCGACACCGTCAAGATTTCGTCTTTCGGCACGTTTTCCGTGCGTGACAAGACCGCACGGATCGGCCGCAATCCTAAAACAGGTGACGAAGTTCCGATCTCGCCACGCCGGGTGCTGACCTTCCGGCCCTCGCATCTGATGAAAGACCGCGTGGCAGCTGGCAAAAAACGCTGAAAGGATTAGCGGATGGACAAGTCGCCGGACGCCTTCCGCACCATTTCCGAAGTGGCGGAATATCTGGACACCCCAGCGCATGTGCTGCGGTTCTGGGAAAGCCGTTTTCCACAAATCCGGCCGGTCAAACGGGCGGGCGGGCGGCGTTATTACCGCCCTTCTGATGTGGCCTTGCTGACGGGCATCAAGCGTTTGCTGCATGACGAGGGGATGACCATCCGTGGCGTGCAAAAGATCTTGCGTGAACATGGTGTCCGCCATGTCGCGGGCCTGTCCGGCCAGCCCTATATCGAAGAAAGCGAGGGCGACGCCGAGGCCGCGCTGGAACAGGCGCTTGCCCTGAACTTTGGCAGTGCCGACAAGGACGAGCCGATTGCGCCGGACGAAGCCGCCAGCGCAACCGTGGTGGCGCTCGAGACTGCCTTGCGGCGTCAGGAACCTGCACCCGCGGCGGCGGTGCAACCGCTTTGGCCCGAGGCACCGACACCAGAACCCGCGCCGGCCTCTGACCAGCTGGAACCCGATCCCGAAGCGCCGTTTATCGAGGTGGAAGAAGAACCGCTCACAGCCCAGATCGAATCGCACAGCTTTGCGCCCGTGCCTGATCTTCTGAGCCGTCTGCGCGCCCTGCCCGCTTTGGCGCTGGCGGATCAGCCCAAGGCACAAGAGCTTTTGCACCGCTTGCAGGCCTTGCAGCATCGCATGCACGCCGCGCCTGAGCCTCGCTTGCATTCGCAGTGATCCCTTGCGCTTTCTGGCTTGCCCCCGCGTGGAAGTTTGTTATGAAGACGCCGTGTCGGGCCATAGCGCAGTCTGGTTAGCGCGTCCGTCTGGGGGGCGGGAGGTCGAGAGTTCGAATCTCTCTGGCCCGACCAAAATCGAAACCGCCCGCCTGCCCTGTGGCAGCGCGGGCGTTTCTGTATCAAGGAACGCGCGATGAGCCATCCCGGTGTGATCCCAGACCAAGGCCTGCGCGCGCTGATCGCGGCAGGGGCGATCAGCGCCGAGCCTGATTTTGTGCAGGGTCAGATCCAGCCCGCGAGCCTTGATTTGCGGCTGGGCAGCGTCGCCTACCGCGTGCGCGCCTCGTTTCTGGTGGGCGCAAACCGCACGGTTTCCGACCGCATCGCCGAATTCGAGATGCACCGGATCGATCTGTCCAAGGGGGCTGTGCTGGAAAAGGGCTGCGTTTATGTCGTGCCGCTGATGGAACGGCTTGCCCTGCCCGCTGGCATCACGGCGGTTGCCAATGCCAAAAGCTCGACCGGCCGGCTTGATCTGCTGACCCGCCTGATCACGGATGGGGGCAGCGAGTTTGACCGCATCGCCGAAGGCTATCATGGCCCTTTGTATGCCGAGGTTTGCCCGAAAAGCTTTTCGGTGCTGGTGCGCGCGGGACAGCGGCTGAACCAGATCCGCTTTCGGCAAGGTCAGGCGGTGCTTTCGGATGCAGAGCTGACGGCCCTGCACCGCGCCGAGCCTTTGGTGTCGGGCGAAGCGCTGATCTCGGAGGGTTTGGGCTTTTCGGTTGATCTGAAACCGCCAAGCGGCACTCTGGTGGGCTATCGCGCCAAGCCCCATACCGGCGTCGTTGATCTGGACAGGATCGGCCATTATCCCGCAGCAGAGTTCTGGGAGGAAATCCACGCCAAGGACGGGCGGATCATCCTTGACCCGGGCGCCTTCTATATCCTTGTGTCGCGCGAGGCGGTGACCATTCCGCCTGATTATGCCGCTGAAATGGCCCCCTTCCTTGCGATGGTCGGCGAATTCCGCGTGCATTACGCAGGCTTTTTTGACCCCGGCTTTGGGCATGCCGAAGCCGGCGGCGCCGGGTCGCGCGGGGTGCTGGAAGTGCGCTGCCACGAGGCACCTTTTGTGCTGGAACATGGTCAGATCGTCGGTCGTCTGGTCTATGAGCGGATGTCGGAACGCCCCTCGACGCTCTATGGGCGCGAGATCGCCTCGAACTATCAAGGTCAGGGCCTCAAACTGGCCAAGCAGTTCGTGGCGGGCTGACCTGTTGATGCAACGTTTTGCGGCGCAGAGCAGCCCTGATATGCCGCGAATAGGCATGGAATGCGCCTGATTGCAGCCTACCTTCAGATCATAATGCGGGGCAAACCCGCCAGAGTTCGAGGATTCTATGAACGACGCTGCACATGACGCCTTGGTAATCTTCACCCCCTCCGGCAAGCGCGGCCATTTCCCGCTTGGCACACCCGTGCTGACAGCCGCCCGCCAATTGGGCGTCGATCTCGATTCGGTCTGCGGCGGGCGTGGGATCTGCTCCAAATGTCAGATTACCCCGCAATATGGCGAGTTTTCCAAACATGGCGTCACCGTGGCCGATGGTGCCCTGACCGCTTGGAACGCCGTGGAAGAGCGCTACAAATCCAAGCGCGGGCTGATCGAGGGGCGGCGTCTGGGCTGTCAGGCCTGCGTGCAGGGCGATGTTGTGATCGATGTGCCCCCCGAAAGTCAGGTCCACAAGCAGGTGATCCGCAAATCCGCCAGCCAGCGCGAGATCATCATGGACCCCGCCACCCGCGCGCTTTACGTCGAGGTGGCCGAGCCGGATATGCACGAACCCACCGGCGATTTCGAACGTCTGGTCAGTGCGTTGCAAGACCAGTGGGGCATCGGCGAAGTGGCCGCTGAATTGCCGATCCTGCGTCGTTTGCAACCCGCCCTGCGCAAAGGGAATTGGACGGTCACAGTTGCCCTGCACAAAGGCAATCATGACGCCCGTCATCGTCTGCTGGACATCTGGCCCGGCTTTCACGAGGGCGGCATCTATGGCCTTGCGATCGATCTTGGTTCGACCACCATTGCCGCACATCTGTGCGACTTGCGCGATGGGTCGGTGTTGTCCTCGGCCGGGGTGATGAACCCTCAGATCCGGTTTGGCGAAGACCTTATGAGCCGCGTCTCTTATGCGATGATGAATCCGGGCGGTGACGTCGAGATGACGGCCGCCGTGCGGACGGCGCTGAATGGGTTGATCCTGTCGATCGCTACCGAAGCCAAGATCAATCCAAGTTCGATTTATGAACTGACCTTTGTGTGCAATCCGGTCATGCATCACCTGTTGCTTGGGATCGACCCTGTGGAACTTGGCCAGGCGCCTTTTGCGCTGGCGACTTCGGGGTCGCTCACTCTGGATGCCCATGATCTTGACCTCAAGGCGGTTAACCTTGCGGCGCGCGTTTATATCCTGCCCTGTATCGCAGGCCATGTCGGCGCGGATTGTGCGGCGGTCGCTTTGGCCGAAGAACCAAACAAATCCAAAGAGATGGTGCTGATTGTTGATGTTGGCACCAACGCAGAAATCCTGCTTGGCAATGAAACGCGGGTCCTGGCCTGTTCGTCGCCGACCGGCCCCGCCTTTGAAGGCGCGCAGATCTCTTCGGGCCAGCGTGCGGCCCCCGGCGCCATTGAGCGGGTCGAGATTGATCCTGTCACCAAAGAGCCGCGCTTTCGGGTGATCGGGTCGGATCTGTGGTCAACGGACGCGGGCTTTGCGGCGGCAACGGCCACCACAGGCGTCACCGGCATTTGCGGCTCGGGCATCATCGAGGCGGTGGCCGAGATGCGGATGGCGGGGCTGGTTGACCAAGGTGGGCTGATCGGTGGCCCGGATCAAACCGGCACTTCGCGCTGCGTTGCCGAGGGTCGGACACATTCCTATGTGCTTTATGACGGCACCGAACACGGCGGCCCGCTGATCACTGTAACCCAAGGTGACATCCGCGCCATCCAGCTGGCCAAGGCTGCGCTTTATGCCGGTGCCAAGTTGCTGATGGACGAAATGGGCGTCGCGACGGTGGATAAGGTGACCCTTGCCGGGGCCTTTGGCGCCCATATCTCGCCCAAGCACGCGATGGTGCTGGGGATGATCCCGGATGTTCGGCTCGACAAGGTGATTTCGGCGGGCAATGCGGCAGGCACCGGCGCGCGGATCGCTCTGTGTAATGTCGGCTCGCGCGATTATATCGAGACGACGGTGCATCAGATCCACAAGGTCGAAACGGCCATCGAGCCGCGCTTTCAAGAGCATTTCGTCAATGCCAGCGCGATCCCGAATGCCGTCGACAGTTTTCCTGAACTGAGCAAGATCGTCACCCTGCCCGAGGTCGCCTTTAACACCTCGGGCTCGGGCGGCGGTGGTGGGCGCAGGCGCAGGGGTTGACTTGCGCGCGCCTTTCCATAGCTTCACGCCATGGATGATCCGATCGCCGACCTGCTGCAAAAGATTGCGGCGCAAGACCGTGCCGCCTTTCGTCAGATCTATTCTGACGCGGGATCGAAACTTATGGGTGTTCTGCTGCGTATCTTGGGAAACCGAGCCGAAGCGGAGGATGCGTTGCAAGAGGTTTTCACCAGAGTATGGCTGCGCGCTGCGCGGTTCGACGCGGCGCAAGGCCGCGGCATGACTTGGTTGATTGCCTTGGCACGCAACCATGCCATCGACCGGCTTCGCGCGCGGCGTGACCATTCAGCCGAGGACGGCGAAATGGAGGCCGTCGCCGACACGACGCCGCGCGCCGAAACCCGACTGATCGCTCGTGGCGAAGTGCGCCGGATCAACGAATGTTTTGACACGCTGGAACCAGATCGGGCAACAGCGCTGCGGGGGGCTTATCTTTCGGGTCATTCGTATCAAGAGCTTGCAAGCCAGTTTGCGGTGCCACTGAATACGATGCGCACATGGTTGCGGCGTAGTTTGCAAAAAATGAAGGAGTGCATGGACCAATGACCAGCACCTCCGAACACGACGACATGACTGATCGCGATCTGCTGGCTGCGGAATATGTGCTGGGCACGCTGGAGCTGGCCGAGCGCACCGCCGCCGAGACGATGATCAAGCGCGACCCGGGTTTTGCCGATCTGGTCCGCGCGTGGGAAAACCGCCTCGCCGATCTGAACGAAGACTATGAGGCGGCACCTGCGCCCAATCTGATGCCGCAGATCGAAGCGCGGCTCTTTGCGCAGCAGCCCAAGCCGCGGCGGCGCTGGCTGCCGGCGCTGCTGAGCTTTGGCGCCACCACCGCCGCAGCCATAGCTGTCATTGTGTTCTTGGCGATGACGCCCGCCAAGCCAACCCTGACGGCCGAGCTGAGCGCCGATGCCTCGCCGCTGCGCTATACGGCTGCCTTGACGGGCAACGAGCTGACG
>JAHEBX010000083.1 GCA_024642045.1 Pseudorhodobacter sp. | reverse complement strand
CTGACAAAGGCAATCGCCTGCCCCTGAAGCCATGCGATATAAAGACGCTGCTGCGCCAGATAGTTAGGGCAATAGCGCCCCATGGAAAAGCCACGTTCGCCACCGTGAGCAACGCTCCAGTCGGTTGCGATCGAGTCCAGTGCGGACCAGTCGAGGATCGCAACCGACGGCGTGACGCTGACACCAGTTGCGGCCGCGCGGCGCAATTTTCGGCGCAGGCCCGCGCGATTGGGGGCATCAAGCCGATAGCTTCCCGGCATCACGATCGCTTCTTTGGCGATGCGCAGACAGCTATAACCGCGCTTGCGCGCCCGTGCTGCTGTCCGTGCACCGGCCTTGTAAAGGGCGGATGAGCAGGATTGCGCTTTGGCTTGATCTTCGAGTCCAGTCAGGCACGCATCGATTGCGGTGCCCGTGGCGGGGGCGATCGGGTCGAGAAGGCCGATCAACGCGTGATGACTGCGCGCAACCAACATACCCTGGCCCGAGCCAAAGGCGACAAGGCGATGTTCACCCTGATACAGCAGTCCAACCTCGGCGCGGGGGCTTAGTTGCGCCAGATGGTCGGTGCGACCCTTGGGGACTTGGCGCATTGGCTTCGCGCCACGGATCGCGATCACCGCCCCCAGAATTGCAGGCAGCGCATAGTAGCACGCGCGCCAGGCCAAAACCGCCGTTAGCAGCGCAGGTTCCGGCTGTTCGGGCAACAGCATCAGCAAGGCGATCTCGAACGGCCCGACGCCCCCCGGCGCGCCACTGATCAGCCCGGCACCGAAGGCAAGCAGAAAGGCAGGCAGCATGGCCAGAAACGAAATCTCCATTCCCTGCGGGCATAACACCCACAGCGCGGCCGCGGCTGCAAAGGTATCGACGGCTGTCAACAACATCAGCCTGCCAAGCGTAAATCCGTTTGGCAGCGCTGAAAGGCGACGCGGTGGCGCAAGACAAAGTACCGCGAAGCCGCAAAGCATCCCCAGTGCCACCAGCGCGGGCGTCCGATAGGGGGCCTCGGGCAACAAGCTGAGCGTCGCAGCCGTGACAAAAGCCCAGCCGATCAGAAAAGACAGCGCAACAGTGGCTGTCAGCCTTGTGCAGGCCCAAAGCGACTGCCCCGGCAACATCCGCCAGCGAAGAATGGCCCCGGTGATCAGGCCAAGCCCAAGCGTCTGGCTGACCGCGATGGCACAAATGCCTGCGCGCCGCGCGGCCGCTTCGGGCACGGGGCTGGAAAAATGGCGCTGCATGACCACGTCGTAATGCCCAACGGCGGCAAAGCTGAGCGATGTCAGGCCCAGAGCCGCCCCCCAGCTCATCCAGCCCACGGTTTCAAACCCTGCAATCAAGCTGCCAAGATCAATGTGCGCCAGTCGCTGCGACAAAAGCCAAAGGAACCCACCAGAAGCCACCAGCGACAACGCGGCCCGCAGCAGAAGCCTGTTCCAATGCACATTTTGCTGATCCTGCGCAGGGATCGCGCGCGCCGATACGTTTGATTTTGACATGCCTGACCTTGATGCTCAATCACATCAGGATGCTTGGCTAAGGCAAAGATCGGCTTAACATCTCAAATTGCAGTCAAATTGGTCGCCAAAAGTCAAACGGGCCGCCCTGAGTTCAGGGGCGGCCCGTAAACATTTGATATGCACTGCGCTGGTGCGCCGAGCTGTGGGTTCAGAGTTCCGCCATCAGTTGTGCCTTTGCGACGGCAAGCAAGGCCCCCATCTTGGCGCGAACTTCTGCTTCGCTGGCTTTGTCTTTCAGATCAGCGGCCACTTTGCGAACGACATCTTCGATCCCCGGCTCTTCGAAATCGGCTGAAACCACACTCATCGCATAATCTTGCGCAGCCGCCCCCGTTTTGCCCAACAACTCTGCAGCCCAAAGGCCCACGAGTTTGTTGCGCCGCGCCTCGGCACGGAACTGCATGTCGGCGTCATGGGCGAATTTGGCTTCAAAAGCGTGTTCGCGATCGTCAAAACTGGTCATGGCTGGCCCTCTGGATCGGTTATTTCCTTCCATATGCCCATCCCCGTCGCGCGCTTCAAGTAAAAAGGCGTGAAAACTTTTGGGGCGCGGCCTCTGGGGCGGCTAAACTTGCCCCTGTGCGCCTTGCCGCTGACGCGCGCTTGCACTATAGCGCTGTCCAAGCAGGCAGGGGTGGGGTTTCCCGCCCCTTGCTGCATTTGTATCGGAGCATTCATGGCGCGCAGGAAGAAGGTCTACGAGGGCAAGGCAAAGATCCTTTACGAAGGGCCGGAACCGGGCACTCTGATCCAGTATTTCAAGGACGACAGCGCGCCAACCGAAGCCGAGGCCGCACCTGCGGCGGTCGAGGGCAAGGGCGTGCTGAACAACCGCTTGTCTGAGTTCTTTATGAACGGGCTGAATTCGGTGGGGATTCCGACGCATTTCATCCGCCGGCTGAACATGCGCGAGCAGATGGTGCGGATGGCCGAGATCATTCCGCTTGAGGTCGTTGTGCGCAACTTTGCCGCGGGCGAGTTGTCAGAGCGTTTGGGCATTCCCGAAGGCATGCCGCTGCCGCGCCCGATTGTGGAATATTATCTGAAAGACGATCGGCTGAAGCTGCCACTGGTTGCCGAAGAGCACATCGTTGCTTTTAACTGGGCCACCCAGCAGGATCTGGATGATATCATCGCGCTGTCGCTGCGGGTGAACGACTTTCTGTCCGGCGTGATGCTGGGCGTGGGCGTGCGGCTGGCGGACTTCCGGCTGGAGGTCGGGCGTGTCTGGGACGGCGATTTCATGCGGCTGATTGTGGCCGATGAGATCACGCCCGACAGCTGTCGTCTGTGGGATATGCGGCCCGTCGTGGATCGTGGTGACGGGCAGCCCTTGGCCGAACCCGGCCCATTGGCGGATGTCTATACTGAACTTGCGCGACGTTTGGGGGTTTTGCCTTCGAATGTGACGCACCCGATGAAACCGACGCTGATCAACTGACCCCTTGCCGCAAGCGCGGCGGGGCGGTATGGGGCGGCGAAACCAGAGCCTGAAGGGAAAGCCATGAAAGCGCGCGTGACAGTGATGTTGAAAGCCGGAGTTCTGGATGTGCAGGGCGAGGCCGTGCGCCACGCGCTGGGCACGCTGGGATTTGCGGGCGTAAACGGCGTGCGTCAGGGCAAGGTGATCGAGCTGGATCTGGCCGAGACGGATGTCGCCAAGGCGACCGCGACCGTGAACGCGATGTGTGACAAGCTGTTGGCCAATGCCGTAATCGAAAGCTATCGCGTCGAAATCCTCTAAGGTCGGAGTGCTGCCATGAAAGCTGCTGTCATCACGTTCCCCGGTTCGAACTGCGACCGCGATCTTGCCGTGGCTTTTGAGCGCGCGGGTTTTGAGGTGGCGCGGGTCTGGCACAAGGACACCGCCCTTCCTGCGGGCGTCGATGTGGTCGGGGTGCCGGGGGGCTTTTCCTTTGGGGATTATCTGCGCTGCGGGGCCATTGCAGCACAAAGCCCGATCGCGGCGGCAATTCAGGCACATGCAACCCGCGGCGGCTATGTGTTGGGGATCTGCAACGGCTTTCAGGTGCTGACCGAAATGCAGCTTTTGCCGGGTGCGCTGATGCGCAACGCGGGGCTGAAGTTTATCTGCAAGACCGTCGGGCTCAAGGTTGCCACGACCGACAGCGCCTTTACCTCTGGCTATGCAAAAGGGCAGGACATCGCTGTTCCGGTCGCGCATCATGATGGCAACTATACGATTGATGCCGAAGGGCTGAAGGCGTTGCAGGGCGAAGATCGCATTGCCTTTACCTATCGCCAGAACCCCAATGGCGCGATGGCCGATATCGCCGGTGTGCTTTCTGCCAATCGCCGAGTGCTGGGTATGATGCCGCATCCAGAGCGGGTCGTGGACCTGCAACACGGTGGTGCGGATGGTGCGACGCTGTTTGCGTCGTTGATGGGCGGGATGGCGCTCGCCTGAGGTGCGTCAGCTTGAGGCGCTAGGCCGCAGGGCTTAAACTGCCCCTATGCAAACCCGCGGTAGATCAAAGCTGGAAACTGACACGGCAATGGGCGTCTCATGGCGAATCCGTTTTGCGGCTACTGTGTTGATTTTGCTCGCTATTGGCGTGGTTTTGACCACGAACCGCTGGCTGAGTGAACGCTTCACCGAAACCACGCGGAACCGCGCCGAGCTGCGGCTTGCGCTTTATTCAGGCAATATCGTTTCTGAATTGCAGCGCACCTCGGTGGTGCCTTTGCTTTTGGCCGACGATCCGGCGATTCGTGACGCCTTGGTCAAGACCAACTTCACCGGCACAACACTGCGACTGATCGAGGTGCAAAAGGAAATCGGTGTTGCCTCGATCATGCTGCTGGACCGAAATGGTTTTGCCGTAGGGGCGACGAATCGCAACACCCTGGGCTCAAACCATCGCACGGCATCGTATTTTGTCGACGCGGTGCGATCACGCGATACCATCTTTACCGCCAGCCCGCAGGAAGGCGGCGGCTTTGACTTTACCTATTCACGGGTGATCGAAAGCAACGGCCAGATCCTGGGCGTCATCGCAGTCGCGGTGGATATGATGAAGCACGAGCGAGGCTGGGCGGGGCTGCAGGATGCGGTGGTGGTCACGGATTCCGCAGGTGTTGTAATTCTTGCCACCAATTCCGCTTGGCGCAGCAAGCCGATTGACGAAGCTCTGACCGCGACGCGAAGCGCCTCACCCTTTGACCGTGCGATCAAGAACGCAACGGACTGGGCGCAGAACCCGCCTGACGCCTATCTGTCCGGCGAGGCGGTGCTACGGACCGAAGCGCGGGTGCCGTTTCAGGGATGGCGGATGTTGACCTTCACCGCCTACGATTCGGTGCGCGAGCGGGTGAACGGGGTCATCGCACTGGAGCTGATGGGCTTTGCGATTGTGGCGGCGCTGACGTTTTATTTGCTGTCGCGCAGGGCTTGGTCGCAGACGGTTTCGTTTCAGCGCGAATCTGCCGAGCTGCGGCTGTTGAACGCGCGGCTGTCGCGTGAGATTGCGGAACGCGAGAAGGCACAAAAGAACCTTGAGGTTGCCGAGCTGACGCTGGCGCAATCCTCGAAACTCGCGGCTCTAGGCGAGATGTCAGCGGCGGTCAGCCACGAGCTGAACCAACCGCTTGCCGCGATGAAGACCTATCTGGCGGGGGCGCGGCTGTTGTTGCAGCGCAAGCGGCCTGATGAGGCGCTGTCGTCGTTTCAGCGCATCGACGATCTGATTGACCGGATGGGCGCGATCACGCGGCAGCTGAAATCTTATGCCCGCAAGGGCGGCGAGGCGTTCGAGCCGGTGGATATGCGGGCTTGCGTTTCCTCGGCGCTGGCGATGATGGAGCCGCAGTTGAAATTGCGGGTGGTCAAGATCACGCGCTCGGTGCCCCGCCAGCCCGTTCTGGTGATGGCGGACCGTTTGCGGCTGGAGCAGGTGATTATCAACCTGCTGCGCAACGCACTGGACGCCACCAAAGACCTGAAAGACCCACAGATCGACCTGCTTTTGGCGGTCGGAGAAACGGCAAGTCTGACGGTGCGCGACAATGGCACCGGAATTGCCGAAATCGGCTCGGTGTTCGAGCCGTTCTACACCACGAAAAAGCCGGGTGAGGGGGTTGGCCTTGGTCTTGCCATCTCGTCCGGCATTGTCACCGACCTTGGTGGCCGACTGACCGCGCGCAACGCCGATGAGGGTGGCGCCGTGTTCGAAATTCAATTGCCCGTCATGGGCGCAGAAACCAAAGCAGCGGAATGAGGGCTTTATGGCACGGGCAATGAAAGTAGCGATCGTGGACGACGAGGCGGATATGCGCGCCTCGATCAGCCAGTGGCTGGCCCTGTCGGGCTTTGACACCGAGACATTTTCCAGTGCGGAAGAGGCGTTGAAAACCTTGGGGCCAGAGTGGCCGGGTGTCGTGGTGTCAGACATCAAGATGCCGGGGATGGACGGGATGGCGTTCCTCAAGCGTCTGATGGGGATGGATTCGGGCCTGCCGGTCATTCTGATCACCGGTCATGGCGATGTGCCGATGGCAGTCGAAGCGATGCGCGTCGGCGCCTATGATTTTCTGGAAAAGCCGTTCAACCCTGACCGGATGACCGAGTTGGCCAAGCGCGCCACCACGGCCCGGCGGTTGACGCTGGACAACCGCGCGCTGCGCAAAGAGCTGTCGGATGGCTCGGTTCTGATGAAAAAGCTGGTCGGGGCCAGCCCTGCGATGGAGCGGTTGCGCGAGGATATTCTTGATCTGGGTCAAGCAGATAGCCATGTGCTGATTGATGGCGAAACGGGCACGGGCAAGACGCTGGTGGCGCATGCGCTGCATGCTGTGGGGCCGCGTGCGTCGAAGAAATTCGTCACCGTGTCCTGCGCGGCCTGGGGCGAGGATCAGCTTGCGGCCAAACTGTTTGGCCCCTCGGAAGACGGCAATCTGCCGATGGTCGAAGAGGCGCGCGGCGGCACTTTGTGCCTTGAGGATATCGAGAGCCTGAGCCATGCGTTGCAATCGCGCCTGCTGACGCTGATCAACGAGCAGGGCGTTCCACCCGAGACACGGATCATTGCGATCTGCAATGAACATGCGCCGGACAAGACGCTGGAGGACGTTCTGCGCCCTGATCTGTTCTATCGGCTGGGCGCGATGACCATCATCTGCCCGCCGTTGCGGGCGCGGGGCGAGGATATTCTGACGCTGTTCACCCGCGCCAGCGAGCAGTTTGCCGAGGAATACGGCTGCGATGCACCACAGGTCACGGCGCAAGAGGCCGCACAACTGTTGCAGGCGCCTTGGCCCGGCAACGTGCGCCAGATGGTGAATATCGCCGAGCGTGCGGTGCTGCAAAACCGGCGCGGGTCTGGGTCGATTGCCAGTTTGCTGATGGCGGACAACGAGGCCTCTGGCCCTGCGCTGACCACCGAAGGCAAGCCGCTGAAGGATTATGTCGAAGCATTCGAGCGGATGCTGATCGACAACACAATGCGCCGCCACAAAGGGTCGATCACTGCGGTGATGGACGAATTATGCCTGCCGCGGCGGACCTTGAACGAGAAAATGGCGAAATACGGGTTGAGCCGATCCGATTACGTTTGAAGCCTTGGCGCTGAATTGCGTCGGTTTGGTGATAAATCACCATTGTCAGACTGGGCTGTTTGCCGCTAGGGTCACTGTCAGGTAGCGTATGCTGCCACGAAATTCTTGGCCCCTGTGATCTGGCACGCCTTTGGCGCGTCGAAATCGGGGGCTCCGGATCGGCCGTAAGGTCGGAGCATTGCCCGTAAGTGGCTGATAAAACAGACACATACGTGCTTTTTAAGGTGGGCGGCTTATAACCGCTCAGACGTGAACCGCGATGATGTGCGCGACATTGGCAATGACTGACGAGGGGCGCCTACCGGGCGTGGCCCGCCGTCTTGCGTTGCGCGCAGCCGCCCGAACAAGCCGCCCTGACCTGTTTACCTCCCGTCTTGGTTCGCCAGGGCGCAGTAGGCGTTCGCGGCGCAATGGATTGATATGTCAAAGAAAATGCTTATCGACGCCACCCACGCCGAGGAAACGCGCGTGGTTGTGGTTGACGGAAACAAGGTCGAAGAGTTCGATTTTGAAACCGTAAACAAACGCCAGCTTGCCGGAAATATCTACCTTGCCAAAGTCACCCGTGTGGAGCCTTCGCTTCAGGCGGCCTTTGTTGATTACGGCGGCAACCGGCACGGATTTTTGGCCTTTGCCGAAATTCACCCCGATTACTATCAAATCCCGATGGCCGATCGCAAGGCGTTGCTGGAAGAAGAGCGCGCGCTGAACCGGGACGAGGATGAAGAGGACAACCGCCGCCAAAAGCCGCGCCAGCGCAATCAGCGCCCGCGTGCCGAGGCCGCGAAATCCGGCGATGCAGTACAAAGCGCCGATATCTCCAGCATGGATGTGGTCGATCTGGGCGAGGAAACCGGCGCGGATGCGCTGGTGCAATCTGCCCCTCTGGCTGAGGCCACCGAGCAGCCCTCGCACAACGACGATCTTGGGCATGATCACGCCCACACCCATGCGGTCGCATCGGTGGATGTCGAAGAAGGCGACGGTAATTATCGTTCGATTGATCACGCTTCGGACACGGATGATGAAATCGAATCGATTGCCGAGGAGGATGTCGCCGAGGAAATCAGCGCACCGCGCAAGCCTCGCGTGCGCCGCTATAAGATCCAAGAGGTGATCAAGACCCGTCAGATCATGCTGGTTCAGGTGGTCAAGGAAGAACGCGGCAATAAAGGCGCTGCCCTGACGACCTATCTGTCGCTCGCAGGGCGTTATTGTGTGCTGATGCCGAACACGGCACGCGGTGGCGGGATTTCTCGCAAGATCACTCAAGCGGCCGACCGCAAGAAATTGAAAGAAATCGCGCAAGAGATTGAAGTGCCGGAAGGCGCAGGTCTGATCATTCGCACCGCAGGCGCAAAACGCACCAAGCCCGAGATCAAACGTGACTACGAATACCTCATGCGCCTGTGGGAACAGATCCGCGAGCTGACGCTCAAGTCGATCGCCCCGTCTGCAATCTATGAGGAAGGCAATCTGATCAAGCGTTCGATCCGCGATCTGCATTCGTCAGAGATCGACGAGATTTTGGTCGAAGGCGAGGCCGGCTATCGCACCGCCAAGGACTTCATGCGGATGATCATGCCAAGCCACGCCAAGATCGTACAGCGCTATGATGAGCCGACGCCGCTGTTCGCACGCTATCAGGTTGAAAGCTATCTGGGTGGAATGTTCAACCCGACAGTCCAGCTGAAATCCGGTGGCTATATCGTGATCGGCATCACCGAGGCGCTGGTGGCCATTGACGTGAACTCGGGTCGCGCGACCAAAGAAGGCTCGATTGAAGATACCGCGCTCAAGACCAACCTTGAGGCCGCCGAAGAGGTGGCGCGCCAGCTGCGTTTGCGCGATTTGGCCGGTCTGATCGTGATTGACTTTATCGACATGGAAGAGCGTCGTAACAACGCTTCCGTCGAAAAGCGCCTGAAAGACAAGCTTAAAACCGACCGCGCCCGTATTCAGGTTGGCCGCATTTCCGGCTTTGGTCTGATGGAAATGTCGCGTCAGCGCCTGCGCCCCGGCATGCTGGAAAGCACGACGCAGCCCTGTTCGCATTGCCACGGCACGGGCTTGATCCGCTCGGATGACAGCCTTGGTTTGCAGGTTCTTCGCGCCTTGGAAGAAGAAGGCACCCGCAAGCGGTCGAAAGAAGTGCTGCTGCGCGCGCCGATTGGCATCGTAAACTTTCTGATCAACGGCAAGCGCGAGCATATCGCGCTGATCGAAGCGCGCTATGGCATGTCGGTGCGCATCGAATGCGACCCGGCGATGATCAGCCCCGATTTCACCATTGAAAAGTTCAAGACCGCGACGCGATTTGTGCCTGACAGCTCTTCGGTGATCTCTGGCAACGCCAGCATGATGGGCGCGCCGGTGAACGAGGACGAGGACGACGATATCGTCGATGAGGTTGAAGAGGCCGAAGAGGCGCAGACCGTAGAGGCGGCAGAAGCCACTGGCGACGCGCCGCAGGGAAATGGCAAAAAGCGCCGCCGTCGTCGTCGTCGCAAGAAGCCGGGTCAGCCGGGTGAGACGGCTGCAGACGCCAATGGTTCGGATGATCAGGACGACGAGAACGAAGATCAGGCCGAAGCTGCTGATGCTGTAGAAGCCCAAGTTAGCCCTCAAGCCGAGGTCCCCGCCGCTCCGAAACGGCGCACGCGGGTCCGTGGTGGCAGCAAAGCAGCAGAAGCCCCTGTGCAAACCGTGGCTTCGGCAGATGTAGCGGCCGAGCCCGCTGGCAAACCGAAACCGCGCTCGCGCAGCCGCGCAAAAACCGCCAAGCCCGAGGTCGTCGTTGGGGCACCGGTTGAAGCAACCGCCGGGGCCTCAGTCGTCGAGCCTGTCGCCGAGGCTGCGCCAAAACCGAAACGCAGCCGTGCCAAGCCCAAACCTGCTGCGGCACCAGAAACATCCGAGACGGTCGTAGCGCAAGACCTCGCCGCGCCCGCGCAAGCCGTTGTCGCTGCTCCGGTTGATGAGGTGATCGTGCAAGAAGCGCCCGTGCCTCAGCCTGTCGCCGCGCCAGAGGTTGAAGATGGCTCGCCAAAGCCCAAAAAGCGCGGCTGGTGGTCGCTGGGACGTTAAAAATTGGGGCGGTGGGGAAACCTGCCGCCCGATTACTTTGGCCCGCGTTGAATCAGATAGGCATCACAGCCCTCTGCCCGTTCTACAGACAAAACCCGATGACCTGCCTGTGCACAGAAATGCGGCAGATCAATCGCCGCCATCTTGTCCGTGGCCAGCACGCGCAACACCTCGCCCTCTGCCATGCTGAGCAAACGTTTGCGCGCCCGCAAGACGGGCAAGGGGCACAAAAGCCCGACACAATCCGCTTCGGCATCCCATTCCATCGGCGATCCTTTCATACTGGCCTAAATATCCCCGCCGGAGGCTGCAAGGCCAGCCCCCTTCGCGCCGCCTGAAACATTTCCCCACGCGGATGTGAGACGGTCAGGCGTGACCTTTGATCCGAAGCGCGCTAGGTCTGACAAAACGGAGGCCCTATGTTCGGCATTGATATTATCGACGCGAGTCTGTTTCCCGCCATGCTTGTGGCGCTTTTGGCGGGGATCCTGTCGTTTCTCAGCCCCTGCGTCCTGCCCATCGTGCCGCCCTACCTCGCCTATATGTCAGGCATTTCCGTGGGCGAGATGAAGGGCGGTCGCTCTCCCATTCTGGCCGCTCTGTTTTTCGTTCTGGGTCTGTCGACGGTCTTCATGATATTTGGCCTCGCGGCCTCGGCCTTTGGTGCGTTTTTTCTTGGCAACGCCGAGACCTTTTCGACCCTTGCGGGCATCGTGGTGATGATTTTCGGTGCGCATTTTGTCGGTGTCTATCGCATCGGGTTTTTAGACCGCGAGATGCGGCTGGATGCAGGGGACCGGGGCGGCTCGGCCTTTGGCGCCTATCTTTTGGGGCTGGCGTTTGCCTTTGGCTGGACGCCTTGCATTGGGCCACAATTGGGCGCGATTCTGTCGCTGGCCGCCCAAGAGGGCAATGTCGCCCGCGGCATGACCCTGCTTGCGGTCTATGCGGCAGGTTTAGGCCTGCCATTCCTGGCGGTGGCTGCGTTTTTCGCGCGGCTGTTGCCCGTCGTCAGCTTCTTCAAACGCCATGCCGAGCGGATCGAGCGGATCATGGGGCTCTTGCTCTGGACTATTGGATTGATGATGCTGACCGGGGGCTTTTCCAGCTTTTCCTATTGGCTGTTGGAGAACATGCCGTTTCTGGCCAATCTGGGCTAAGATTTCCTCTTGGAAATGCCCAAATCGCCCGTCAGGGTGGAATTGGGGCATACAGGCGAGCATATGCAGCACAGCGACGCAAGCGACAGGACACCCGCCGCAGGCTTTCGCCGCAGGGTATTTTACATTCCCGGCTATGACCCGATTCATCCGCGCCGCTATCGTGAGCTTTACCGCAAAGAGGGCAGCGATCAGTCGCGGATTTCGGGCTATCAGCTGGATCTGAAGCCAAAGACGGTCAAGGGTCCCTATGGCTGGCATGTCACAGGCCAGATTGGCGGTGCTTTGGTCGAGACGGATGTCGAGGTGCTGGTCTGGGCGGATATCGTAAAGACCTCGATGGAGCGCGGCATCGCGGGCACCTATCTGCAATTGCTGCGCACGGCGTGGGTCTATATCGGATCGGGCGCGCTGTTTCGACTGATGCGGCTGCGCAAGGGTCCGATGATTGCGGCGCTTTATCCGATTGTGTTTTTGCTGGTGCAACTGGCGCTCGCCTGTGTGTGCGGCTGGGGGCTGGGGATGCTGGGATCGCAGTTGCATCCCTTGTTGGGTTGGATCGCAGGGCTCGCGACGGTCTGGGCTCTGCTGCGAACATTCAGGCGCTGGGACAATAAGGTGTTCGCCTATTATCTGATGCACGACTACGCTTATTCGGCGCAGTTCGGGGGGGGCAATCCGCCTGAGCTTGAGGCGAGGATGGCCCAGTTTCGCGCCGCCATTCGCGCCAGTGTGACCGAGGACTTTGACGAGGTGTTGGTGGTTGGCCATTCTTCGGGCGCGCATCTGGCGGTGTCGATTTTGTCGGATCTGCTGCGTGAGGGGCTGCCCGAGGGGGCGACGGAACTTGGGCTCCTCTCGCTGGGCCAAGTGGTGCCAATGGTGTCCTTTTTGCCCGAAGCGCGGCGGTTGCGCGCCGATCTGGCCTATCTTTCAGTGCAGGATCGGGTGGCTTGGGTCGATGTCACGGCCCCTGGTGATGGCTGCGCTTTTGCGCTTTGCGATCCTGTGGCGGTCAGCGGCGTGGCGCCTGAGGGCAAGCGCTGGCCCCTGGTGGTCTCGGCGGCCTTCACTCAATCGCTGAGCCCCGAGCGTTGGGCCGAGTTGCGCTGGCGCTTCTTTCGGCTGCATTTCCAATATTTGTGCGCCTTTGATCGGCCGCGGGATTACGACTATTTTCAGATCACTGCCGGACCTTTGACGCTGCGCGCGCGCTACGCCAATCGGGTCGCATCAAAAAGCAGGATTGAAACCGCTCTCTCGGGCTATAGAAGCGTAGAATGAGCGCGCCCAAGCCCCCCTCACGGCCTGATAAGGTATCCTTGCTGCACTATCTGCGGCTGTTTCGCGCTGATATCCTGTCAGCGCAGCCTGCACGGCTTTATCGCGCGTGGATGGCCGAGTTCCGCACTCCGTTCTTTCGCAGCTATATGTGCAACGACCCCGCCTTGGTGAACCGCGTGCTGGTTGAGCGGCCCGATGATTTCCCTAAATCGAACCGCATCGGCGAGGGGCTGAGCCCGCTGCTGGGCAATTCGGTGTTTGTGACCAATGGCGAGGTGTGGAAGCGTCAGAGGCGTATCATTGACCCTGCGTTTGAAGGCGGGCGGCTGCGCGATACCTTTCCGGCGATGTGGGCGGCGGGGCAGGCTGCGGTCGCGCGGATGCCGCTTGGTGTCGTCGAAGTGGAAGAGCAGATGAGCCATGCGGCGGCGGATGTGATCTTTCGCACCCTGTTTTCAATCCCGATAGAACATGCGGTGGCGCGCCAGGTGTTCGACGAATTTCGCAGCTATCAGCGCACGCAACCGCTGTTGAATCTTGCGGCCTTTTTGCCGCTGCCCGCTTGGGTGCCGCGGTTTCATCGTCGCAAGACAAAGGCCTCGGCGGCTGTGATCCGCGACTTGATCACCGGCCTGACGCAAGAGCGGGCTGCACAGATCGCGGCGGGCGATGCGCCTGACGATCTGGCCAGCAAGATTATGACCACCCCCGACCCCGTGTCAGGCGAGCGTTTTGAGACCAGCGAAATGGTCGATCAGGTGGCGATCTTTTTCCTTGCGGGGCACGAGACAAGCGCCTCGGCCTTAGCTTGGGCGCTTTTGATGCTCGCGCTTTATCCAGAGGTGCAGGACAGGGTCGCGGCAGAGGCCGCCGACTTGGGCGATGCGCCAGACTTCGGTGCGGTTGCAAAGCTGCGCTACACCCGTGACGTGTTTCGCGAGGTGCTGCGGCTGTATCCGCCGGTGCCGATGATGGTGCGCGAAAACCGCTGCCCCGAAGATATGCGCGGGCGGTCGGTGGCCAAAGGGGCCCAGATCGTGCTGAGCCCATGGCATTTGCACAGGCACGAGCGCATTTGGGATCGCCCCGATGACTTTGATCCAAGCCGTTGGCAAACCGAAGAAAACCGCGCCTGCGCCCGAGAGGCCTATGTGCCATTTTCGGCGGGTCCGCGCGTCTGCACGGGGGCGGGTTTTGCGATGGTCGAAGGCGTTTTGCTGCTGGCGCTGCTTGTGCGGCACTTTCGGTTCGAGCGGATTGCAGGCGAACATCCCGTGCCGGTCGCCTATCTGACCGTCAGGGCGCGGGATGGCATTCGGCTTGGTGTCCGTCGGCGCGCACCCTCAGCATAAAAGCCGTTGCTGGCCAGATCACAGCCAAAGCCGCAAGGCCGATTAGCCCGTCAGAAAAATAGTGCCAGCCCAGATGCACCGATCCAACCCAGATCACCACAGCATAAAGCGTGGTTAACACCCCGGCGGTTCTGCCGAGCGACCAGCCCGCAAAGACCCACAGAAAGGTCATCACGATGTGCATCGACGGCATCGCCGAAATGCCTGTGCCAAATTTGGCGATACGTTGGTCGTAGGCGTTTGCCAGATACTCTTTGGTCGTCTGACTGAAAAGGGGTGATGCGTCTTGAGAGTGCTGCGCCAGTTTGGCGTGCAGGGCGGAAAAATTGCTTCCATCGCCATAGAGGCGTCCGTCATAGATCGGCCCAGCCGAATTCAACAGATCCGCACCGATCATTCCGATCACCACAAAACTGATCAGATAGGCAAGCACATAAGTATAGCGCAAACCGGGCCGCGCGCGCAGGCCCAAGCAAATCACATAACCTATAATCATTGGCATGAACGCCGGATGATAGAGGAAATCAATCACATGCGCCATCTGGGCCGTCGGCAGCAGCCAATGTGTCAGCTGCCAACCGTCCAGTCCCGCGAAAAACCAACGGTCCAATGCCGTGATCGCGGCATCATAGTGGTAACCAGAGGCCCCGACGACCAGACTTTTGTAGACCGTAAAACTGCTGATCGTCACAGTGATCGCACCAAGCCCTGCCAGAATGTCGAGCACAGGCACAGAAGCAGCATAATTCTGAGAAAATCCTGCTGTCTGACCACCTATCTGCACCATCTGGCGCAGATAGAGGCTCAGGAAATGCAAGATTATACTGCCAAGTGTCAGCAGACCGACGCCGCTGCCATAGCTCGTGGCGATGGCCAACAGGGCCGGCATAGGCACTTCGGTCCGTAAAAACAGCACTGCAAGCGCAAGCCCCGAGATCGCCCCACAACCAAGTCGAAACCG
>JAHEBX010000223.1 GCA_024642045.1 Pseudorhodobacter sp. | reverse complement strand
GGGTTTGTCCTCGACAAAGAACGTTCCGGTCGAGAGCGGATGCTGCGCCATGATACATTCCAAAAACTCGGTTCGCCCGGCACCCATAAGACCATAAAGACCCAAAATCTCGCCGGCCCGCACGTTCAAAGATACGTGGTCAACGGTATAGCCGCCGCCCAAACGGGGAAGGCAGATATTTTCGGCGCGAAACACTTCCGGGCCGAAATTGGCCGCTTCAACCCGCGGGAACTCTTTGGAGCCTTCGCCAATCATCGCCTGAACAATCCAAGGGATATCGACGCCTTGCATTGACTGCGCTCCAGTGATGACGCCGTCACGCAGCACAGTGATATAGTCGCCGATGCGGATCAATTCCTCAAGCCTATGGCTGATATAGACGATGCCGACGCCCTGCGCGCGCAGATCGTCAATCACCCGAAACAGCACCTCGACCTCTGCGGCCGACAGAGCCGAAGTCGGTTCGTCCAGGATTAGAATTTTGGCGTCTTGAGCGAGGGCTTTGGCGATCTCGACCACCTGTTGTTGGCCAATTCGCAGCGTGCCAAGCGGGGCATCGGGGTCAATGTCTTGTTCAAGTCGTTTCATCAACGCTGCCGCTGCCACCGATTGCGCTTTTGCATCGACATCAACACCAAAGCGCACAGGTTCGCGGGCAATAAAAATGTTCTCGGCCACGGTCAGGTTGGGAAACAGGTTCAGCTCTTGGAACACAATGCCGATGCCCTGATCCACGGCGTCGGATTTCGAGCGAAAGTTCTGCACTACGCCGCCCATTTCGATGGTGCCTTCGGTGAGCGTCTCGACGCCCGCAATCACCTTCATCAGCGTGGATTTGCCAGCACCGTTTTCGCCAACCAGCACGTTGACGGCCCCCATATGCAGCTCGAAATCCACGCCCTTGAGCGCGCGTGTTCCAGGATAAACCTTAACGCCGCCGCGAATGGTCAGGCCCACGGGATGCGCGGGCGTCATGGTTGCACCTGCACATTGACGGCTGTGACTACCAGCTGGTCCGTGGCGGATTTGATCGCGGCGGCGCCTTTGAATGTCAGCGATTTTCCGGTCAAATCGCCGTCTGGCAAGGTCAGCGCAGGGCTGGCCTTGTCATTGAGTGCGCGCGCGAGTTGGGCAAATTCGATCTGGTCCTTGAAGGCACCGAAATCATAAAAGGGCGCCACATCGCGCAGGGTCGTGCCCGCAATCACCGGCCCCAACAGCAGAGTGACGTCGGCCGCGCCATCGCCATCGGTGTCCAGTTCGGCTTTACGCGCGCGGCTGGTCAGATTGGCTGAAACCACCTTACCCGTCCCTTTGACGGCAAAGTTCCATGCCGCACCTTTTCCGGCACCGCGATTGCCAAGCGCTGCGCCCGCTGCATCAAGATTATCGGCTATCGCCTTGCGCAAATCGGCGACATCAGTGGCCTTTGCGTCAATCAGAGGTAATAGTTGGCTTTCAAAGGTCGCGTCTGCAAGCTGGGTGATTTTGTCCACCCCCGTGCCGCGAGCGACTTCGGCTTCAGTTTTGACGATTTTGCAAGCGGAGAGGCTGATCGCAATCAGCAAAAGGCCCGCAGAGGCGAACTTGAGGCGCATGGGGATATCCAAAAAAATGCCCGACGCTCTTGCGCGAAAGCAACAGCGCCGGGGTTTAGAGCAAAACGCCTTACTTGGTCAGAGCAAAGGTCTCAAGTTTGGCCGCGTTGTCGCTGTTGATCAACACGCAGTCCATCAGCTGCTTTTCTTCCACGCCCGTCGCGCCGGTTTTGAGGAAGGCATCGGCCTGCGTTACGGCAAGCTGTGCTTGCTCATAGGCTGGCTGTAACACGGTCGCCTTGATGCCGCCCGCGATGATCGAGTCGCGCACGTCGTTCGAGCCGTCAAAGCCAGCCACGATCACGTCTTTGCGGCCTGCAGCTTCAAGCGCCGCATAGGCACCCATCGCCATGGTGTCGTTGCCCGCGATCACGCCCATGATGCCAGGGTTCGCCTGCAGCATGGATTCCATCACCGTATAGGCTTCAGTTTGCGACCAGTTGGCGGTTTGCTGCGCGACCGATTTCATGTCGGGGTATTGGTCGATTACGTCGTGATAGCCCTTGGAGCGGATGCCGGCATTGGTGTCGGATTCCTTGCCCAAAAGCTCTGCGTATTCGCCCTTTTCGCCCATCAGTTTTACGAACTCTTGGGCGCCCAATTGTGCGCCTTGGTAGTTGTTGGAAACGATCTGGCTCACGGCCACGCCAGTTGCAGTGATCTCTCGGTCGATCAGGAACGACGGAATGCCCGCATCTTTCGCCTTTTGCACGGCCGCAACCGAAGCATCTGCGCCTGCGTTATCCAAGATGATGGCTTTGACGCCAGCAGCAATTGCGCTGTCGAAAAGCTCGTTTTGTTTGTTGGCGTCATCATCATGCACCATCAGCATGACTTCATAGCCAAGCTCTTTGGCTTTGGCGGCGGCGCCGTCAGCCTCGGCCTTAAAGAACGGGTTGTCCGGGCTTGGCGTGATGATGGCGATGGTATCCGCGGCAGCGGCGAAGGATGGCAGTGCGCCAGCCATGGCAACAGCGACGACCGACAGCAACAGGCGACGTTTCAAATTCATGTCTCTCTCCCTTGAGTGCATCATTCGTTGATGCGATTCCTCACGTTCGAGTTTGGCAGATAGCTTCGTAGTATGTCAAATACTTTCGTTTAGTGCTGAAATGAAAAGTAAAACGCTATCGTTTTCAACGCTTTTCCGCAGGGAGGCGGCGATCTTTACTGAATTTGCGGTAATTTGCACCTTGATGAGGCAGAACGCTTAAAAAGTCTTGCGTATAAAAACGCGACAAGCGAAAGTAATCGAAAGATACGGCGATGTGATTCTGAGGGAATGCCGCTGTGAGGGAGGCAATATGGCACTGACAATTCGGCGCAAGGTTACTTTGGGTGTGGTCATCGGCAGCCGGGCGTTC
Source organism: Pseudorhodobacter sp. (assembly GCA_024642045.1). GTDB lineage: Bacteria > Pseudomonadota > Alphaproteobacteria > Rhodobacterales > Rhodobacteraceae > Cypionkella. The sequence continues at coordinate 986 of JAHEBX010000223.1, read as the reverse complement.
TTCAGCCCCGCGCCTTGCAAGACCGCCCGGACCGAGGTTTTGGCGCATCTGGCACGGCTGGGGATCAATGCGATTATCCTGCCATATGAAGCGACGGCGAATGGTGCGGTGCAAAGCATCCCCGACGCAGAGCTTTATGCCGCGCATTTCAAAGCGCACCGCGATCAGATCGACGGGTTGGTGATTTGCCTGCCGAACTTTGGCGACGAGATCGCGATTGCCGAGTTGGTCAACCGCGCCAAGCTGAATGTGCCGATCCTGCTGCAAGCCTCGAATGACGAGGTTGATAAGGTCGATATCCACAGCCGCCGCGACGCATTTTGCGGCAAGCTGTCGGTCACCAATAACTTTTGGCAATATGGCGTGCCGTTCACCGAAACCACGTCGCATACTTGCGATGTCGGCGGGGCAGAATTTGGTGCGGACCTGGAGCGGTTTAGCCGCGTTTGCCGCACGGTGCGCGGGCTTTCGGGCGCAAGGCTTGGCGCGATTGGCGCACGCACTGGCGCGTTCCAAACCATGCGCTATTCGGAAAAGCTGTTGCAGGCGTCTGGCATCACTGTCGTTACCGTCGACCTTTCCGAGATGATGGGTGCTGCAGGCAAGATCCGCGATGACGACCCTGCTCTGCTGGCCAAGATGGAAAAGATCAAGGCCTATGGCACCATCCCAACGCATATCCAGCCGTCGCAAATCCTGACGCAGGCGAAATGGACCCTCGCGGTCAACCGTTGGATCGAGGAAAACGAATGCGACGCCAGCGCCATCCAGTGCTGGCGCTCGTTGCAGGACAATTTCGGCTGCGCCACCTGCGTCACCATGTCGATGATGGGTGAAGAGTTGATGCCTTCGGCCTGCGAGGTCGACATCATGGGCGCGCTTTCGATGTATGCGCTGGCGCTGGCCTCAGGGGCGCCTCCGGCGATTCTGGATTGGAACAACAATTACGGATATGAGGCAGACAAATGCGTCGCCACCCATTGCGG
>JAHEBX010000082.1:786-15132 GCA_024642045.1 Pseudorhodobacter sp. | reverse complement strand
ATCCTGTTCGATCCGGCCATCCTTCACCACCATCAGCCGCTCGACCGCAGCCAAGGCGCCGATGCGATGCGCCAGAACGATCACCGTGACACCGGTTTCGCGCAGGCTTTTCAGGCAGCGCGACAGCGCCGCCTCGCCCGCCTGATCCAGATGGGCGTTGGGTTCGTCCAGCACCAGCAACCGTGGCGCGCCGTAAAGCGCGCGCGCCAGACCGATACGCTGGATCTGTCCGCCCGAAAGCGGGGTCTCGGCCATGCCGACCTGGGTGGCATAGCCCTGCGGCAGGCGCAGGATCATCTCGTGCACGCCGGCCATCTCGGCCGCGCGCATCACCGCGGCATCAGTCGCCGCCGGGTCAAAACGGGCGATATTGTCGCGCAGGCTGCCCGGCAAAAGATCGATACGCTGCGGCATATAGCCGATCTGGCGGCCAAGGCGGTCGCCATGCCATTGCTGTGCTGTGGCGCCGTCAAAGCGCACCTCGCCCGCGTCCGCCACCAGCGCGCCGACGATCAGACGTGCAAGGGTGGATTTGCCGCTGGCCGAGGCGCCGACGATGCCCAGACCCTCGCCCGCGGCCAGAGTGAAAGAGATGTTGTCAAGGATCTTGGCGCGCTCGAGCTTGCTGTCCGGACGGGCCGGGGCAAGCGCGCTCAGCTGTTCTATTTCAAGCGCGCCGGTGATCGCGGGCAGATCCATGAACTCGGCCGGATCGCTCTGGCGCAGGTTCGCAAGCAGCCGGTCATGCGCCTCGCGCAGGGTGGCGATCTGGCGCCAATGGCCGATCAGCTGATCGACGGGCTGCAGGGCACGGCCCGACAGGATCGACGAGGCGACGATCGCGCCGCTGCCGATGGCACCGTCGATCACCAGCCAGGCGCCTGCGGTCAGCAATGACGATTGCAGCAGCATGCGCAGGGCGCGCGACAGGGCAGTCAGAATCTCCGAAGGCTCGGTGCCCTCTTGCTGGCGGGCCAGCATGCGGTGGTGCAGCCCGCTCCAGCGCGCGGTGACAGCGCCGGCCATTCCCAGTGCGGAAAGGACGGGGGCCGCCTGTCGCGCCGAGTCTGCAAAACGGCCTTGTAGCTCGTCGGCCTCGCGCGCCGCAGCCATCGGTGCGCGCAGAACGCCGCGGTTCACAAAGGCGATCCCGGCGGCCAGCACCATACCAAAGACCGTCATCCAGCCCAGAACCGAATGGATCAGAAACAGCACGCCCAGAAACAGCACGGTAAAGGGCAGATCGAAAACCGCAAGGATCGCGGGACCGGCCAGAAAGCTGCGGATCGTCTCCAGCTGCTTGCGCAGGCTGCCTTTCTGATCGGCATGACGAAAGGCCGCCAGATCGCCTTGAAAGGCGATGGGGGCCAGCTGCGCATCCAGTTGCAGCGCCAGCCGCGACAAAAGCCGCATGCGCAGCCCGTCGTAAAAGGCCAGAAAGCTGTAAAGCAGCACAACAATGCCAAAGAGCGCCAGCAGCGTCGGGATCGAGCCCGAATTGAGCACGCGGTCATAGACCTGCAGCATGTAGATCGAGCCTGTGAGCATCAGCACGCTGATCGCAGCCGAGAGCAGACCGACGATGACAAGACCGCGGCGCATCGCCTTGAGGGACTCGCGGTAGGGGGAGAAGCTCTGTTGCATGTGGTTCTTCTGGCTGTTTCTGGAAACCGACCTTTTCAGCAGTGATCCCAGATATTGACCACGATATGGTCTAAATCAGGCAAATTTGCAGGAGTGGGTAAACTTGTCGCGAGCGCCCAGGCTCTGGCCAGGGCGTCTGTGCGCACAGCCCGACGCGGGCCATACGCACATCATACCTTTGCCATACGCACATCAGACGTGGCTTGACGCCCTGCACCCGGCGCGTCTTGCCCGGCTATTCCGGGATGTATTTTGGCAAGCGGTTGAGGATGTCTGCCATGAACCGCTGCATCCGCGCCTCGGCCGCAGCCTCGGTCTCGCCCTCTTCGATTGCGGTTACAAACCGCACCAGCGCCCCGTCACTGCGCCCCATCATCAGGCTGTCCCAGACGACGCTGACCTTTGCGGCATAGTCATTGGTCATGCGTTTGCCGCGCTGTTCGAACCAGTAATAGACGATCTGCTTGGACAGACCTTTCTGGATGACGGCGCGGTTGACCTGGAATGTGCCATAGACGGTGTTGGGGATGGTGATGGTGGTCGGTTCCAGCGAGAACATCTCCCAGCCGCCAACCGGCAGGCAAACGGCGGGCGAGTGGATGCCCGAGCCTTCCGTCTGCTTGGCATACCAGGCGGAAAAGAAGTTGACGTATCCCGTCTCGCCAGCCGCCACATAGGTCGCGTTGATATAGTCCGAAGCGTTCAGCACCTTTTCCACCGAAGGCTCAAGCGATTGCATCGAGCCAGACCATTTTCCGACATCCCGCGGAAAATGCGAGAAACTTTCTCGCGGAACATTCTGTGGTGCCTGCTCGGGCGACAGGGCAAAGGCCAAGCCGACGGTCAGCGACAACAGCGCGCCAAAGATCAGACCACGGCTTGCCGGGATGCCGGTAAAGCGGCGGAATTGCAGGCCAAAGCCCGTCACATCCAGATCGATCGTCTCGGACAGCGGCTTGGGGTCCTTTGTCATCCGTTGCAGCGCCATAGCCGCCAGGAACAGCAGACCGATGCAGGCGCCGAAAATCACCCAGCCTTCAAAGAAGTGCAAAAAGCCTTCGGCCTGCCCGATGCCATAGCTGTTGACCAGAACCGCGATCATGCCGATGCGGAAAGAGTTCATCAGCACTGTCAGCGGGGCGGCCATCAGAAACAGCACGGCCTTGTGCCAGAAGGGCCCGCGATAGAGGATCCCGAAGAGATAAGAGAACGACAGGATCGGAAACAGATAGCGCAGCCCCGAACAGGCCTCGGCCACCTGCAGCTTGTACACCCCCAGATCGATGACATTGCCCTCAAGGAAGACGGGAATCCCCATCAACTCCACGAACCAGACCCCGATATTGGACGACAAAAGTTGCAGCAGGATCGTCATATGCCAGAACACGAATTGTGGCAGCGGCAGCATGAAGATCAGATGCAGGACTGGCAACTGGTGCTGCCGCCCGCGGTCCCAGCCCATGACAGTCAGCACCACGCCACCCACCCAGATGATCAGCGCATAGGTCACCACATCGGGAATGCGGATCAAATTGCCAAAGATGGCGACGGTCAGGCCCAAGGCCATGACGATGTTGCCGGGCACTCGGTTGACCGGGGTCAGTGGATTGATCGGCGCGGCATGCCGCAACTCGCGCAGAAAAAGATAAAGAGAGATCAGCGGGATCAGCGGCCCATGGCTGTATTCGGGGGTAATCCACGCATGACCCAGAGAGACCAGTCCGATCCAGAAAATCGGGACAGCAGCGGCGACCATAAGAAAGAACCAGCCCATTCCGATCGGGTTGACACTCAGCGAGGCGCTCTGTTTCACGGAAAAGGTCATTGGATCAAAACCCGGTTCACAAAAGAAAATCAGCCGTACGATAGGCTGAAACCGGCCTGCGATCCAGTCTTTCGCAGGCCATAAAGGACCCAGAACAGTCTGTTTCCCCTTTGGTCAGCAAAATGTGAAGCAAAATGCTATCACACCATGGAGGCACAAGAGATCGGCGTGCACGCAGCGTGTGCCGAACAGGTTTTGGTTGTTGTGATTGGGTTGGGGTTCTATCAAGACAGCTTGATTGCATGAAGGTCAGGAATTTTCTTTATGGCGGCGCAGGATAATCGGCACATTGCAAGCCTTGACGGGTTGCGCGGCTTTGCAGCACTTGCAGTGTTTTTGGCGCATGCGGGCAGTGAAGGCTTTGTGACCCTTGCCCATACCTATGGCCTGGGCAAGATTGGCGTGGCGCTGTTTTATGCGCTCAGTGGCTTTCTGATGGCGCATCTTTACCTGCAAAGATCCTGGACGAAACCTGAAGTCCGCAATTATTTCGTCGCCCGCTTTGCCCGCATCCTGCCGCTGTTTTATGTGGCTGTGCTGTTCGGCGCTGTGCTGTTCTACAGCACCGGCCTCACGGTTTATGGTTTCAGGACACTGCCGCAGATTGTTCTGAACCTTGGGTTTGTGCGGGGGAACGGGGTGTTGTGGTCGATCCCTGTCGAGGTCCAATTCTATCTGCTCTTTGCGCTGTTGTGGGCGGCTGCCGCGCGGGGCTGGCTTTTTCGTGCGGTGCTTGGGCTGTTGCTGGTGCAACTGGTGGCCTTGCTGTCCCTCGGAGGTGACGAGGCGGGCAGCAATGCGCTGGTTTATTGGCTGCACTACTTTGTTGTCGGGATTACGATCAGCCAGCTTTATGCGCATCGGCACGCTGTTTTCGACCGTCTGGCGCTGCACCCGGCGATCGGAGGGATTTCGGCGGTTCTGGCCGGGCTCTGTGTGCTGCTTATGCCGGGGCTTCGCCTTGCCCTGGGGTGGCCTGCTTTGCCTGTTTATGCTGACCCCTTTGTGCTGGCAGGGGTCTTTCTGTTTGTTTTGCTCGCGTTACTTGGCCGGGGCCCGTTCCGGCTTTTTGCAACCCCCCCCATGCGCTGGCTGGGTGCGCGCAGCTTTGGCATTTATCTCTTTCATGTGCCGATGCTGTTGATCGCCGAGGATCTGCTAAGCCCCCAGATGCGTGCAAATGGTCTTGGCGTTGCGCTTGCACTGGCGGCTACCTTGGGGGTTGCCAATCTGCTGCATCATCTGGTCGAGCGGCCGGCGGGGCGCGCCATCCGTGGCCGCTTGCTGCGGCCTGTCACGACAAAGCCAGCAAAGACGATGCCTCTGGTTTCCGGGTAGGGCGACACGCGAGGCGCTTATCTTATGGGCGGAACTCGAAATTCCGTCCCACAGAAATGTTCAGGATAGTCGAGTCTGCGCGTCCGCTGCTGTTCTTGTCGCGGATGCGTTGGGTGGCGCCGAAATTCAGCCCCCAGTCTTCGGTCAGGGCATAGCGCAGGTTGGCAGACAGATCTGCGGTGCGGGTGCTCAGATTGCTGGCCGTGGCGCGGCTGTCTTGCAGCCCCATGTTGAAGCTACCCGAAACCAGCGGGGTGAAATCGCGGCTATAGCCAAGGCCAAGCCGGGTCAGCCGGGTCTCGGTGTCGCGGGCATCCCCGGTGATACTCTGTGACAGGCTGACCGAGAGCTTGCCGTTGGGCAGTTCTTGCTGCCAGCCAAGGCTGCCGATGAGCCCGGTTCCAGCGCTGCTTGCACGGGTGGAAATGCCCAAGCGCGCAGTCAAAGTACCAAGCGGTAAATCAAGGCTGCGTCCGACATCAAGGCTTGTACGCTGGCCGGTCGCGGTATCGGTGAGCGAGATGTTTGCATCGATGGTGCCGTTGGGGCGTTCATTTTGCACCCCAAGGCTCAGGCTGTTGGTGCGGCTGGCCGCAACACCAACCTCTTGCAGGCGCGACGTCGAAGCGTTTGCGGTCAGGCTTGTCGCCTTGGTCAGATCAAATCGCAGCGCAAGGCGTGCGGTATCGCGGGTGCTGTCGATCAGGCTGGGATCATTGGTGCCCGAATAGGTGGTCTCGGCCCGGTTCAACGAAAGACTGCCGCCGATAGAGGCATCCCGGCCGAACTCGAACTTTCCACCGTAAGAAACCAGCTGCTGTACTCCGCTGCCCGTCGCAGAGGTAACAACCAAATCACCCTGATCGTCGGTGACCAAAAAGAAATCCAGCGCATCCACATCCCTGCGGCGCAGCGAGGCCGAAAGACTGAACAGGTTTGCCGCCGAAGAGGTCTGATAGGACAGCGACGCCGAAGGATCTGAGAGACCCTTGTATTTGGCCTGCCCTGCCACCACCGTGCCTTGCGTGGCAAAGGCGAGGCGTTGACTGCGGGTTTCGCTGACCACGCCGAAGCTCAGCTGCGTGCGCGAGGTCACACGGGATTTCGCCGAAGGGGAAGCCAGGCCCGGATTGCTTTCATAGCGCAGGGCCTCGTCGATGCCAAAGGTGTAGACCAGGCCTCCGGTATCCTGAGCAAGCCCGGACCCCGCCTGCAGCAGACAGCCTGCAACCGCACCGACGAGCACGGCGGTGTTCAAGAAAGGTTTTGCAGTCTGCCCCATCCGCGCCCCGGGCCTTATTCGAACAGTTTGCGCTGTGGCACAACGATGACATCGCCATCGTTGACAACCATCGATCCGGCGTTGCTGGTTCCGGCTTCGATCGCCTTGTAGTCAAACAGGAAGGTCTTGCTGCCGCGGCGCAACTGGATGCGCTTGGTTGCGGCGAATTTGGTGAACCCGCCCATTTGCGAAAAGAGCTGCAGCACGGAGGTGCCCGGCTTTACATCCAGACGCCCTGGCTTGCCCGCTTCGCCCAGAATGTAGACACCCGTTCCGGCAAATGCAGACACAGCGCCGCCTGTCGAGGGGCGCGGGTCTTTTTGCTTTTCCAGAGCCACATAGACCGTGGGGGGGCTGGCAAAGCTGGAGGTAAGGCGGGAGACAAGCTCGGCCTGCAAGGATTCAATGCTGCGGCCCGCAGCACTTACCACACCCGCCAGCGGCAAGGACACGCGCCCGTCCGGTGCAATCAGCAGGCTGCGGTTGATGGTCTGATCTTCCAGAACCTCGATGCGGATCGTGTCGCCGGCCCGCAGCTTGTAGGCCTGCTGCGCTTGCGCGCCCCCCGCAAGCAGGGAAAGACATGCAAACGCGAGAGTGAGGAGCGAAATAAACGATCGGATCATGCTCTGGTCTCCGTAATAGAGCGGGCCATGCCCGTCTGTGTTCTAATCTCTTAGCCTTGATGTAACGGCAAAAACGCCCCGCAGGAAGCAAGTTTGCGCGATTGGCACCCAGGTGCCGCCCCGATCAGGGCAAACGTGGCATGCGTGCAACGTTTGCTGGCTTTATGGCGCGGCATTCAACTCTTTAATCTTTGCGGCGGCCTCGGCCATCTGCGTCGGGTTGCGCCCCTTGTCCAGCTTTTGCGCCAGATCCAGTTGGACAATCGCAAGGTCCTTACGGTTCAGACCGGCATAGGCCATCCCCAGATGGAACTGCACCAAGGCATCGTTGGACAGGGCCTTTGCGGCGGTTTCAAGATAGGGCAGAGCCTCTTCGACATTCCCGCGGCGGTATTCGATCCAGCCATAGGTGTCCTGAAAAGCCGGAACATCCGAGTTGCGCAGACGTCGGGCGATATTCGCCGCGCGGTCAAGGCTGGCGGCATCATCGCGATGCGCGGTGATCATGCTGGCCAGATTGTTGGCCGCCACGATGTTGCCGGTGTCGGCGTCGTAAAGCTTTTCATAGATCGCGATCGTGCCATCGACGTCGCCGGCTTTCTCGAGGGTGCCGGCCTTGATCCAGAGCAGCGTGCCATTGTCGGGCAGTGCCGCAAGCCCTGCATCCAGCACCTTTCCGGCATCTTCGCTGCGGTTCAGGCTGACCATCAGGCTGTAGAGCATGCGCACGGGCATTTCCCAGGTTGGCGCTTTGGCAATCAGGCGGCGATAGGTGGCTTCGGCCTCATCCGTCTTGCCCAAAAGCGCGTCGACATTGGCCGACATCAGCTGCACGGTCTCATCGTCGGGGGTCTTTTTCAGGGCGTCATCCAGAAAACGCCGGGCCTCGGCCACTTTGCCGGCCCGCAGTTGGGTAATCACCACCAGCGCCACCGATTGGGCATCTCCCCCCCGGTCCTTGGCCTGCTGTTCCAGCAGCGCCAGACCATCATCGACCTGATTTTGGCCCAAAAGCAGGGCCGCATCCAGATGTTGTGCCAGCTTCTGGCTGTCAGGGGTGGCAATCTGCTTGAGGGTGCTGACGATCTCTTGCACCTGGGGCCACCGCTGGCCTTCCAGATAGATCGCGGCAAGATCATTCAGGATGGCGACATTGCCCGGAGACACACGGCGGGCATCGGTCAGGATGCTTTCCGCAATCTGGCTGCGACCCTGAGCGCGCAGAAAGTCCGAATAGCGCAGGGTTTCATCGGCGGCGCTTCCCGAGGCTTCGACCGCCTTGGCAAGCTGCTCGCCGGCAAGATCGGGGCTGCCGTCGCGCTCGAAGGCGCTTGCCAGCAGGGTCATGATCTGGGGATCGCGCGGCGCCTGACCCTGGGCATTGCGCAGATCAAGGATGGCATCCCCGGTGCGGTCTTCGGCGATGGCCCAAGTGGCCCGCAGCTTGAGCGCATCGATATTGGCGGGGTCGGCGTCGAGCACTCCTGCAATCAGGGTTACCGCAGAGTCATGCTTGCCAGTAGCATCCAGCATCCGGGCCAGAATGATCTTGATATCGCGGGTCTGATCCGAGTCCTGAGCCTTTGCCACAATGTCCTGCATGGCGGCAATCGCCTGATCCTTCTTGCCATCCTGAAAATCCAGCGATGCCAGGACCGAGTTGTAGACATCTGCTTGCGGCGCACCCTTGTTGGCCTCGGCCAGAGAGAGGAGTTCCGCACGCCCCGCAGCAGGGCCTTTGGCCGTGTTGAGCAGTTGCACAACGACCAGATGTTTTTTCGGGTCTGCGGTGACATCGCCGGCCTGTTTGCGCAGGAAGGCCTCGGCGCCGTCGAAATTACGCGAGGACAAGTACCAGTCGATCAGCGATTTCTGGATCATCTCATTGTCGGGGAAAAGCCCGACCATCTTTTCCAACTGGGCGCCCACCCCGGCGTTGTCCTTGAGCTGGCTCAACAGGCGCAGCTTTTGCGTCTGGAACTCGAGGCTGTCAGGCTGAAGCGCGATGGCGGCATCAACATCGGCATGAGCAGAGTCCGGGGCGCCATTTCCCAGTTTGTAATCGATCAGCACCCGGCGCAGCACAAGATTTTCCGGCAGGACCGCGACCAGTTTCTGGGCCTCGTCGCTCAGGGCTGCGGCTTGGGCGGTGTTCTTGGCCAGAACAGCAATGCGATAATCCAGCGCAATGCGCAAAGCCTGCGCGCGCGGATCCTCGGGCGCAAGAGCAATCGCGGCGCGGCCATGCCGCTCGACCTCATCCCAGTTTCCCTGCCCCATCGCCAGCTCGGCCAGGGTCATGCGGACATCGGGCGTATCGGGATATTGCTCGATCAGGCGCAGATACTGGCTGTAGGCTTCGGCCAGATTGCCGCGTTTGACCATAAGGTCGGCGTAGGTCTTGCGGGCTTCCTTGTGAAAGCCATTGTATTTGAAGACGTTGCGGAACTCGACCAAGGCCCGGTCTTCATCGCCCTTGGCCAAAAGCTCCAGACCCGATTGATAATAGGATTCAGCCTTTTCTTCCGAGCTCTGACAGGCTGACAGAGTAAGGGTCGCGGCAAGCATCGCCGCAAGAAGGAAGGAAGGTGTCTTCAAAGCCATATGATTCGCTCTCGGGTCTTATGAGGTGTGGGATAAATTCGCGATATCATAGCGACACTAACATCTCGGCATCACAGTGACGAGACTCGCTCTAATCGCCGCAAAATAACCATTTTTCTGGAAGTTTTGCCCGCCTGTGCCGCTGTTGTGCCGCCGGTTCAGTATCCGGTTGCGCGCAACACGACCTTGACCGTTTCCAGGATCAACCGCAGGTCGGTCTGCAGGGAAACGTTGCGGCTGTAGAAGGCGTCAAAGCGGGCGCGGTCTGCAAACGTTGACTCGTTGCGCGAGGACACCTGCCAGGGACCGGTGATGCCGGGGCGCAGGGCATAATAGTCCTTGCCCGGGTAGATCTCTTGCTGGCAGGGCATCATCGGGCGCGGGCCGACAAGGCTCATGTCGCCTTTCAGCACATTCCAAAGCTGGGGCAATTCGTCGAGCGAGGATTTGCGCAAGAACCGGCCAAAAGCCGTGATGCGCGGATCCGTCTTGAGCTTTTGCGTGCTGTCCCATTCATGCCGCGCCGCAGGGTGCTGTTCCAGATGCGCCTCAAGGCGTTCATCGGCATCCGCGACCATCGTGCGCAGCTTCCACATCGTATAGATCCGCCCGTTCCGGCCGACGCGCTTCTGAAAATAGAAGGGCTGACCGCCATCGCAGGCCACGAGCAGAGCAAGACCCACAACCACCAACAGCACGACCGGCGCCGCCATCATCACCAGAGTAATGTCCACCAGACGCTTGCCAAAGCGGCGATAAGGTGTGCGGGCGGATTGTTTGTGCATTGCATCAGAAGCAGCGCTTGCCGCTTGCGTACGGACTTTGGCAATATTCGGATAATGGTAAGTCACAATCTCGGTGTCCCCAGAACCTGCGCTGCAGTGCAGCAAAAAATGGTACGTACGAAAATCTGTTGTCGCCAGTGGCAGCTGACGTGGAATCGCGCCTGTGAATCAGTCTTTTTTAAACCAAAAGCACGTCTTTGTCTTTACACTTTTTTCACCAATGCGGCAATCATATTGCTCTTGGCTGCCAGAATCCCTTTCAGTCCAGCTTTGAATTCAAACAAAAAAGGGGGGAACCCCGGATTGTTTCCTCCGCATCAACGCTGGAGCGAGAAACCACCTCTTTTTCAGCGACACGTCTGAAACGTTGCCGCTCTCCCCTTGGGGGGCCGTGGGCCATGGGGTGGCTGACGGCCGGGCTTTGCGCTTTTCCTCTCTCTTCTGGATGTTTATCTATACTGCAATGCAGCAAGGCTATAAGAGATGTTCGTGGCGCTGTCGTGCCAGATGCCCAAACGCGATTGTGTTTGGACATCTGGCACGACAGCCTTAGTGCTGCCCAAATATACGTCTAAAAGGTTGCACAAACGTTTTTCCTTGAGGTAATGGCCAAGACGGCATGAGCAGTAGTCTTAACATTTACACCGAGTATTTCGGTCTCAAGGAGCGTCCATTTTCGCTCGTTCCCGACCCGGAGTTCCTTTACTGGTCCGCGCCGCACAGCCGTGCTTTTTCAATGCTGGAATATGGTATTCTGACCCGCTCGCCGATCACGCTGATCACCGGCGAGGTGGGGGCGGGCAAGACGACGATCCTGCATCATCTGCTCAAATCCGTGAGCGACGATGTCTCGATCGGTCTGGTCTCGAACGCACATGGCGATCGCGGCGAGTTGCTGCGCTGGGTCTTGCTGGCGCTCAACCAGCCCGCCATGCCGGACGAAACCTATGTCGATCTGTTCGGGCGCTTTCAAAAGCATCTCATCGACGAATATGCCGCCGGCCGCCGGGTGATTTTGATCTTTGACGAGGCGCAGAACCTGAGCCGCGAAAGCCTTGAAGAGCTGCGCATGTTCACCAATATCAATTCCAACAAGGATGAGCTGTTGCAGCTCGTTCTTGTTGGTCAGCCAGAGCTGCGCGACATCATCCGCAGACCTGACCTGCGCCAGTTTGCCCAACGCGTCTCGGCGGCCTTTCATCTGACAGCGATGGATGTGCAGACCGTGCGCGCCTATATCCGCCATCGCCTCAAGGTGGCGGGTGCAAAGAGCGATATCTTCAGTGTCGCGGCCTGTGATCTGGTTCACGAGGCAACCGGCGGCGTGCCGCGTCTGGTGAACCAGCTGTGCGACTTTGCGATGGTCTATGCCTTTACCAAAAATGTAACCAAGGTTATGCGGGTCACTGTGCAGCAGGTCTTGGACGATGGCGTGTTCTTCGCAGGAGAGTTATTGCGAGAGCAATCGCTTCCACAAGGAACCACCACTCAGCAAGGAACGATGTAACTATGGATCTGCGGTTCTACTTTTCGTTATTTCTACGCCGCTTGCACTGGTTTGTCCTGACGGTGGCTATCTTCGCGGGGCTGGGTTTGGCGCTCGCCTCGCTGCTGCCTGCGGTTTATACCGCCTCGGCCAGACTGCTGGTCGAGTCCGAGCAGATCCCTGACAAGCTGGCCGCATCGACCGTGCAGACCCAGGCCACCGAGCAGATCCAGATCATCCAGCAACGCATCATGACCCGCGATGTTCTGGTCGAAATGGCAAACCGGCTGAACATCTATGAGGACCGAAAAGCGGGCGGCAAACCACCACTGGACGCCGGCGAAATCGTTGACGATCTGCGCAAGCGCGTCAACATCACTATCGGCACCGCCGGCACGGCGCGGCGCGGCGAAGTCCAGGCGACCATCGTCTCGGTCTCGTTCAGCGCGCCGACCGCCGCTCTGGCCTCAAGCGTGACAAATGAGATTGTTACCCTGATCCTGAAGGAAGATGTCTCGATGCGCACCAATGTGGCGCGCCAGACTCTGGAGTTCTTCACGCAGGAGGTAGATCGCCTTGACAAGGATCTTGCGCAAAAAGGTGCCGAAATCCTCGCCTTCAAGGAAAAGAACATCAGCTCTCTGCCTGACAGTCTGGATTTCAGGCGCAATCAACAAGCCTCGTTGCAGGAACGCCTGTTGGAGTTCGAGCGCACGGAATCGGCGCTGAAAGACCGGCGTGATCGTCTGGTTCGGTTGTTGGACGTGGCAAAGACCGCCAACGACCCTGCGGCCATCACGCCAAACAGCACCGCCGAGCAGGTCCAGTTGCAGAAATTGCGCGAAGCGCGCTCGGCTTCTCTGGCGGTGATGTCGCCCGAAAATCCGAAGGTAAAGCTGCTCGACAGCCAGATTGCCGCTTTGGAAAAGATCGTCGCGGAACAGGTTTCCGGCAGTGCGACCAATGCCAACGGCGAGCCGATGACCGCAGGCGACATCCAGCTGGCCGATATCGACGGGCAGCTGAAATATGCCGCCGAGCAAAAGGCTCAGTTGCAAGCGCAAATCGACGGCCTGACCCAATCCATCGAGTCGACCCCCGGCAACGCCATCACCATCGAGACCCTGCAGCGCGATTACGATGCGGTAAAAGATCAGTACACTCAGGCGGTGGCCAACAAGGCCAAGGCAGAGACCGGCGATATGATCGAAGCCCTGTCCAAAGGTCAGCGCATTTCGGTGATCGAACAGGCGACTGCCCCGCGTACAGCCACCAGCCCAAATCGTCCGCTGATTGCGGGGGCCGGATTGGGCGGGGGCATGGTTTTGGGCCTTGCGCTGATTGCACTGCTTGAAGCGATCCGAGGCGGCATCCGTCGTCCGGCTGATCTGGTCAAGGGCCTAGGGATCACCCCTTTTGCAACCCTGCCTCTGATCCGCACCAAAGGTCAGGAAAAGCGTCGCAATCTCATCGTCTGGGGGGGGACCTTTGCCATCATCGCGGCCTTCGTTCTGGCGCTCTGGGCTGTTCACACATTCTATATGCCGCTTGATCTTCTGGTTGATCGGGTGCGGCAGCGTCTGGGCTAACGGCTGACGTAGAAAAGCAGAGAGAAGAGATATGGAAAAAATCCAGGAAGCCCTCGCCAAGGCCCGCTCCGTGCGAGAAAGCCGAGACCAGACAGTCAGCCCGACAGCGCCGGTTGCCCCTATGGCGCAGCCGTCTCCCGGCGTGACCGTCGATGAGGCTGTCAGACTGGCTTGGGCGCGGCTTGAGCGCTATGATGCCAGCCCGGAACGGCTCGAACGCGCGCATGTGGCCACGCTGAAGGGGGGGCCGGATGCCTCGCCTTTTGACGTGATGCGCACCAAACTGATCCAGACCATGCGGACCAACAATTGGCACCGCCTTGCCATCACCTCCCCCTCTGCGGGCTGTGGAAAGAGCACTGTTGCGCTTAATCTGGCCTTCAGTCTTGCGCGCCAGACCGACATCCGCACGATCCTTGCCGAGCTGGATTTGCGCCGGCCGTCGCTGGCCAAGACACTTGGAGTGACCCCGGCGCGCAACTTTGCCGATGTGCTGGACGGGCGCGCCGATTTTGCCGACCAGGCGCTGCGCTTTGGCGATAACCTCGCGCTTGCCCTGAATGCCTCGTCCACCCGAAATCCGGCCGAGTTGCTGCATGGGGGCGGTGTTGCCGAGCGGCTGTCGGCCATCGAGGCCATCTATGCCCCCGACCTGACGATTTTCGACATGCCGCCGATGCTGATCAACGACGACATGATGGCCTTTGCCGGCAAGGTCGATTGCGTGCTGCTGATCGCGGCGGCCGAAAAGACCACGGTCAAAGAGATCGACACCTGCGAGCGCGAGCTGTCGAGCCAGACAAATGTGATGGGCGTCGTTCTGAACAAATGCCGCTACATGGGCGAGGACTACGGTTACGGCTACTGACCCGAGGCAGGCGCCGGCGCTGCAGACTTTGGCGCAGAAAAGCCCTGCGTAGCCATTTTCTGTAGGGATATCGTCATTGAGGCTTGCAAGCGATACTGTTCCGATCGTTACGAATAAAATAGTCAAAGGGGCCAATCAAGCTTGGGGCGGGGGATCTGTCGATCCGATAGGCGAATTTGCGGCAATTACCGACAGGACAGCTAGGCGACCGACTTCAACTGAGAGAAGAAGTAGGCTGAGCGGCTGAGACGAATCGGCTCAAGCCCGTTGAGGATGAGAACAGCCGGCTGAAGAAGATC
>JAHEBX010000082.1:0-776 GCA_024642045.1 Pseudorhodobacter sp. | reverse complement strand
GCGGCACTACGCCGGAATGTATTGAAATCGCTGGATTGGCATATCTAACCCGTGCAACAACGCCCTTACGATACATCTGCAGGATCTGAACTTAGCAGGAAGATCACTTGCTCCTAAATTAGTTCCATCGAATGGTAGGACTAAACGATTAAAGGCCCTCATTTTTTGGGATGAACTATCCCAAAAGAATCAATTAAACTGCCAAATTTCTCCTTTTTTCTGGAGAAAGTATGGTGCATTGAGACTGGTAACCATACCTGCCAGGGCCTTATCGGCCGAGAAAGGATAGACCGCGTGCGTCAGGTAATCCTGAACTTCCACGGGCTGGGACAGCCTGGCCGCCCCCTAGAACCGGGCGAGGCGGGCTATTGGGTAACACCGGATATGCTCACCGAAACCCTGATTTTGGGAGCTCGTCTTAAGGATAAAGTGTACACTACCTTTACCTTTGATGACGGAAACCTGTCAGATATTGAGATCGCGGCTCCTGCCTTTGCGCAGCATGGCCTACATGCAACTTTTTTCGTGCTGTCCGAAAGAATTGGTATGTCCGGATCGCTTAGCTCCGCAGATATTCGCATATTAGCGCAGGAAGGTCACCAAATTGGCAGCCATGGTGCAGCTCATGTAGATTGGAGGGCCGCCGATGCCGCCACCTTGGCGCATGAGCTAGGTCAGACGACCCGTGCCGCCATTGCTGACGCATCGGGCCACCCTGTCACGGCTGCGGCGATCCCATTCGGACGTTACAATGCAGCTACCTTAAAGGCGCTTGC
>JAHEBX010000081.1 GCA_024642045.1 Pseudorhodobacter sp. | reverse complement strand
GTCTATACGGGCCGGTTGCTGCGCGCCAAGACCTCGGTCACGGAACTCGCCGGCCGTCATATCACCAGCACTGTTCAGCCGCATTGGTTCTGGGGCGAATTCCCCCGCTATAAGCGTCAGTTGATGGAGGTCGCGGCGGGCTCGCTGGTGGCGAACCTGCTGGCGGTCGCCGTGTCGCTGTTTTCGATGCAGGTCTATGACCGCGTGATCCCTTATCAATCCGAGCCGACGCTTTGGGTTCTGGCCCTGGGCGCGATGCTGGCGATCCTGATGGAAGCCGCGCTGAAGCTCGCGCGGTCGAGCCTGATGGATGTGACCGGCAAGCGGATCGAGCTGTCGGTGCAATCGCTGCTGATGGAAAAGCTGCTGGGCATGAAGCATGGCCCCGGCCAGCGCAGCCCCTCAAGCCTGTTTACCGCAATGCGCGAGTTTTCCTCGGTGCGCGAGTTCTTTACGGCGACCACCATCGGCACGCTGGCTGACCTGCCGTTTATCGTGATCTTTCTGGCGCTTGTCGCCTCGATCGGTGGCAATCTGGTGTGGATCTTGATTGTCGGTGGCGTGCTGATGGTCGTCCCCGGGTTTCTTTTGCGAAAGCGCATGGTGGCGCTGACGGCCGAGACACAAGGCGCCAGCACGCGTGCGGCGCGGCTGCTGTACGAGGCGATTTTCGAGGCTGAAACCGTGACCACCCAGCGCGGCGAAGAACGCGTCAAGCGGATCTGGTCAGAGCTGTCGACGCTGTCCGTGGTGAAATCCTCGGACCAGCGGCATCTGACGGCGCTTTTGGGATATTGGGCGCAGGCGGTGCAGCAGGCGACCTATATTCTGGCGGTCGTGGCGGGGGCTTATCTGGTCTTCTCAGGCGATTTCACCGTCGGCACGATCATTGCGATTGGTATACTGACCGGCCGCACGCTTGGCCCCTTGGCGTCGCTTGCGGCGACGATGTCGAAATGGACCAACGTAAAATCGGCGCTGGACGGGCTGGAGGCGATTGCGACATCGAACCAGGCCAATGAGGCCGGGCGCGTTTATCTGCGGCGCGAAAGGCTGACCGGCGCTTTCGAGATCCGCAATCTGGAGTTCCGCTATGACCCGAAATCGGCACCCACGGTCGAGATCAACGGTCTGACCATTCCGGCGGGCCAGCATATTGCGGTGCTGGGCACGAATGGGTCCGGCAAATCGACGTTCTTGCGCATTCTGGCAGGTCTTTATGACCCGACGGCGGGGCGTGTGCTGATTGATGGTGTTGATCTGGCGCAGGTGCACCCGCGCGATCTGCGGCGTGGCATCGGCTATCTGGGCCAAGAGGTGCGGCTGTTTGCGGGCAGCCTGCGCGACAATCTGAACATGACCCAGCTGGAGCGTGACGACGCCCGGCTGTTCGAGGCGCTGGATTTCGCAGGTCTAGGCCCATTTGTGCGCAGCCATCCGCGTGGGCTTGATCTGGAGATCCGAGAGATGGGCGAGGGCCTGTCGGTCGGCCAGCGTCAAAGCATCGGCTGGGCGCGGATGTGGCTGCAAAATCCTGCGGTTGCGATTCTTGACGAGCCGACAGCTGCACTGGACCAAACCTTGGAAAATACGCTGGTCAGCCGCTTGCAAACCTGGCTGGAGGGGCGAACGGCGGTGATCGCCACCCACCGCGTGCCGATCCTCCAACTGACCAATCGCGTGGTGATTTTTCAAAATGGCCGTTTGGTGGTGGATGGCCCGCGCGAAGCGGTGTTGGCGCATCTGAACAAGGCACCTCCGGCCACGACCCAAGGCCTGACGATGGCAGAGCAAGTGCCTGTGGTGGCGCATCAGCCCGCCGCGCCGCGCATCGCGCAACCGCTGACCATCCGTGTCGGCGCAACCGGGGCCGCACGATGAGCATCGCAAGCTTTGACGAGGTTTTTGCCGAAAAGCAGCGTGGCCCCAGCCGCACGATCTGGATGATCGCGCTGGCGCTGGTGGTCTTTGTTGTCTGGGCCTCAATGGCATGGGTCGACGAGATTGTGCATGCTCAAGGCGAGGTTGTGTCCTCGTCGCGCCCGCAGATCATCCAGAACCTTGAGGGCGGGATACTGGCCGAACTTGACGTGGCCGAGGGCGATATGGTGCAGCAGGGTCAGACGCTGGCAAGGCTTTATGGCACACAGTATCAGGCGGCGGTGGACGACTATTCCGACCAGATTGCCACGCTGGAAATTCGCAGATTGCGGCTGGATGCCGAGATCCACGGCGAGACAGATTTTGATGCGCCAGAGTCTATTTCTGCGCGTGTGCCCGAGGTGGTCGCGTCGGAAAAGGCGCTGCTGACTGCGCGGTTGAGCGACTATGGCGCCCGCGTCGATGGGGCCAAGGCTGTGCTGGAACAGACCACTGCAGAGCTCAACCTGCTCGAGAAGATGTATAAGCAGGACATCGCGCCGCTGATCGAGGTGACCCGCGCGCGCAAGGCCAATTCCGACGCGAAAAGTAAACTCGCCGAGGCTGAAACGACGACCAAGATGGAACGGGCAACCGATTTCTCGAAGGTCGAGAGCGATCTTGCGCAGCTGCGTCAAAAGCTGAAGCTGGCGCAGGATCAACTTTCGCGCACAGTGCTGGTGGCCCCGATGCGAGGCGTGGTGAACAAGCTGTCGATCACCACCATCGGCGGCGTGGTGCGCCCCGGAGAAGAGATCATGCAGCTGATGCCCGTGGACGAAGATCTGTTTATCGAGGCGCGCGTCAAGCCGCGTGACATCGCCTCTCTGCGCGAAGGGCTGGATGCGACAATCAAGCTAACGGCTTATGATTACACGATTTATGGCACGCTTAAGGCCAAAGTCACCTTCATCTCTGCCGACACATTCAAAGATGATCGTTCTCGCCTTGCCGATGGCGACCCCCATTACAAGGTCACGCTTGCCGTTGATCGGTCGCAATTGACCGAGCGGCAAAAGAACCTTGAAATCCGCCCCGGCATGCAGGCCGACGTCGAGCTGGAAACCGGCGGCAAGACCATTCTGACATATCTGACCAAACCGCTCTACAAATCCAGCCTCGCCCTGCGCGAGCGGTGAATTGCGGCATTTCCACGGCTTATACCTAAAATCCAAGAGCTTAAGCCCCTGTCAAGACTGACGGCGTATTGACGGTACTGGGTGTAGAAACATGGGTGTGTGAATGGCCGGGCAAAACAATGCCGCGCCAGTCATCATCAAGCGTAAAAAAGTGATCCAGGGCGGTGGGCACCACGGTGGGGCGTGGAAAGTGGCCTATGCCGACTTTGTCACGGCCATGATGGCGTTTTTTATGTTGATGTGGCTGTTGAATGCGACGACGGAAAAACAACGTAAAGGCATCGCGGATTACTTTAATCCGACGATAGCGGTTTCCCGTATTTCGGGGGGCGGCTCTGACATGTTTCAAGGCGATTCGGTCTTCGCCGAAAAGACGTTGGCGCAAGTCGGCACGGGCGGGTCTGATGCCGCTCCCAGCCAAGAGAAGCAGGCCAAAGGCGATATCGGGACGCAAGGCGACGCGGCCGCTATGGCTCAGGAAAAGGCGGTTCTGGACGAGGTGAAATCGGCGCTCTCGGCGCGGGGCGGGGAAAGCATGACCATGCAGCGCATGCTGCGCCATGTGGTCAGCAAGGTAACGGATGAAGGACTTGTGGTCGAAATCTTTGACCTGCCCGATGAACCTTTGTTTGAAGAAGGCACGGCCACGCCGCGGGATCAGACACTCAAGTTAGTCTCGCTGCTCTCAGAAGTTTTCGGGCTGGCGGAAAACCAGATTGCAGTTGACGGCTATGTGCGCACGCTGCCGATTACCCTGAAGGATAACCCGAACTGGCAACTTTCTGCGGAACGTGCGCAGGCGGTGAGGGCGCTGTTGGTCAGCGACAAGACGCCAGGCGACCGGATTGCGCGCATTTCGGGCCACGCGGATCGCAAACCCGCAACGCAGGATCCAACGGCCGTGCGCAACAACCGGATTGAAGTAATCCTGTTGCGACGCTTCAGGTGAATTATTCAAATTTGACCTGTTAGGCGGATATTAAGGCGCATGACGCAGTTTCGACCTCAGACATGTCGAAGCTGCAGAAAGGCGCATTCCATGACAATTTCTTCTTCGCTCAATGCGGGCGTCTCGGGCTTGAGTGCAAACGCCAGCAAGCTTTCTACGATTTCTGACAACATCGCCAATGCCGGCACCTATGGATACAAACGCGCCCAGACTGATTTCGAATCCATGGTGATGACCGGGAATTCGAATTCGGTTTATGTTGCGGGCGGTGTCCGCGCCACGACGATGCGGATGATTGACACACAAGGCCCGCTGATCGGGACAACGAATTCCACCGACCTTGCCATTGACGGGCGCGGTTTTCTGGCAGTGACGGATGTCACCGCTCTGGCCGATCCCACCGCGGCTTATCCGATCTCCCTGATCACCACCGGGTCCTTCCGCCCGGATGCAAACGGTGTTTTACGCACGGCCACCGGGCAGGTTCTAATGGGTTGGCCGACGGCACTGGTGAACGGAACAAGCACCTTTGCACGCGATACACTCGCGTCGCTTGTACCCGTATCGGTCGGTGCCAACCAATATGTTGCCAACCCGACGACGGAAATTTCGCTTGCCGTCAACCTTCCCTCGGCTCAGGCTGCGGCTGGTTCAAGTGGGGATACCCTCTCGATCGGGGTGGAATATTTTGCCAACCTTGGTGAATCGGAATCATTGAATTTTGAATACACGCCTGTCGTTCCGGGAACCGGTACTTCGAACACCTGGACCATGGAGGTCAAGGATGGCGCCCAGAACGACGCGGTTGTCGGGGTCTATACGTTGGAGTTCAACCCCGCCCAAACCGCTGGGGGCACATTGCTGAATGTGACCACGGTATCGGGGGCACCCTATGATCCTGCCTCGGGTGCAATCGCCGTTCCGGTCGCGGGCGGCACGATCGCGCTAAATATTGGCAAGATCGGTCAGATCGACGGAACCACCCAACTTGCCACCGGCTTTACGCCTGTCTCGATTGGCAAGAATGGCACCCCCGTCGCCAGCCTGAGTTCGATGTCCGTGGACGAAGGTGGCAATCTCTATGCGATCTATGATCAAGGCTTTACTCGTAAGCTGTACCAATTGCCCGTGGTCGATGTGCCTAACGCGAACGGCCTCATCGCGCAGGATAATCAATCGTACAAACTCTCGGTGGAATCGGGCCCGATTTATCTGTGGAATGCCGGCGAGGGGCCAACGGGCAGCATGCGGGGCTTTGCGCGCGAAGAATCCTCGATCGATGTTGCGACCGAACTGGTGCAGTTGATCCAAACCCAGCGCGCCTATTCCTCAAACGCCAAGGTCATCCAGGCAGTCGACGAGATGCTGCAAGAGACCAATGGCATCAAGCGATAGGAGGCGTAAATGTCACTCAGCGGGGGTCTAAGCTCGGCGCTATCTGGCCTGACAGCAACATCGCGCGCGGCCGAGGTCATTTCATCGAACGTTGCGAATGCCATGACGGACGGATATGGCCGCCGCGAAGTCAATTTAGTTGCCAAGGTGACCGGGCGAACCGGGCAAGGCGTCTCGGTGCAAGGCGTGACCCGCCACAGCAACCCCATTGTGCTGGGCGATCGCCGGATCGCGCAGGCAGGCGACGGCGCCAACACCATGGTTGCAGATTTCATGCGGCAATTGGAAACCGCACTCGGCACCCCAGATACAACAACTTCGATGACCGCGCGCGTTTCAGATTTTGACACGGCCTTGCGCGAGGCGGCCTCCCGCCCCGATTCCGATGCGCGGCTTACGGCGGTTTTACAGTCCGCCACAGCCCTCGCCACGAATATCTCAAACGTCAGCAGTGCGATTCAGCAAGAGCGAGCAAAAGCCGACGGACAGATTGGGTCGCAGGTCGAACAGTTGAATAAGACCCTCGCCATGGTGGCCAAGTTCAATGGCGATATCGCCAAAGGGCTCGGCAGCGGGCAAGATGTTTCAAGCCTCGTCGATCAGCGCCAGCAGGCGATTGACAGTATCGCGGCGATTGTCCCGATGCATGAAGTTCAGCGCAACAACGGTGGAGTGGCGCTGTTTTCGACGGGTGGGGCCATCTTGCTTGACGGCAAGCCCGCCGAGTTTGGCTTCACGCCGGTTGGTGTCGTCGTGCCAGAACAAACACTTGGCGGCGGCGGTCTGTCTGGCTTGACCCTGAATGGCAGACCTGTTGCTACATCCGGCGACTCAAGCCTGCTTAAAGGCGGCACGCTTGCAGCGGCCTTTGCCGTACGCGATACGCTTGCGCCCGAGGCGCAGGCCAATCTTGACGCATTGGCGCGCGATCTGGTGGATCGCTTTGCAAGCACATCGGTCGATCCTACGCTTGCCCCCGGCGCTGCGGGGCTGTTCACCGATGGCGGATCGGCCTTTGATCCCGCGAACGAAGTCGGTCTATCGCAACGTCTGCGCATCAATGCTGCTGCAGATCCGGCGCAGGGCGGCGCGATTTGGCATCTGCGCGACGGATTGGGCGCGCCCGCGCCGGGGCCGGTCGGGAGCGCCAGCCTGCTCAATTCCCTTACCAGCACGCTGAACGTCAATCGCGTGCCGGTTTCGGGGGGGCTTTCTGCGACCAGCCGCAGTTTTGCAACCTTTGCGGCTGATATGACGACCTACGCCGCGCGGGGCAGAGTCAATGCCGAGAATGAAGCCAGCTATTCCGCCGCCCGTCTCGACACGATCAAGAGCCTTGAACTTGAAGGCGGTGTGGACACTGATCAGGAAATGCAGTCGCTCATGGTGATCGAGAAGGCCTATTCCGCAAATGCCAAAGTCATTTCAGTGATCAATGACCTGCTACAAACCATTCTGGAGATTTAATCCATGGTCACGAACTCCGTTGGCGATATGGCAGGCACCTATGCGTTTCGTTTGCGCAACGTTAGTCTCAAGCAAGAAATGCAGCGGTTGTCTACCGAGATGACGACGGGCAAAGTCACCGATACTGCGCGCAAGTTCTCGGGTGATCTGGGGGTAATTTCGGGCATCGATTCCTCGCTGGCTCGGCTAAAGGCCTATGCCACCCAGACCAATGAGGCGGCGATTCATGCAAGCACAACCCAGACCAGTCTGGGCACCCTCGACAGCCTTGCGTCCCGGACGCGCCAGTCATTGATGACAGTATCGATGGTGGGCACGACAGCGCAAATTGCGGCGATTGGCAGCGAGGGGAAGCAGAACTTCGAGGCGGCCGTTTCCGCGTTGAATACCTCGATCGGGGGGCGATCCCTTTTTTCGGGCGTAGAAACCTCACAGCCCGCTCTCTTGGATGGTGAGGCGATAATGACCCTGTTGGATGGTGTGGTCGCTGGTCTGAGCACAGGGCAGAGCGTGGCCGACGCGGTGTCTGACTGGTTCGACGACCCGGCAGGATTTGCCGCCCAAGCCTATCAGGGCGGGGCGACCCTTGCGCCTGCCCAGATTGCTCCGGGGGAGACTGCAAACCTGAATGTCACAGCCACTGACCCTGCAATCATCGCAACATTGAAGGGCATGGCGATCGCGGCTTTGATAAATCGCGGCGCTTTCACGGGTCAGTCTGATCTGCAACGCTCGTTGGCGCTCACCGCGGGAACCACGCTTGACGCCAGCCAGACCCCCCGCTTGGATCTTGCTGCGCGCGTTGGGCTGACCGAAGCCCAGATCGAGGCCGCCCAGACGCGCAACTCGACAGAACAGACGGCGCTGCAAATCACGCGAAACGATCTGACCTCGGTCGATCAATACGAAACTGCGACCAAGCTGCAAGAGTCACAGACGCAGCTGGAAACGATCTATGCTCTGACCGCGCGCCTGTCGCGCCTTAGTTTGATGGATTACCTCTGATGCGAAGAATTCTCTGCGCGGCTCTTTTGGGTTGCATGCCATTAACGCTTTACGCGGGTCCGATCCGGATCAAGGATCTTGTCGAATTTGACGGGGTGCGCGCAAACGATCTGGTTGGCTATGGCCTCGTCGTGGGGCTCAACGGTACCGGGGACGGCCTGCGCAACGCACCTTTTACCGAAGAAATCATGTCGAACCTGTTGGAGCGTTTGGGCGTGAATGTCTCGGGCGAACAGTTTCAGCCCAAGAACGTCGCCGCAGTGTTCGTGACCGCGACGCTGCCTGCCTTTGCGCGTGCAGGCGGGCAAATTGATGTGACGGTCTCGGCAATTGGCGATGCAAAAAGCCTGCTGGGTGGCACGTTGATTATGACGCCGCTGAACGGTGCGGACGGGCAGATCTATGCGGTGGCGCAGGGGGCGATCATTGCTGGTGGTGTTTCGGCGGATGGCCAATCGGCCAAGGTGGTGCAGGGCGTGCCAACGGCGGGCATGATCCCGTCCGGCGCGCGGGTCGAACGAGAGGTCGATTTTGACTTTACCCAGCTCAATTCCTTGCGGTTGGCGCTGCGCGAACCGGACTTCACCACTGCGGCGCGGATCGAAGCCGTGATCAACCACGCCACTGGGCGCCATTCGGCCGAGATGTTGGATGCCGGCACTGTTCTTTTGAAGACAGATGGCCGCTCGCCGGCCCATCTGATCAGCCAGTTGGAAAATCTGACGATCGAACCTGAATCCAAGGCCCGCGTGGTGGTGGACCAACGCTCGGGCACCATTGTGATGGGGGAAGATGTCAGGATCAGCCGCGTTGCTGTCGCCCAGGGCAATCTGACGCTGCGGATAGATGACAGGCCGATGGTCGTGCAGCCCAATCCCTTTGCGCAGGGTGAAACCATTGTCGTGCCGCAGTCTACGGTTGGTATCCAGAATGCTCCGGGCACGGGATTGGCCGAGATCTCGGGGGGGACGAATTTGTCGGAGGTGGTCGCCGGGCTGAATGCTCTGGGGGTTGCGCCGCACGACATGATCGACATTTTGAAAAGCATCAACGCCGCGGGGGCGTTGCATGCTGATTTCGTGGTGAACTGAGCCAAAGAAACGGGGCCATATCAATGGCCCCGCCACGCGCTAGAAATAGCTGCGCACCAAGGCGCTGGACACAAGGCTCCAGCCATTGGCAACCACGAAAAATGCCAGTTTGAAGGGCAGTGAAACCACTGCAGGTGGAACCATCATCATCCCCATCGACATAAGCACAGCAGCGACTACAAGGTCGATGATCAGAAAGGGAAGAAAGATCAGGAACCCTATTTCAAAAGCACGCTGAATTTCAGACAAGATAAAAGACGGCACCAGAATCGACAGGGGCGCATCAATTGGTGGCACGACAAGTGCTTCTGGCCGCAGATTTTGCATCGCTGTGAAAGTGTCGCCATTCAGGCGCGCCGCCATGAACCCTCGAAACGGCGCCACGATCAACGGGATTGCCTGTTGCATGTCTATCGCCCCCGCGTTCAGGGGTTGCACCCCCTTGACCCAAGCTTCGGTCAGCACAGGGTCCATGACAAACCAAGTTAAGAACAGCGCAAGGCTAACGATAAGCATATTAGGCGGTGATTGCTGCAACCCGATGGCCTGCCGTAAGATTGATAGCACCGTAACGATGAACGGAAAGCAGGTCACCATCACCGCGATGCCAGGGGCCAGGCTGAGCAAGGTCAGCACGGCCAAGAGCTGAATCGATTTGGCCGAAAGCGTACCGTCACCACCCAGGTCGACGGAGAGGCTCTGCGCTAAGGCGGGCCCCGCCACCAGAACGAGCAGGGCGGTCAGAACAAGTCCATGCGAAGATTTCACAGCCCGCCCCGCAGGTTTGCCACTTCGGTCAGGCGCACCGCAAGTTGTCCCGTCGTGTCGCCTTCGACCTCTTGCAGCTCGCCCCGGGCAATCAGACGATCACCAACGTAAAGCTCTACGGGGTCATCGACCCGGCGATCCAGTGTCAAAACGGCATCCCGCGACAGGCGCAAAAGGTCGCGCACGAGAGGCCGGGCCTTGCCGACCGAGATGGTAACTTCGATCGGCACCTGGCCGAACGGGTTACTTTCAGACATTTCATCCATGCTTACGCTCCCTTTCTGGAAGGTCAAAGAATCCGCGCACTGCCTTTGAGATGTCTTGCGTGGCGCGGTCGAGATTGATCTGGTTTTCGGTATCGCCAAGGCGCAGATAGACCTGTCCCTCGCTCAGGCTGGGTTCTTCGACAATGCAGATTG
This sequence comes from Pseudorhodobacter sp., assembly GCA_024642045.1. Lineage (GTDB taxonomy): Bacteria > Pseudomonadota > Alphaproteobacteria > Rhodobacterales > Rhodobacteraceae > Cypionkella. The sequence continues at coordinate 5,029 of JAHEBX010000081.1, read as the reverse complement.
GAAGACCCGAGGTATGTTCCATCACCGCCTCAATCGCAGGGCGGGCTGCAGGATTTATCACGATGCTGATCGGCGCATCCGCCAGATCGCGTGCCATCGGCAGAAGGATCTCAAGGACCTTGGCTGGAAGCACATCATGCGCCAAAATCGGAAGAAATTTTGTCGTGATCTGGGTGAGCAATGGCTCCAAAGCGTGCAAAACATGGTCACGCGCCTCGTGAAAGGTAAAGCTGAGTCCTTGCAAGTTGCGCGCAAGATCGGCACGAATCTGACCTTGATCGTCTGACTGCGCCGCTGCGGCATCTTCCCAACCGGCAGAATAGCCCTTTTCGTAAGAGGCGAGTTTGGTCTCTTCGAGGATCATCGTGTCAAGCACGACCGTTTGCGCACCGCTGTCCGTGTCACCAGTGTCAAAAACCTCGAGTTTCAGGGCCATCAGCGTGCCTCCTCTTCATATTCCATCCAGCCACGCAGGATCTCGACCGATTCACTTTGCCGCTCATCGATCAGACGGCGCAGGCGACTGACGGGGTCGCCTTCGTCGGCAACGGCATTGGCGCCGCCCGATCTGATTGCCAGCGCAGGCAGGAATCCATCGTCAATCTCTCCATTCAAGACCGGACCTTCGCCGACAGTGCCTGCGCCGGGCAATGCGCGCGGAGCCGCCGCCTGCGGTATCGCCGCCCGAGAATTCGACGTCAGGATCGGTCTGATCACGAAGAGGCCCAGCACCAAAGCCACCAATGCCAGCACGGCAGTTTGCACCAAACCCATGACGTTGATGGCGCCAAGCGTGAACATGCTGGCAGCAGCTGCCTCACCCCCGGCCGGAAGTGGTTCGAAAGCCATGGATTTCAGCGTCAGCACGTCGCCGCGCGAGGTGTCGAGGCCTGCGGCCGAGCTGACAAGTTCACTCAGTGTGGCAAGTTCGGCATCGGGGCGGGGCTGCATGCTGACGGTGCCATCTGCGGCGGTAACCGATACGCCATCGACAAGCACCGCCACCGAAATCTTGCGGACCGCACCTGGCGCTTTTATCAACTCTCGGTTGGTTTCAGAAACTTCATAATTCACCCGTTCGCGTGATTCAGAGTTTTCATTTTTGCCGCTTCCACTGTTGGCGGCATTGTTTGGTAGGTTCGAAGCAACGGTCACGTCACTGCCCGCCTGCGAACTGGAGCCGCTTTGCTGGGTATTCTCGGTTGAAATCGCCACACGCCCCTGTGGGTCAAAAGTACGCTGCTTGATCGATTCCGCATCCGTCACCACATCGACCGCGACCTCGACCACCGCTTTGCCTGCGCCGACGCGGGCAGCCAAAAGCCTTTCGACATTCTGCTTGATCTCGGCCGCCTTACTGTCTGCGGTGACATTGGGGGCAGAGATGTCACTGTCCGATGGGATGAGGCCGGCCACCGAATCGATTACGGCAACATCATCCGGAGTCATTCCCGGGACAGAGGCCGCAATGATGTGGCGCAATGCCTTGGCCTGCAGTGGCGGCAGATTGCCCCCGACAGAGGTGATCGTCACGCTTGCACTGGGCTTGATCGCGCGCTGAAATGGCTGGCTCGGGGCCTGAGCAATATGCACCCTTGCCGCGCGAATTTGCGGATTGGCAAGGATTGTGCGGGCAAGTTCACCCTCCTTGGCACGCCAATAAGCCGCATCGAACATTTGAGCGGTGGTGCCAAAGCCTGAAAGCGAATCAAGCAGTTCGTATCCGGTGCCCGAATTGGCGGGCAAACCTTCTGCCGCAAGCGTCATGCGCAGAGTGTCGCGCTGGGTCGAGTCGACAAAAATCGCTTCGCCCCGCACCTCATATTTGGCGCTGCGTGCATCCAAGGCCGCAATCACATCGCCCGCTGCAGCACTGTCTAAGCCTGCATAAAGTAATGACATTTCCGGGTTTCCGGCCATCCGCGACATGCCCAGAACCGTCATGAATACGGCCAGAGTCGCGCCAAGAACAACCAAACGCTTGCGACCATCAAGGCCCATCCAAATCTGCCACAAATTCTGCACGCCTGTCTCCATTCACGGACTTCTGCCCCACGACGCCAGCTTTGAAGGATTGGCCTTAACAATCGGTTAGTGACCCTCGGTCTATGTTTGCACAGCAAGCAAGAACGGAGGGCCCCGTGGCCGAAGACGAAGCGCCGCAGGACGTGGCACCCAAAAAGAAGTCGAAAAAGCCTTTGCTAATAGGGCTTGTGCTCGCTCTCATTCTTGGCGGCGGCGGGTTTTACGCCACTTGGTCAGGCATGATTCTGGGCGAGGGAAGCGGACATGTGACGCAAGAGGCTGCGGTGACGGCACTGCCCGCAATCGCCTTTGTTCCTCTTGACCCCCTGGTGATCTCGCTCGGTTCGGGCAGCGAAAACCGTCACCTGCGCTTTGCCTCACAGTTGGAAGTGAACGAGGCCAACGCTGAGGAAGTTGCAAAGCTGCAACCCCGCATCATCGATGTGCTCAACGGCTATTTGCGCGCCATTGATGTGCACGAGTTTGATGATCCGGCGGCATTGGTACGTATTCGCGCACAGCTGCTGCGACGGATTCAGATCGTTACCGGAAATGGTCGCGTGCGCGACTTTCTGGTCACCGAATTTGTGCTGAACTGAGGAGGCGATCATGGTGCTCATTGCAGATGTTTTGATGGCAGCAGGTTCCTTTGGGGCCGCGATTTATTGCTATGTTCTTGCGGGACGATTGAAGAGATTTACAACGCTGGAAAGCGGGATGGGCAGCGCGATTGCGGTCCTGTCGGCCCAGGTCGACGATATGACCCGGGCGTTGGAAAATGCGCGCACTGCAGCCACTGGCTCTGCAGAGGGGCTAGAGGCTCTGACTCAACGTGCCGAAACTGTTTCCGGCAAGCTCGAGCTGCTGGTCGCCTCGATGCACGATCTTCCTCAGCCGCCGGAAACCACCGTTGAAAGCGGCGAACCTGCTGAGCCAGAGCGGCGCTTGAGATTCGTCCGACGCCGTGCGCCGCGCTCTGAACTGGAGGCCGCAGAATGAACGTAAAAAGGCAGTATAGCGGTCGCGGGGCATTGCTAATCGTATCACTTTTCCTTGCAACGTCGGGTGCCTTGCGCATCGGCGCAGGGGTCGGCGTGGCGCTTGCCAATTCGACGGCCGAGGTCACGCCAGCCGCCGAGCCGCAGACCTGCGCAGAAACGCCCTCCGCCCTTGCCGAGGCCTTGCGCGTCAAGGAGGCTGCCCTTGCCGCGCGTGAAGTGGCGGTAGAAAACCGCGTCGCCGCGCTTGCCGTATCAGAGGCAGCGATAAACAAGCGCATCGAAGAAATGACATCAGTTGAGGCTGAACTGAAAAAGACACTTCAAATCGCGGATGGAGCGGCAGAGGCAGATCTGGCTCGGCTGACCGCCGTTTACGAAGCGATGAAGCCCGCCGATGCCGCCAAAGTATTCTCCAAAATGGCGCCGGAGTTCGCCGCAGGCTTTCTCGGCAGGATGAATCCCGGTTCTGCAGCAGCGGTTCTGGCTGGCATGCCAGCAGATGAGGCCTATTCGATCTCTGTCCTGATTGCGGGGCGCAACGCCTTGGTGCCCAAGAACTAGTGTCAGCTTTTCTTAACCCGACTCGGCAATAGTTGTCGGGCAATAGCGCAGGAATTCAGTATGTTTGGAATCGTCGGGATTGTCGTAATCCTCGTCATGGTCTTTGGCGGCTTCATGATCCACGGCGGCAACATGGCCCCGATCATCGAGGCATTGCCGTTCGAAATGATCATGATTGGCGGCGCTGCGGTCGGCGCTTTTCTGGTCTCTAACGACCTCGCGGCAGTCAAGCATACGGCCAAGGATGTCGGCAAGGTTTTCAAAGGACCCAAGTGGAAGCCAGGCGACTATCGTGACCTTTTGTGCATGTTGTTTGAACTGATCCGCATCGCGCGTTCGAATCCGATTGAGTTGGAAGAACATATTGAAAATCCGGGTGAATCCTCGATTTTCGGTAAGTATCCGAGAATACAACATGATCACGAGACTGTCGAATTGATCGCAGACACGTTTCGTGCCGCCTCGATGAACTACGACGATCCGCATCAGGTCGAAGAGGTGCTGGACAAGCGGGTTGAGGCCGCATTGACCCATGCGCTGCACTCCAGCCATGCTCTGCAATCGATGGCCGATGCGCTGCCCGCACTTGGAATTGTCGCGGCCGTTTTGGGTGTAATCAAAACGATGGGCTCGCTGGACAAACCACCAGAGATATTGGGTCAAATGATCGGCTCGGCGCTGGTCGGAACATTTCTTGGGGTATTTTTGGCCTATGGAATCATGGGCCCCTTTGCCGCGCGCGTGAAAACTGTGGTCGAGGATGACGGGCATTTCTATCAGCTGGTGCGCGAGGTGCTTGTCGCCAACCTGCATCGGCACGCCCCGAATATCTGCATCGAGGTCGGCCGTCAGAACACGCCTCACCATGTTCGGCCAAGCTTCTCTCAGATCGAGGAGGCGTTGCGCACTCTGAAACAGGATGCAGCATGATCAGACCGATTTTAGTGCTTTGGCTACTCTTCGCGTCACCTGCGCTTGCGGCTCCTGTTCAGGTCAAAGCCGGCGAACATAACGGTTTTACAAGACTGGTGGTGGACTATGGCAAAGCCGTTAAGTGGCAAGTCGGCCGCACAGAGGATGGCTACGAACTGCGGATTGACGGAGCACAGCCAGATTATGATGTAACACAAAGCTTTAAGATCATCGGGACGGGGCGACTGGTGTCGTTGGTGACGGATGCCAAGAGTGGTGATCTGCGGATTGGTGTCGCTTGCGCCTGTTATGCAATTCCCTTCGAATTCCGAGATGGCATCATCGTCGTTGATCTGCGTGATGGAATGCCTCCAAAAGGTTCGGGATTTGAGGCACCCTTGCCGCTGTTGCAAAAAGACCCGGCTCCCGTGCCTGACCAGCCTGTCGCTGCCATTGCCAGACCCTACGACTGGACCAGCCTTGTTGTGGCTCAGGCGACTGGCAAACCCATGCTGTTGCCCCCGCCAGAT
>JAHEBX010000080.1 GCA_024642045.1 Pseudorhodobacter sp. | reverse complement strand
TGGCAGCCTACCCGCGCGCGACCCTGCTCCAACGATTGCGAAACGATCACATAGGCGACACGCGCGCGAACCACGGGCTCCAGCCGCAAATCGCCATAAAGCCCAAAGCCGCCCAAGGCGATGTTCCAATCCCAGCCGTAGTCGCAGGCAGGCTTACGCAACAGATTGCCGTGCGGGATCGGGCAGTTCTTGGAAAACGGCACAACATAGCGTTGCAGAGCCGCGCGCCGCTCGGCCTCGCGGGTCGATGACAGAAAGCGGATCTCGATCTCATTCGCACCCAGACGCAAGACCTTTGACAGATCAATGCGATAGCTGCGAAACATGTTGTCCTGCGCATGCACCTTGACTCCGTTGACGGTAATTTCCGCCACCGTGTCCAGCATCGAGATGACCAGCAGCAGATCGGTCTGCGTCACCTGAAAGCTGCGCCGCGCGGTCCAGTCGCGCTGACAAATCCAGCGCAGATCGTATTCGTTGCGCCCCCAGTAGGGGTCGGCAATCGCGTCCGCGTCATGCAGCGCCGAAATGCCGTCCCCTGGCAGGGTCATCGGCACACAATAGTCGCCGCTTTCGTCTGAAAGCGTCCAAGCGCCCGCCAGATCAAGCATGTCTTAAATCCGCTGTTCCGTTCCCGAGTCGAAGATCGAGGCCTTCGAGATATCCACTTTCAGATGAACGGGGGTGCCCCGTGCCATCCGGCGCTCGACGGGCACGCGGACCGACATTTGCAGACCACCATCGGCCTCGAGCCAGACGAGGCTGTCTGCGCCCATCGGCTCGTCAATCTCGACAGTGGCAGCGATGGTCTTGCCGGGCTCTTCGTGATCCTGAATGGTCAGATGCTCGGGCCGCAAGCCCAGAATGGCCTTGCTGCGCTCTAGAATTGCGCCCCCCTCATAGCCCGTCAAATCCAGTTTCACCGAGCCAAACTGGAATGCGCGCCCTGACTCGACCGTCGCCCCATGCAAAAAGTTCATCGATGGGCTGCCGATAAAGCCCGCCACGAAAAGATTAGACGGACGGTTATAGATTTCCTGCGGTGCCGCCAGTTGCTGAATGATCCCGCCGCGCATTACCGCAATCCGGTCCGCAAGCGTCAGCGCTTCGATCTGGTCATGCGTCACATAGACCATCGTGTTGTTCAGTTTGTTGTGCAGCCGCTTGATCTCGACCCTGAGTTCGCTGCGCAGCTTGGCGTCAAGGTTGGACAAAGGCTCGTCGAACAGGAACACATCCACGTCGCGCACAAGCGCTCGGCCAATGGCGACCCGCTGCCGCTGACCGCCCGACAGCGCGGCCGGTTTGCGGTCCAGCAACGGCTCGATCTGCAAAATCTCGGCAGCGCGGGCGATGCGTTTGTCGATTTCCGGTTGCGGCATCTTGGCATTTTTCAGCCCGAACGACAGATTGCCGCGCACCGTCATCTGCGGATAAAGAGCATAGGATTGAAACACCATGCCGATGCCACGATCACTGGGTTCGGCCCAAGTGACGTTCTTGCCCTTGATGAAAATCTGCCCGTCGGTAATGTCCAACAGCCCCGCAAGGCAGTTGAGCAGCGTCGACTTCCCGCAGCCCGAGGGCCCGAGCAAGACGATGAATTCGCCTTCGGCCACATCGAGATTCATCTTTTTCAGCACCGAAACCGCGCCGAAGTTCAGGGTCAGGTCTTTGACTTCGATAGAGTTGGTCATGTGTCAGCCTTTCACGGCGCCAGCAGCAATGCCGCGAACAAAAAGTTTTCCAGAGATGAAGTAGATCACCAAGGGCACCAGCCCCGTCAGCAGCGTCGCCGCCATATTGACGTTGTATTCCTTGATGCCCTGCACAGAATTGACGATGTTGTTCAACTGCACCGTCATCGGATAGGTGTCAGGCTTGGTGAACACCACGCCGAACAGGAAGTCGTTCCAGATCCCTGTGACCTGCAAGATCAAGGCCACCACAAAGATCGGCAGGCTCATCGGCACCATGATCTTGAAGAAGATGCCCCAGAACCCCGCGCCATCAACCCGAGCGGCCTTGAACAATTCCTCGGGCAAACTGCTGAAATAGTTTCGAAACAGCAGCGTCAGGATCGGCATGCCAAAGATCGTATGCACCAGAACCAGCCCCCAGAGCGTGCCATAAATCCCCAACTCGCGCAGGATGATAACCATCGGATAGAGCATGACCTGATAAGGAATGAACGAGCCGAAGATCAGGATGGTGAAAAAGATGTCAGACCCTTTGAAACGCCAGTTCACCAGCGCATAGCCATTCACACTCGCCACCGCGATCGACAAGATCACCGAAGGGATCAGAATACGCACCGAGTTGAAAAACCCTCGGCTCAAGCCGTCGCAGTTCAGCCCCGTGCAGGCCTCGGCCCAGGCCTTTACCCACGGCTGAAACGTAATTTCGACAGGCGGCGAAAAGATATTGCCCAGCCGGATTTCCGGCATGCCCTTGGTCGAGGTCATAACCATGACCCAAAGCGGCAAGATGTAATACATGCAGATCACGATCAGCGTGCCATAGAGCATGATATTGCGGCCAGAAAAGCGCGGCTTCGGCTTGGCGCCGCGTGGATTGGTGGCGTCAACCATGCTTTTTGCTCCCGAATTCCAGATAGGCCCAAGGGATCAGCACAATCAGCACTGTCACCAGCATCATCGTCGAGGCCGCAAAGCCCTGCCCCAGATTTTGCGCTTGGAACATATAGTCGTAGACATACATCGCCGGCACCTGACTGGCGTTGCCCGGCCCCCCCGAGGTTTGCGCCACCACAAGGTCATAGAGCTTGATAACCCCCGCAGCCGCGATCACCAGCGTGGTGATAAAGACGGGGCGCATCATCGGGATAACAACAAAGATATAGGTCTTCCATGTGGGGATGCCGTCAACGCGCGCGGCTTTCCAGATGTCTTCGTCGATGCCACGCAGACCCGCCAGCATCAGACACATCACAAAGCCCGTGCCCTGCCACAATCCCGCGATCAGCAGGCCATAGAGCACAAGGCTGGGGTTGTTCAGCGGATTGAATTCAAACGTCGTCCAACCGATTGATCGTATCACCGACTGGATACCGAAATCAGGGTTCAGGATCCACTGCCAGACAAGACCTGTCACGATGAACGACAGCGCGAAAGGAAACAGCATGATCGAACGGAAGGTATCTTCAAAGCGGATCTTCTGATCCATCAGCACGGCCAGAATAAAGCCAAGCGAGATCGTCAGAACCAGCGACAAAGTGCCAAGAATTGCAAGGTTTTCAATCGAGATCAGCCAGCGGCTGTTGTGCCAAAGCCGATCGTATTGGGCAAAGCCCACGAATTTCATCTTGGGCAACAACTTGGAGTCAGTGAAGGAGTAGAACACCGTCCAAACCGTTCCGCCCACAAACACAACCAAGGCGGTCAAGACCATCGGTATGGCGGCCAGTTTGGCGTTCACGTTGCGCAATAGCCGCAGCGGCTTGGTCTCAGACATAGAAATCCCCCCGATTTCAGATGCAAGAGCCGCCCCGTAAAGGGCGGCTCTGCGGTTCTTGATGGCTTAGAGGCCGGTTTTCAGGATTTCGACCCACTTGGCTTGCGCGTCAGCAGGAGCCATGTCGGTTTTCCAGAATTCGACCATCAGGTCTTCAGCCTGCTTTTGCACGTCAGCCGACCAAACCATATCGCCCGATGGAACCAGATTGCCCGAGGCAAGGATCTTCAGACCCTTCTTCATGCAGTCGTTCGCCGCATCAAGGTTGACGTCGCCACGGATCGGCAACGAGCCTTTCTTGAGGTTGAAAGCAACCTGGACTTCAGGCGAAACCAACAGAGCGGCCAGACGCTTTTGCGCAGCTTCTTTGTCGGCATCCTTCAGCTTGGGGAAGTAGAAGGCGTCACCACCGGTCGAGAGGTACTCGTTCAGGCCCAGACCCGGAAGGCAGGTGTAATCCTTGCCAGCAACCTGATTTGCGACAGCGAATTCACCCTGCGCCCAGTCACCCATGATCTGACCGCCCGCTTGGCCGGTGATCACAAGGTTGGTCGCCTGGTTCCAGTCCTGAACCGTCGATTTTGCAGCCAGCTTGCGTGCGTTGGCCGCAGCCTCGAACACCTTCGCCATATCGGGGCCAGCCGCGGCATCCATGTCCTTTGAGACGTTGATCTTCTTCCACAGGTCAAGCCCGCCAACAGCCACGGTGATCGCGCCAAAGGCAAGGTTCGACTGCCATGGCTGGTTGCCCAAAGCCAACGGGATGATGCCCGCAGCTTCCAGCGCAGGCGCCGAGGCTACGAATTCATTCCAGTCCTTTGGCACCGGAATGCCAGCCTTTTCATAGGCCTTGTTCGACAACCACAGCCACTCTGGCGAGTGGATGTTCACTGGGGCGCAATAGATTTTGCCATCAAGGGTGCAGGAATCCAGCAGCGACGGCGGATAGATCACGTCTTTCCAGTGGTTGGCTTCTGCCACGTCGGTCAGGTCCAGCATCAGGCCAGCCTCAACCAGTTCTTTGGCCTGCTGGCCGTGGTTGAACTGCGTGGCACCCATCGGGTCGCCGCCCGTGATACGCGAAATCATGATCGGACGCGCGGTGCCGCCACCGCCAGCGATGGCGCCGTCAACCCAATGGTCCTGCCCGTCGGCATCAAATGCCTTAGCAAGCTCTGCCACCGCAGCCGCTTCGCCGCCCGACGTCCACCAATGCGTGACTTCCAGATCTGTGGCCATAGCTGAGCCCGGCAAAGCAACCGAAAGCAGCAGACCAGCGGCCAGTTTCCAATTCTTCATGTAGTCCTCCCAGACAGTTTTGCAGTTTCTAAAACGTTATAGTAAGAGCCTATAACGATACAGTTAGCGCAATCAAGAAATCTTTTCGCTTGTGAGGCGGAAAATTTTCAGCCTTCAATAGTCTTTGGATTGCCGCGATTTCACGCGCCCGTTCCGCCTGTTGATCTTTGGAAAATGCTGGTAACTCTGGTGATTAGCGCCAGATAACCGACCATCTTCCGCATCCCCGTGCAGTCTCAGCCTGCGGGGGATCAGGCGAATCGGCAAGTAAATTTTGCGGCGCTCCTGATTGGGGGACCGATCCGGTTCGGGAATGGAGACCATGACAGAATCATCCTCGCCGCCTTTCGGGGCAGAGCGGCCGACGCTAAAGACCATCGCGGCCGAGTCTGGCTTGGCGATTGCCACGGTCAGTCGTGCATTGAAAGATGCCCCCGACATCGGCGAGGGCACAAAAAAGCGCGTGCGTGAAATTGCGCTGCGTTTGGGGTATCGGCAAAACCGCGCGGCGGTTCGCTTGCGCACGGGCAAGACCAACGTCATCGCCTTGGTGCTTTCGACCGAGTCCGATGTGATGAACCACACCTCCAAGCTGATCTATTCCATCGCGGCAGCCCTGCGTGGCACGGCCTATCATCTGGTCGTGATGCCCTTCTTTCCAGATCAGGACCCCCTCGACCCGGTGCGCTATATCGTCGAGACCGAAAGCGCCGATGGCCTGATCCTGAACCAGACCAAGCCTGATGATCCGCGTCTGCGCTATCTGTCCGACCATGCTTTTCCTTTCGCCACGCACGGGCGCAGCGATATGGGTCTCGATCACCCCTATTTCGACTTTGACAACGAGACCTTTGGCCGTTTGGCAATCAAGGTGCTGGCCAAGCAGGGGCGCAAACATGTCTTTATGATCGCGCCGCCGCGCAACCATATGTATTCGCGCCATATGGTGCTGGGGGCAAGCCAAGAGGCAGCGGCGCAAGGGCTTCGCTTCGAGCTGGCCGAGACGGTTACCTCTGACAGTTCGGCGCGCGAGGTCGAAGATGCCGTTGCCCTGCGCTTTGCCCAAGCGGGGCGGCCGGATGCGTTGATTGCCGGATCAACGACGTCGGCGATGGCATCGGTCGCGGGGGCCGAGCGCGCGGGCGCCGTGATCGGGCGCGATTTCGACATCGCTACCAAAGAGGCAATCAGCTTTCTGCACCGCTTCCGCCGTGAAATGCTGGTGGTGCAAGAGGACGTAGGCCAAGCGGGGCAATTCCTTGCGCGCGCCATAATGGCCGCGATCGAGGGACGTGCACCCGAACAGGGTCAAGGGCTGGAGATTCCAGCAGAATCCGATTTCAAAACGGGAATATAGGGAGAGATCCATGAAGACCATCAAGGGCCCGGCGCTGTTTCTTGCGCAATTTGCAGGCGATGCCGCCCCCTTCAACAGCTTTGACGCCATTACCAAATGGGCCGCTGATTGCGGTTATGTTGGTGTGCAGATTCCATCCTGGGACGCGCGTCTGTTCGATCTGGACAAGGCCGCAAGTTCAAAAACCTATTGCGACGAGATCAAGGGCATCGCCGCGGCCAATGGGGTGGCGATCACCGAGCTTTCGACCCACCTGCAAGGCCAGCTTGTCGCCGTGCATCCGGCCTATGACACCCAGTTCGATGGCTTTGCCGCACCCGAAGTGCGCGGCAACCCTGCGGCACGCCAGCAATGGGCCGTAGGTCAGGTGAAAAAAGCAATCACGGCCAGCCAGAACCTGGGACTGACCGCCCATGCAACGTTTTCGGGCGCCTTGGCTTGGCCCTACCTCTACCCTTGGCCGCAGCGCCCTGCAGGTCTGGTGGAAGAGGCCTTTGATGAACTCGCCCGCCGCTGGACCCCGCTTTTGAACCATGCCGAGGACTGCGGCATTGACCTCGCCTATGAAATCCACCCCGGCGAAGACCTGCATGACGGCGTGACGTTTGAGATGTTTTTGGAACGCGTCGGCAACCATAAACGCGCCAACATGCTCTATGATCCCTCGCATTACGTCCTGCAACACCTTGATTATCTGGAACATATCGACATCTACCATGACCGCATCAAGATGTTCCACGTCAAGGATGCCGAGCTGAACCCAACGGGTCGCCAAGGCGTGTATGGCGGATTTCAATCCTGGATCAACCGTGCGGGCCGTTTCCGCTCGGTGGGCGATGGTCAGGTCGACTTCAACGGCATTTTCTCGAAACTGACGCAATACGGCTTTGATGGCTGGGCTGTGGTCGAGTGGGAATGCTGCATCAAACACCCCGAAGACGGCGCGCGCGAAGGCGCTGCCTTTGTGAAAAACCAGATCATCCGTGTCACTGAAAAAGCCTTTGACGATTTTGCCGACGCAGGCACTGACCGCGCTGCAAACCGTCGCATGTTGGGATTGGAGTAAGCTATGGCTATCACCGCAGCACATGTCGCCCGCTCACCCCGTATCCGTTTGGGGATGGTCGGCGGCGGACGCGGCGCTTTCATCGGCGCCGTTCACCGCATCGCAAGCCGCATTGACGACCAATACGAATTGGTTGCCGGATGCTTTTCTGCCGATCCCGAAAAATCAGCCGCTTCGGCCGCAGATCTGGGCGTGGCGCGCTCTTATGGATCTTTTGCTGAAATGGCGCAGAAAGAGGCAAAGCGCAAAGACGGCATCGAGGCCGTCGCCATCGTCACCCCAAATCACATGCACGCCCCTGTCGCGATGGAATTCCTGCGCCGCGGCATCCATGTGATCTGTGATAAACCCCTGACCGCTACCCTGCCCGAGGCCAAAAAGCTGGCCAAGGCAGCAACGGCCTCTGGCGTGATTTTTGCGCTGACGCATAACTACACAGGCTATCCGATGATCCGTCAGGCCAAAGCGATGATCGAGGCGGGCGATCTGGGCGATATCCGTCTGGTGCAGGTCGAATACGCGCAAGACTGGCTGGCCGAGCCACTTGAAAACTCGGGCCAGAAACAAGCCGACTGGCGCACGGATCCTGCGCGTTCTGGTGCGGGCGGCGCGACGGGCGACATTGGAACCCATGCGTTCAACCTTGCCAACTTTGTCTCGGGGCTGACGTTGCAGGAACTGGCGGCCGATCTGCAGTCCTTTGTTCCGGGCCGCCGTGTCGATGACAACGGCCATATCCTGATGCGCTACACGTCAGGCGCGCGCGGCATGCTGTGGTGTTCGCAGGTTGCTTCGGGTCAGGAAAACGGCCTGCGCCTGCGCATCTATGGCACCAAGGCAGGGATCGAGTGGGAGCAGGAAAACCCCAACTACCTTTGGGTCACCCCGCTCGGTGCGCCGCGCTATCGGTTGACGCGTGGCGGATCGGGCACAGGCGACGCCGCCGCCCGCGTGAGCCGCATTCCCGCAGGTCATCCCGAAGGCTATCTGGAGGGTTTTGCGAATATCTACACCGAGGCCGCTCGCGCGATCACTGCGCGCCGCGACGGCACGGCGCTGGATGCGGCTGTCACGTTCCCCGGCTTGAAAGAAGGGCTTGAAGGCGTGGCCTTTGTCGATGCCTGCGTGCGATCCTCGGCCAAGAACGGAGCTTGGATCAAACTCGCGCTCTAAATCCTTTGCGCGGGGATCAAACCCCGCGCAACCGCGCCCGGTTGGCCGCAAGCCAATAGGCGGTCAGCAGCATCGGCGCATTGCTGATCTCGCCCGAAGCGACATGCGCCATCATCTGCTCAAACGAAAGCAGATGCCCGCGAATATCCTCGGCCTCGCCTTCCAGACCAAACACCCCCGCGGCATCATCCGGCAGATCGGTCAGCGCGAGATAGGAATATAGATATTCGGTTAAAATCCCTGGCGAAGGATAGTATTGCGCCACTGGGATCAGCTCGCCCAAACTCAGGCCCGCCTCTTCCTTCGCCTCGCGCCGCGCCGCGCCTTCGGGCGTTTCGCCGCTGTCAATCCGGCCGGCAATCGCTTCGATCTGCCAGGGCTGAGGATCGCCACGCAAATGCGGGCCTGTGCGAAACTGCTCGACCACCAGCACGCGGTCGCGCACAGGATCATAGGGCAGCACTGTCACCGCATCACAGCTGACGAACCCCGCGCGTGTTACCTCGGGGCTCATCGAGCCGTCAAAGCGGCGATAGCTTACGTCGATTTCCTCGACTGCGAAGAACCGCGCATAAGGCTCGCGCCGCTCGGCCTCGACCACATCCACCCTGCCCGCCGCATGGCGCAGCGCCGTTGGCGCCCCCGCCCCGGCCCGAAGCTTGGAGCCCGCGCGCACCAAGAGTTGTGGCACCCGCGCTGCAATTGCAGGCTGTCGCGGAAAGGTTGCAAAGAAATCTGGCGCCGCCATCGCATATTCAGGCCCGTGACGCCGCGACCATTCGTCATAATCCCAATGGGGCAGACCATTGGCGGTGTCAAAGTTTTGGGGGAGATAAGTGTGCGCCCGGATCCTTTCCCCAGCCGCAACCAAGACCTCGACCTCGCGCCGAACCAGCCCCATGTAGGACTGTACATTATCCAGTGCGGCGATTTCTTCTATGGTCAGATCCGTCGCCAAGCGCCCCTGTAACTCGCCGCCCTCGACCTGCGAGATGATAGGCAGATCGCGCCCTTCAGGCCAATAGACGACGTGATCCTTGAGCATCGCGCCCACAGAACTCCCCTCGCGGCGCAAGAGCGCACTGAGGACCGGGGCGTGCTGCAAGACGCCCCAAAAGAAACAGCTCGTCCTCAATTCCAGCGTCGCCCCGCCCAACCAGCAAAGATCCCGCCAAAGGCGCCGCCGATGCCCAGAATTGTCAGCACATCAGCATAGCGCAGCTCTTTACCCTGCTCGAGCATCATCTCAAAGATGCCCAACACGGCCTCCATCGGCCCGTCATACATCATCCGCATGGATTTCCGGATCATCAAATAGATCGAAAAGATCAGCAAAACCCAAAAAGTAGTGATCAGACTGGTGCGCATCCCAACCCCGGCAAGCGACATCATGTCCTTGTTCACAGGTTGACGGTTCCAGCTGAACCAACCCACACAAAGCCCGGTGAGTGCCGATACTTCGCGGATCCAGCCCGGATTGCTGCCCTCTGGCATATGCGTCGCGAACGCGTTGGCGGCGAAAAACGCCACAATGGCAAAGGCCACGGCTGCGGCCAATTTAGAAGCTGTTGGCATGTCATCCTCGCAAGACGGCTCAGGGGCGGGTAAACGTCATCTGTATAACGTCACAATTTCCGCCCTCAAAAGTGCCAGCACAAGATGTCAAATAAAAGTTCCACATGCGTCTAAAACGTGCATCAAATCCCATGCGTGCCACATCATCCCAACGCGCGTTGAAATCGTCGTGCCAGCGCCGCAAGGTCTGGCTGTAGCTTTTGCCGAACTCCAACCGATCCGTTACCGCAAGCCCGACCCGCCCAGCCTCGGCCGTCAGAACCGCTGCTGAGGGCAGCATACCGCCAGGGAATATATATTTCTGAATGAAATCAACGCTCTTGCGATAGGTTGCAAAGCGTTCGTTCTGCACGGTGATCACCTGCACCACCGCCCGCGCCTTCGGTTTCAACCGCTCGCGCAGGGTGCGGAAATAGCTTGGCCAATAGGCTTCGCCCACCGCCTCGAACATCTCGATGCTGGCGATACCGTCATAGGCGCCGCGCACATCACGGTAGTCTTGCAGCCGGATTTCGACCTGATCCTGCAGCCCCAGCCGTTGCATCCGTGCCACGGCAAAGTCATGTTGTGCCTGCGAAATCGTCAGTGCCGTCACCCGCAAACCGCGCTCTTTTGCGGCATATTCGGCAAATCCACCCCAACCGCAGCCAATCTCGAGCACATGATCGCCGGCTTTGACCCCCATCCGGTCCACCATCGAGGCGTATTTGCGAGCCTGTGCCGCCGCGAGGCTTTCCTGCCCATCGGCAAAGATCGCCGAGGAATAGGTCATACTGTCATCGAGCCAGAGCGCATAGAAATCGTTGCCCAGGTCGTAATGTGCGGCGATGTTCTTTTTGGCGCCGCGCTTGGTGTTCGATTGCAGCCAGAAGCGCAGCCGCTCAAAGGCACGCATCAGCCCCATGCCCGGAAAGCTGTCGTAGACGTCGTTGTTTCCCTGATGCACAAGGTCCATAAAGGCCATCAGATCGGGGCTTGACCATTCACCATCGACATAGGCCTCGCTAAAACCCAGATCGCCTTCGCGGATCAGCCGCGCAAAGACCTCGTTGTCATGCACGTCCAACTCGGCGACTGGTCCCGGTTCGGTGCCTTCGATGCGAAACCGCCGCCCATCAGGCAACACGAAATCCAGCCGCCCGCGCTTCAGCCGTTTGGCGATCGCGAACACAGCGCCAAAGTAACGTGGCAAGTTGTTTTGGCCATGCGTCGAGGTCAGAATTTCGTGGCTTGTGCCGGCAAAGACCGTCGTATCAGAGGTGGCCATCATCGCCCGCATCCTTTCCCTTATATTCCGCATAGGCCAAAAGCGCACGCGCGCGCCCTTCGGCCAAATTCACCAGCGGCGCCGGATAGTCCTGCGCCGGATCCAGCCCCCAGGCATGTGGACAGGCCTCAAAAAACGCCAGAGCCTCAGGCGCAGGGCTGCGCTGCCCTTCCGCAATCCAACGGTGCCGATAGCGTTTGCTTTCGTCAAACTTTTCCGCCTGACCTGCCGGGTTAAACACCCGAAAGTAGGGCGCAGCATCCGGCCCGCAGCCCGCGACCCACTGCCACCCCATCGCATTCGCGGCCACATCCCAATCCGTCAGCACTTCGGCAAACCAGGCTTGGCCCACGCGCCAATCGGTCATCAGATGTTTTGTCAGATAGGACGCCACGATCATTCGCGCGCGGTTGTGCATCCGCCCGGTGACATAGACCTCGCGCATCGCGGCATCGACAAACGGCTCGCCCGTCATCCCACGCCGCCAACGCTCGGCATCTGCGTTATCGCCGCGCCAGTCAAAGCCCTCCCATTCGGGGCGCCAGCATTTCGTCTCAAGTTCGGGGCTGTGATGCAGCAGATGATAGGCAAACTCGCGCCAGACCAGTTCTTTGCAGAAATGCTCGGCGCCCGCGGCCCCCTGATGCATTGCACGCTGCCCCGCCGCCCAGATCGTGCGCGGCCCGATCTCACCCCAGGCAAGGTTTTCCGACAGCCCTGAAGTGGCCTCGGTTTTGTCTGGAAAATCTCGCAAGGCCCGATAGTCGGCAATGGCGCCGCTGGTAAATTCCTCCAGCCGCGCCAAGGCCGCAGCCTCTCCGACGCGCTGATGGCGCGCAACAATCGCCCCGCCGCGGCGCATGTCCAAGCCGAGCCGCCACGCCTCCAACACCTCGGACACAGGCCAAACTGTGGGCGGCGGCAAATGCCGGACCATGGGCCGCGGCGCGTCAAATCCCCGCGCCGAGACCGCGCGCCAAAACGGGCTGTAGACCTTGTAATATCCGCCCTGACCCGTCGCCGCCTGCCAAGGCTCGATCAGCAGCGCGCCATCAAAGCTTTTGGCCTCCAACCCTTGGGCCCGCAGCGCGGCCTTGACCTCGGCATCGCGCGCCTTTGATTTAGGATCATAAAGCCGCTGCCAGTAGACCGCTTCCGCACCCGTCTCGGCCACCAGATCACGCAGCACTGCCAAAGCCTCGCCGCGACGCAAGACCAGTTTCGAGCCAATTGCCGCGAGCGCCGCTGCAAACTGCGCAAGCCCTAGGCCCAGCCGGAACCGCGCCGCAGCCCCCAGCGCCTCGGTCTGTGCATCAAGCACAAACACCGGCACCACCGGCCGCCCCGTCGCCAAAGCCGCCTGCACCGCCGGATGATCCGCCAGCCGCAAGTCCCGCCGGAACCACATAATCAAAGGCTTATTCGACATCCCACCCCGCACACTTCAATAGGATTACGCCCGCCACCCTCGGCTGGATCACTCCGCTTGCCCTTAGTTACGGATTTTCCCCGCATTAGTTTCAGCGCCACACACCCAAGCGCAAACCTAACCCTACGTCATCCACTGTGCGCAAAAGTCCTCGGCCCTAGGGCCAAGACTGGCGCGCCCGTTACTGCGCTAGCACACGCTCCAGCGCCCCGATCAGCCGCGTGACATCCTCGGCGCTGGTATAATGCGCCAAAGACATGCGCAGCACCCCACGTCCCAGATCAACCCCCATCGCCTCGAGCGGCCGCACCGCATAGAAATCCCCCGCCCAGCAGGCGATCCCCTCGTGGCCCAGCGCCTCGGAAATCGGTTCCGCCTTTCGGTCAAAGGATACGGCCACCGTCGGCGCACGATCTTCTGCGCGACGCGGCCCGATCAGCCTCAGATCATTGCGCGCCGCGAGATAATCCAACAGCGGCGCCACTGTCGCGACCTCTTGTGCCCGCATCAGCCCATGCACCCCGGCGTTGCGCGCCCTTGCATCCGGCTCGGCCACAAAATGATGCGCGTGCAGCGCGTCGACATAATCCGCCATCCCAGCACAGGCCGCGATCTGCGCGTGATCCGGCCCCGCCGGCGTGAAGCGCTTGTAAAGCGATCCTGCGTTGAAGAAATGCCCCTGCGCCGGCAGCTCTGCGCCGAAATCCTCGGCTAGCACCATAATTCCCTGATGCGGGCCATAGGTTTTATAAGCCGAAAACAGATAGGCATCGCAGCCAAGCGAAGGAAAGTCGGGAAAGCCGTGCGGGGCATAAGACACCCCGTCAACCACCGTCCGAGCCCCCGACGCGCGCGCAATCTCGCAAATCGCGGCCACATCGTTAATCTCAGCCACCACGTTAGAGCAATGCGGAAAGGCCACCAGTCGTACCTTTCCGTCTGCCAAAAGCACCGCCAGCGCCTCGGGGTCAAGACTGCCCGTCTGCGGGTCGATCTGCCATTCGCGCACTTCGATCCCTTCGTCCGCCAACCTGCGCCAGACACCGGAGTTGGCCTCGTGATCCTGATTTGTAACCACTATTGCCGCATCAAGCCCGCGCAACCATTGGCGCACCGCCTGCGCCAGCACATAAGTGTTGGCGCTGGTCGAGGGGCCGAACGACACCTGCGGTCCCGCCACGCCCATCATCGCGGCAAGACGTGCGCGCGCCTCATCCATTTCGGCCCCACCTGCCTGCGCCGCAGGATAGGGGCCATAGGGCTGCACCTTGCGCTCGGTGTAAAACCTGTGCAGCCGCTCGACCACTTGGTGGCAAGGATAAGAACCGCCCGCATTTTCAAAAAACGCGTGTCCCGCCGTTAACGGCCGAGCAAAGGCCGGAAACTGGCTGCGCACAAACGTCATGTCCATCTTGGTCACTTTCAGTATTCCTTTGTCTTTCAGCCGCTCTCAGCGGTTCACATCCACAACCACGCGGCCCTGCACCCGCCCTGCCAGAATTTCCGCACCAAGGCGGGGCAGATCGGCCAGTCCGGCCTCGACCACCATCGCCTCCAGCTTAGCGATCGGCAACTCTGCCGCGATCCTTGCCCAAGCCTCTTTCCGCGTTGCAATGGGGCACATCACTGAATCGATTCCCAGCAAATTCACCCCCCGCAGCAGAAACGGGATCACCGTGGCGGGCAAACTCGCCCCCCCTGCAAGCCCGACAGCCGCAACGGATCCGCCATATTTCATCTGCCCCAGCACCCGCGCCAGCATCGCCCCGCCCACTGCGTCCACGCATCCGGCCCAGGTTTCAGCCTCAAGCGGGCGCTTGACCGTCTCGGCCAGATCCGCACGCGCCACAATCCGCGAGGCCCCCAGATCGCGCAGATAGGCCTCTGTTTCAGGCCGCCCGGTCACTGCCGCCACCTGATAGCCGCGGGCCGCAAGTATCGCCGTTGCGACCGAGCCGACGCCTCCTGCAGCCCCGGTCACCAAGACTTCACCGTTTTTTGGCGCAAGGCCATGTTGCTCTAGCGCCATCACTGCCAGCATCGCAGTGAACCCCGCCGTCCCCACCGCCATCGCCTGACGCGCACTCAGGCCCGCCGGCAGCGGCACCAGCCAATCGGCCTTGACCCGCGCCTTTTGCGCATAGCCTCCCCAATGCACTTCGCCGACGCGCCAGCCGGTCAGAACCACGCGGTCGCCAGCCTTATAGCGCGGGTCGGAAGAGGTCTCGACCACGCCCGCAAAGTCAATTCCCGGCACATGCGGATAGCTGCGCACCAATCCGCCACCCTTGGCAGACAGACACAAGCCGTCCTTATAGTTCAGCGTTGAATAGCTCACCGCGACCGTCACTTCGCCCTCAGGCAGCGCCGAGATCTGCAATTCTTCGAGCGTTCCAATCGCGTCCGAATCGCCCTGTTTCTCCATTACCAAAGCCTTGAAAGTCATCGCGCGCCTCCAATTTGATCAAATTATTGCCAGTTGACGTAGGGTAAGTCTTGTCAACGGACCTATTCCTTGCCGATCTTGCATTAAGACCTTGAGACAAGACCAGAGAAAATCTAGCGTGACATCGTTTTCGGGCCAGCGACCGTGGGGGAAGCAGCCCGTCCCAACAGCTGAGGAGCATTCATGACCAAAGCCACCAAACTTTTTGCCGGCACTGCAATCGCACTGGCCTTCGCAACGAC
>JAHEBX010000079.1 GCA_024642045.1 Pseudorhodobacter sp. | reverse complement strand
TTGCCCGTAACCCTCGCGGATGGCAGTACAAAAGAGGCCTTGGCCTATGTCATCGACCCCGAGCACGTGCAATATTGCGGCGCCCTCACATTGGATCAGCAGGCCGCAGTGATCGCGCAGGCCGTAGGCGGTCGCGGGCCAAACCGTGACTATCTTTATGCTACGGCAGAGCATCTGGCCGAATTGGGTATTGAGGATGCGGACTTGAGCCACCTCGCCGCACAAGTTCGCGGGATGGCATAGGGTTTTGCTTGGCAGATGGCCGCAGCCTGCTATGGTTTATGCTAGCAGAACAGACGGATAACGCCGCCGCCATGGAACGACCCAAGCCTCAGGCCACTTACTTCAGCCAACCGATCCGTCAGCTCGTCACCATGTTGATCGTCGTGGTTCTGGTGTCGCTGGGGGCTTGGTTGCTGCATTCCAAAGTGATTGGGATCGTCAACGCAAACCCTTGGCTGAACGGCACCATCGCGCTGGTGTTTGTGCTTGGGGTGGTGACGTGCTTCTGGCAGGTTTTTACACTGGCGCAGTCGGTGTCATGGATCGAACGCTTTGTGCGCCACGACTTCGGGTTCGAGCAGGCCAAGCCCCCGCAGTTGCTGGCCCCCTTGGCGCAGTTGCTGCGCACCAGAGGCGCGCGGATGCAGATTTCCTCGTCGTCCTCGCGCTCGATCCTCGAGTCGGTGGAAAGCCGCATCGACGAGGCGCGCGATATTACCCGTTATCTGACCAACCTACTGGTTTTCCTCGGTCTTTTGGGAACGTTCTACGGCCTTGCCACCACGGTTCCTGCGGTGGTCGAGACAATCCGCTCGCTGGCCCCGAAGGATGGCGAAACCGGGCTGCAAGTATTTGGCAAGTTGATGTCGGGGCTGGAAAGTCAGCTTGGCGGCATGGGCACCGCGTTTTCCTCTTCGCTTCTGGGCCTTGCGGGGTCTTTGGTGGTGGGGCTGCTTGAGCTTTTTGCGGGTCACGGTCAGAATCGCTTTGCGCGCGAATTAGAGGAATGGTTGTCGTCGATCACCCGCGTGGGCTTTGCGGCGGGCGATGGTGAGGGCGGTGACTCTGACGCGGTTTCAGGGGTGCTGGACCATTTGGCCGAACAGGTTGAGGTGATGCAAAGCCTGTTTGCGCAGGTCGAAGCGAACCGCTCGGGCGGCGAACGGGCCTTGGCAGAGCTGTCGCAATCGGTGGCGCTCTTGGGGCAGAAACTGCAGGGCGAGGCCGGGCAGGTCGAGGCCCTGAACCGGATCGCCGAGGGGCAAGAGCGGCTGATCGCGGCGCTGACCGGAGCAGAGGGCGGCGCGCATTCGGACGCAGAAAGCCGGATGCGTCTGCGCTCGATAGACGTGCAACTGCTTCGGATTCTAGAGGAGTTATCTGCGGGGCGGCAGGAAAGCCTGGCCGATCTGCGCGGCGATCTGTCGGCGCTGACCGCTTCGGTGCGTCAGCTTGCGCGCGGCGTTCCGGGGCGTGGCTAAGATGGCGCTGCGCCGCAAACGTGACAGCTCGATGATCTGGCCAGGTTTTGTCGATGCAGTGACTACCCTGTTGATGGTGCTGATGTTTGTGCTGACGATTTTTACCGTCATGCAATCGGTTCTGCGAGAAACAATCACCAGCCAAACCAATGAGTTGGATCAGCTGACCGCGCAAGTGGCCAGTCTTGCCGATGCCTTGGGGCTCGAACGGCAAAAGGTGGGCGATCTGACGACGCAAGTGGGTGGTCTGACCGCCAATCTTGCTGCCGCGCAGGCCAAAGGCGCAGAACAATCGGCTCTGATCGCCACGCTGACCGGACAGATATCGGCCAAACAATCGGAACTTGCGGCGGCTCAGGGCCGTATCGCCAGTTTTGAGGCGCAAGTGGCCTCGCTCTTGACAGAGCGCGACGCTGCGCGTGGGCAGGTTTCGGACCTGCAGACCGCGCAAGCCAAGTTGCTGAGCGATCAGGAGGTGATGCAGTTGGCTCTGGCCAAGGCGCGGCAAGAGGTTGATAAATCGACCGAAGAAGCGCGTCTTGCTGCCGCCAAACGCGACGCTCTGCAGGCCTTGGTGGCGGATTTGCAGGCCAAAAACGGGGTCGCGCAAGAACAGCTTTCGCAGGCAGAGGCGTCGCGGCTGGTCGATGCGGCGGCACTTGAGGCACTGCGTGAAAAGCTGAAGGGGTCTGACGCCGAGCTTACCGCCATGACTTTGGCCTTGGAAGAACAGCGCAAGAAAGCAGAAGAGACGCTGACGCTCTTGGCGGCGGCACGCACCGAGGCCGCACAAAAGGCGCAGGCGGGGGATGCGAAAGCCAGCTTGCTGGCCACAGCCGAACAGGCGTTGAGCGCCGAACAGCAAAAAACGGTCGAGGCGGCGCGCAAGCTGGAGGTGTTGAACCAGCAGATCGCAGCATTGCGGGCGCAACTGGGTGAATTGCAGGGCCTGCTGGATGCCTCTGCGGCCAAAGACGCAAATGCTAACGTGCAAATTCAAACACTTGGTAGCCAGTTGAACGCGGCCCTCGCGCAGGTGGCGGCGGAACAAAAACGCCGCGCCGAGTTGGAAGAGGCCGAGCGCAAGCGGTTGGAAGCGCAGAATGCCGATCTGGAAAAATTCCGCAGCGAGTTCTTTGGTGAGTTGTCGCAACTGCTCGCGGGCAAACCGGGTGTGCGGGTGGTCGGTGATCGCTTTGTGTTTTCCTCCGAAGTGCTGTTCACCGCAGGCTCTGCGGACCTTGCTCCCGAGGGGCAGGCGCAGATCGCTTCGGTGGTAAAAATTCTGGACGATATCGCGAGTAAGATTCCGCCTTCAATCAACTGGATCATTCGCGTTGACGGCCATACCGACAATGTCCCTCTGTCAGGCAACGGCGCATTCAAGGATAACTGGCAGTTAAGCCAAGCCCGCGCGCTGTCGGTCGTGCGCTATATGCAGGACGTCTTGGGTTTTCCGCCCGAGAGGCTCGCGGCGACGGGGTTTGGCGAGTATCAGCCGGTGGCCCTGGACAACAGCGCCGCCGCACGTGCGCAAAACCGACGTATCGAGCTGAAGCTGACAGAGCGTTAGGGCATCAGGGTGATGGCGACGCTCTGACTGCCCAACTGTTGCGCCCCGCGCATCAGTCTGGCTGTGCCGTTATAGTTTCCCGCGGGCCATGTCGTTGACTTCAAACGCTTTCCAATTGCACGAAAGCCAAGCGCTTGCGGCTTCTCCAACACAGACGTTTCGCGAAGCACGCGACCTTGCGGACCCGTGATGTCAAACAGGATCACGTCACCGGAAAGCCCACCATAAAAATAGGCCCAGACAACAAGCGCGGGCGCCGTTGACGGCAGATCCGGACTGGCAAGGCCCGACTTTATCGCCGCATAATCGGGGATATCAGTTGAAATCCCGATCCCGATCAGCCCACCGGCAGCATAGGGCAGAGGGTGTTCCCAAAGCCCCTCGCTCTGCGGCCCACAGCTCGTCGCACTCTCTGGCGCAAAGGGGTCGATTGTCTTTCCATCGTGTCGCAGTGTCAGGTGAAGATGTGGGAACGCGGCCATCCCAGATTGACCAACCTGGCCAAGTATATCGCCCTTGGCCACGCTCTGCCCGACGGTCACGACAATCGAGCCTTGTTTCAAATGGCAATATTGGGTTTGCCAGCCATCGCCGTGATCGATCAAAACGCCATTGCCGCATTCCTTGCCCTGGACGGCGGGCGCAAAATCGGCGACCGCGTCACGCAAGGCTGTGACGGTTCCGTTACTCACGGCCAAGACGTTGACGCCGGCCTGCAACGCGGCACGGGTTGGCAAGGCGATGTCGGTGCCGTCATGGCCATCGTAACTTAATGTTCCGCACGTGAAATCGCGCGCAGCGGGTGTTGGATCATGGTCGATATATTGCTGGATATAGCAGGTCGTGCCCAGATCGCAGTCAAGCGGAAACCCCAATTCAAAGGCCCCCGCCGGAGAGGCGAGGGCCAAAGATATCAGGACAGTTCGGATCATTCTGCCGTGAGAAGCGGCGTCTTGTTTCCGGTAATCCGCGCTTTTTGCGGCTCTTCATAAGTCAGCACGATGGCATCGTCCTTGACGCCAACATGAACGACACCGCCCTTGACCAGTTTGCCGAACAACAGCTCTTCAGCCAGTGGACGCTTGATGTGCTCTTGGATCACACGGCCAAGCGGTCGCGCGCCCATCTTGTCATCATAGCCTTTTTCGCCAAGCCACGCGGCTGCTTCGGGCGTCAGGTCGATGACGACATTGCGGTCCATCAACTGGGCTTCGAGTTGCAGCACGAACTTGGTCACCACCTCCATGATCACCTCTTTGCTCAGCGGCGCAAAGGCGATGACCGCATCCAGACGGTTGCGGAATTCGGGCGTGAACGTCCGTTCGATTGCTGCCGTGTCTTCGCCGGTGCGGCGCGCGCGGCCGAAGCCGATCGCCTCTTTCGCCTGCTCGGATGCGCCTGCGTTCGAGGTCATGATCAGGATCACGTTGCGGAAATCCACCGTCCGGCCGTTATGATCGGTCAGCTTGCCGTGGTCCATCACCTGCAAGAGGATGTTATAGACATCCGGGTGCGCCTTTTCCATTTCGTCGAGCAAGAGCACGCAATGCGGGTCTTGATCCACGCCGTCGGTGAGCATGCCGCCCTGGTCAAAGCCGACATAGCCCGGAGGGGCGCCGATCAGGCGGGAGACCGCGTGTTTCTCCATGTATTCCGACATATCGAAACGCAACAGTTTCAGACCCAGCGAGCTTGCGAGCTGCTTGGCGACTTCGGTTTTACCCACGCCAGTCGGGCCGGCAAAGAGGTAGTTGCCGATGGGTTTTTCCGGCTCGCGCAGGCCAGCCCGGGCGAGTTTGATCGCCGAGCAGAGCGATTCTACGGCCTTATCCTGACCAAAGACCACGCGCTTGAGGGTCTTTTCCAGGTCGCGCAGGGTTTCTGCATCGTCTTTCGAAACCGATTTTGCGGGGATGCGGGCGATTTTGGCAACGACGGCCTCGATCTCTTTGGCCCCGAGCGTCTTGCGGCGCTTGGAGTCAGTCAGCAGATGCTGTGCCGCCCCCGCCTCGTCGATCACGTCGATGGCAGAGTCCGGCAGTTTGCGGTCGTGGATATACCGCGCCGCCAGTTCCACCGCCGATTTGATCGCGTCATTGGTGTAGCGCAGGTCGTGGTGTTCCTCGAAATGCGGTTTCAGACCCATCAGGATCTTGATCGCATCCGGCACTGACGGTTCGTTCACGTCGATCTTCTGGAACCTGCGCGCAAGGGCGCGGTCCTTTTCAAAGTGCTGACGGAACTCCTTGTAGGTGGTGGAGCCCATGCAGCGCAGCTTGCCGCCCTGCAGCGCGGGTTTCAGCAGGTTCGAGGCATCCATTGCCCCGCCCGAGGTGGCACCTGCACCGATAACGGTGTGAATCTCGTCGATGAACAGGATCGCGTCGGGGTGATCCTCCATCTCTTTCATCACGGCTTTCAGACGTTCCTCGAAATCGCCACGATAGCGGGTTCCAGCCAAAAGCGCACCCATATCAAGGCTGTAGATCGTGGCATGGGCCAAAATCTCGGGCGTCTCATGGTTGACGATCTTGCGGGCAAGACCTTCGGCAATCGCGGTCTTACCCACGCCCGGATCACCCACCAACAGCGGGTTGTTCTTGCGGCGGCGGCAGAGCACCTGAATGCAACGCTCCACTTCGGCCTCACGGCCAATCAGCGGGTCGACGTCGCCCTTGAGCGCCTTGACGTTCAAATCGACGCAATATTTCGACAGCGCAGATTCCTTGGCCTCGCCAGCCTCGGCCTTGGGGGTTTCGTGGTGGGGTTCTTCCGAACCTGACAGGGGACGCGATTCGCCATAGGATGGGTCTTTGGCCACACCATGCGCAATGAAATTCACCGCGTCGTAGCGGGTCATATCCTGTTCTTGCAGGAAATAGGCCGCGTTCGATTCGCGTTCAGCAAAAATCGCGACCAGAACGTTGGCGCCCGTAACCTCAGAGCGGCCCGAGGATTGCACATGGATCGCCGCGCGCTGAATGACGCGTTGGAAGGCCGCAGTCGGTACGGCCTCTGATCCTTCGACATCCGTCACGAGGGTGGACAGATCATCATCGATGAAATCGACCAGTGTTTTGCGCAACGCTTCAAGATCGACCGAGCAGGCCTTCATCACGCGGGCTGCGTCGGGTTCGTCAATCAGCGAAAGCAACAGGTGTTCCAGCGTCGCCAGTTCGTGGCGGCGCGCATTTGCAAGCGCCAGAGCGCCATGAATAGCTTGTTCAAGTGTGGTCGAAAATGATGGCACTGGTTTCGTGCTCCTGTCCTGCGGGCCGGACGGGCGTGATAGCCCATCTCGACCATGGCCTCATATAGTAAAGGATCGGTTTTATTTGACGATCTTCAAGCCCTAATGCGGCAAGTTTTAGGTTTTTCGGGTTTGAAGACAAAAAAGTGATCAACCGTTGCACCTTGGACTCAGAACCTGTCCTTCATAGCCCGAAGTTGAGTGAAAACTTGGGCGTCGGTCGCATCGGCCATTCCGAGCCTTTGCCTAATATGGGGGTCATCGGCGCGAAGAAAAGGGTTGGTCGCCAATTCTCCTGCGAGGCGCGACGGGACAGTGGCGCGCCCCTCGGCCCGCGCCTTGGCAACACGGGCACTCCGGGCGTGCAGGGCTTGGTTATCCGGATCAACCGTTGCCGCAAAGGCGAGGTTCGAGGTGGTATATTCGTGGCCAGAGCAGATCAGCGTCTCTGGCGGCAGCTTGCGCAGTTTGGCGAGGCTGGCAAACATCAGATCCGGTGTGCCTTCAAACAGCCGACCACAGCCTGCGGCCATCAGGCTGTCAGCGGTAAAGGCCATGCCTGAGACCGGCAGATAAAAGGCGATATGGCCCAGCGTGTGGCCCGAGACATCAATCACTTGCGCCAACTCGGCGCCGATTTTGATCGTGTCGCCTTCGACC
Organism: Pseudorhodobacter sp.; assembly: GCA_024642045.1. Lineage (GTDB taxonomy): Bacteria > Pseudomonadota > Alphaproteobacteria > Rhodobacterales > Rhodobacteraceae > Cypionkella. The sequence continues at coordinate 8,429 of JAHEBX010000079.1, read as the reverse complement.
AACTCGCGCGACAAGGGCGGCAGTCGATGGGAATCGGCAGCAGCCCCCAGCACGGCGGCCGACGTGGCCTCGACAATCGGCCCGACGCCATCGATATGATCCCAATGGTGGTGCGTCAGCCAGATTGCATCAAGGCTCCAGCCGCGCTTTTTCAACTCGGCCAGGATCGGCCCCGCTTCGGGCGCATCGATCAGAACAGTTTCGTCCGAAGCCTCGTCGTGCAGCAGGTAGGCGTAGTTGTCTTTCAGGCAGGGGATCGTCACGAGCGAAAGGGTCATCGGTGGGCTTTCTGCGGTGCGGCCACAACGCGGGTGGCGCTGCGGGGGCTTCTTGCTATGATCGGGTCAGTTTGGCGGCAAAGGTCCGGTCCTGCAATGCATCTTGATGTGCTTGATCTGCGCAATTTCTATTATCGCACGCGGTTGGGTCGTGTGGCGCAACGTGCGATCCGCGATCAGTTGGTGCGGCTATGGCCGCCTGCCAAAGGGCAGACCGTCGCGGGGTTTGGCTTTGCCGTGCCGCTGTTGCGCCCCTATCTGGCGGATGCGCGGCGGGTGATCGGGCTGATGCCGGGGCCGCAGGGGGTGATGCCCTGGCCTGCCGGGATGGAGAATGTCTCGGTGCTGTGTGAAGAGACTCAATGGCCAGTCCCGACCGGGCTTGTCGACCGGCTGGTGCTGATGCATGGACTTGAGACGTCGGATAACCCCGCGGCAGTACTGGAAGAGGCGCATCGCGTTTTGGGTCCCGGTGGACGGGCGGTGTTTGTGGTGCCCAACCGTGCGGGTCTTTGGGCGCGGCGCGACGGCACGCCCTTTGGATTTGGTCGTCCCTATTCGGGCGGTCAGCTGGAAGGCCAACTCAAGACACACGGCTTCACCCCCGAGCGCAGCATGACCTTGCTGTTCGCACCGCCGTCGACCAGCGGGTTCTGGCTGCGCACTTCGAATTTTTGGGAGGAGTTCGGTCGAAGGTTGCCGTGGCTTGCAGGCGGGGTGCTGCTGGTCGAGGCCAGCAAGCAGGTCTACGCCCCCACGCGCGGCACTTTGGCGAATGCCGTCCGACGCCCTCTGCGGGTGCTGGAAGGCGTGGGCGCGGCACTGCCCGCAGCGAAAGAGATCGATGTCGCGGTGAGGTGAAAGGCGGCCCGGTTTTGCAAAGAATCACTTTGCTATCGTCGTCGCGCGCCGCGAAGCCCGAGCCGTCAAAGCCACCTTCGTCATTGTCGACGCGGTTCTGGGCGTTTGGCTTGCAAAACCCGTTCAAACGGGCCAGTTTTTGCGGGGAAACGTTGAATTTAGACCATATAACCTGATGGCCCATGTTTTTGTCGCCAATGTCCCTTTCGGGGGAGTGACCTGCTTGGGTCATGGGCCGGGTGAGATAGGCGGTGTTCTTGCGCTTCTGTCGCAGCTTTCAGGACGAAAATGCCTCAGCAACGTGGTTGCGACATTGTAAAGGCTCTGCTAGAGACGCAGAAAATCGAAAGACGCATGCCCCAAGTATGCGCCGCAGTCGGGCTGAAATCCGAAGGCGGCACGCGCGAAGGGCCTATACAGCGGAAGGGTTGACGTGTCCGAACCAGCTTCAATCTCCTTGAGCATCGCACAGCGCTACGCGCAGGCCTTGTTCGAGATTGCGAAAGAAGAAAAAGGCCTTGCTACGCTCGAGGCTGATACCGAGGCGCTGGGGGCTGCTCTGGCTGCCAGCACCGACCTTTCGGGCATGATCGCCTCGCCGGTCGTCTCGCGCGACGAACAATCTGCAGCGATGTCGGCAGTTGTGGCCAAGATGGGGCTTTCGACCTCGATGGCCAATACGATCGCGTTGATGGCCTCCAAGCGCCGCCTGTTCGTGCTGCCGCAATTGGTCAGCGACCTGCGCGCCCGGATCGCGGTGGAAAAGGGCGAGGTGACCGCCGAGGTGACTTCGGCGAGCAAGCTTTCGGCCGCTCAGAGCAAGGCACTTGCTGCGACGCTCAAGGCTAAGGTCGGCAAGACCGTAAAATTGAACACTACCGTCGATGAAAGCCTCATCGGTGGTCTAATCGTCAAGCTCGGCTCGACCATGATCGACACCTCGGTCAAGGCGAAGCTCGCGGCACTTCAGAATGCAATGAAAGAGGTTGGGTGATGGGAATTCAGGCTGCTGAGATCTCTGCGATCCTTAAGGATCAGATCAAGAACTTCGGCAAGGACGCTGCTGTTGCAGAAGTCGGCCGCGTGTTGTCAGTCGGCGACGGTATCGCCCGCGTGCACGGTCTGGACAATGTTCAGGCTGGTGAGATGGTGGAATTCCCCGGCGGGATCCGCGGCATGGCGCTTAACCTCGAAGTCGACAACGTCGGTGTGGTTATCTTCGGCTCCGACCAAGCCATCAAAGAAGGCGATGTCGTCAAGCGCACCAAGTCCATCGTGGACGTGCCTGTGGGCAATGGTCTTTTGGGCCGCGTCGTGGACGGTCTGGGTAACCCGATTGACGGCAAAGGCCCGATTGCTTCGACCGAGCGTCGTGTTGCCGACCAAAAGGCCCCCGGCATCATCCCGCGCAAAGGCGTGCATGAGCCGATGGCAACCGGCCTCAAGGCCGTTGACGCGATGATCCCCGTTGGCCGCGGCCAGCGCGAACTGATCATCGGCGACCGTCAGACCGGCAAAACCGCCGTTGCCTTGGACACCATTCTGAACCAGAAGTCCTACAACGAGGCGGCTGGCAACGACGAATACAAAAAGCTCTACTGCATCTATGTGGCGATCGGTCAAAAGCGTTCGACCGTGGCTCAGTTGGTGAAAAAGCTCGAAGAGACCGGCGCGATCGACTACACGATCGTTGTTGCCGCGACCGCTTCGGACCCGGCACCGCTGCAGTTCCTTGCCCCCTATTCGGCAACCGCGATGGCAGAATTCTTCCGCGACAACGGCCGCCACGCTTTGATCATCTATGATGACCTGTCCAAGCAGGCCGTGTCCTATCGCCAGATGTCGCTGCTTCTGCGCCGCCCACCGGGCCGTGAAGCTTATCCGGGCGACGTTTTCTACCTGCACAGCCGTCTGCTGGAGCGTTCGTCAAAGCTGAACAAGGACTTCGGTTCGGGCTCGCTGACCGCTTTGCCGATCATCGAAACCCAAGGCGGCGACGTTTCGGCCTTTATTCCGACCAACGTGATCTCGATCACTGACGGCCAGATCTTCCTTGAAACCGAATTGTTCTATCAGGGCATCCGCCCGGCTGTGAACACCGGTCTGTCGGTGTCACGGGTTGGTTCGTCTGCACAAACCAACGCGATGAAGTCGGTGGCTGGTAAGGTGAAGCTTGAACTTGCTCAGTACCGCGAGATGGCGGCCTTTGCGCAGTTCGGTTCCGACCTTGACGCCTCGACCCAAGCGCTGCTGAACCGTGGTGCGCGTCTGACCGAGTTGATGAAGCAGCCGCAATATGCGCCGCTGACCAACGCCGAGATTGTCTGCGTGATCTATGCAGGCACAGCCGGCTACCTCGACAAGGTCAAGGTGGCGGACGTGGGCCGTTATGAGGCTGGCCTGCTCAAGCACCTTCGCGGTGCGGGCAAGGCGCTGCTTGATGACATCACCCAGAACGACCGCAAAGTGTCGGGCGATCTGGAGAAAGCCATCCGCGCAGAGCTTGACGCTTACGCGAAAGACTTCGCCTGAGGGCGGGGCAGGGGAGATAACGCATGCCCAGCCTTAAGGACTTAAAAAACAAGATTGCGAGTATCAAGAATACGCGCAAGATCACCAAGGCCATGCAAATGGTCTCGGCGGCAAAACTGCGCCGCGCCCAAGAAGCCGCTGAAGCTGCCCGGCCCTATGCCGAGCGGATGAATGCGGTGATGGCGGGTTTGGCGGCATCGGTCGGCACTTCGGCCAGCGCGCCCCGGCTCCTTGCCGGGACGGGCTCTGATCAAGTGCAACTGCTGGTTGTAATGACCTCGGAGCGTGGCTTGGCTGGCGGGTTCAACTCGAACATCGTCAAGTTGGCGCGGGCTCACGCAAATGAGCTGATGGCCAAAGGCAAGACGGTCAAAATCTTGACCGTCGGCAAAAAAGGGCGCGAACAGCTGCGTCGCGACTATTCTGCCAATATGGTGGGTCACGTCGATATGTCAGAGGTCAAGCGCGTGGGTTATGCCGACGCTCAGGGCATCGCTCGTGACGTTCTGGCGCGCTTTGAAGCAGGTGAATGCGATGTGGTGACGATCTTCTATAGCCGGTTCCAATCGGTTATTGCGCAGATCCCGACCGCGCAGCAGATCATTCCTGCAATCTATGAAGCAGGCGCTGCTTCGGCCTCCGCGCTCTACGACTACGAGCCCAGCGAAGAGGCCATCCTGGCCGATCTGCTGCCACGCGGGGTTGCGACGCAATTCTTTACCGCTCTTCTGGAAAACGGTGCCTCTGAACAGGGTGCCCGGATGAGCGCTATGGACAACGCGACGCGCAACGCAGGCGAGATGATCACCAAATACACGACCATCTATAACCGCTCGCGCCAAGCTGCGATCACCACCGAGCTTATCGAAATCATCGCGGGCGCTGAGGCGCTCTGAGTAACCGGAGAAACATTATGGCAAAAGCACCGAAAGCAGCTGCCGCGGCAGGCAAGATCACTCAGGTGATCGGCGCCGTGGTTGACGTGCAGTTCGAAGGCGATCTTCCCGCAATTTTGAACGCATTGACCACCGACAACAACGGCAAGAAGCTGGTGATGGAAGTCGCTCAGCACCTTGGCGAAAACACCGTGCGCGCCGTGGCAATGGACGCCACCGAAGGTCTCGTCCGTGGTGGCGCTGTGGCTGATACCGGCGCACCTATTCAGGTTCCGGTTGGCCCAGCGACCCTTGGCCGCATCATGAACGTCATCGGCGAGCCGGTTGACGAGCGTGGCCCGGTCAATGCAACCGCAACCCGCGCAATCCACCAGCCGGCTCCGACATTCGCAGAGCAAGCAACGGAATCGCAGATCCTTGTGACCGGCATCAAGGTTATCGATCTGCTGGCCCCCTATACCAAGGGCGGCAAGATCGGCCTCTTCGGCGGTGCAGGCGTTGGCAAGACCGTTTTGATCATGGAATTGATCAATAACATCGCCAAGGTTCACTCGGGCGTGTCGGTGTTCGCGGGGGTGGGCGAGCGGACCCGTGAGGGCAACGACCTTTACCACGAGATGATCGAATCCGGCGTTATCGACCTTGAAGACCTGTCGAAGTCGAAAATCGCGCTTGTTTACGGTCAGATGAACGAACCACCAGGCGCCCGTATGCGGATCGCTCTGTCGGGTCTGACGATGGCCGAGCAGTTCCGTGACGAGACAGGCGCTGACGTTTTGTTCTTTGTGGACAACATCTTCCGCTTTACCCAAGCCGGTTCGGAAGTGTCGGCTCTGCTGGGTCGTATTCCATCCGCCGTGGGCTATCAGCCAACGCTGGCCACTGACATGGGCGCGATGCAGGAACGCATCACCTCGACCAAGAACGGCTCGATCACTTCGGTTCAGGCCGTGTACGTTCCTGCCGATGACTTGACCGACCCTGCGCCGGCCACTTCGTTCGCCCACTTGGACGCAACGACGGTTCTGGACCGCTCGATCTCGGAAAAGGGCATCTATCCGGCTGTGGACCCGCTGGGGTCGACCTCGCGTCTGCTTGACCCGCTGATCATCGGCGACGAGCACTACAAGGTCGCAACCGACGTGCAAAAGGTGCTTCAGCGCTACAAATCGCTGCAAGATATCATCGCCATCCTTGGCATGGACGAACTCTCGGAAGACGACAAGCTGGCCGTGGCCCGCGCGCGTAAGCTCGAGCGCTTCCTGTCGCAGCCCTTCGACGTGGCCAAGGTCTTCACTGGCTCTGACGGCGTTCAGGTTCCGCTGGAAGACACCATCCGCTCGTTCAAAGCTGTTGTGGCTGGTGAATACGACCACTTGCCAGAAGCGGCCTTCTACATGGTTGGTGGCATCGACGACGTAATCGCCAAAGCACAGCGTCTTGCCGCTGCTGCGGCCTAAGGGGGCACCATGGCTGGAACGCTGCAATTCGACCTCGTGTCGCCGGAACGCAGGCTTGCCTCTGTTGTTGCGACCGAAGTCAATATCCCCGGCGCCGATGGCGACCTGACGGCGATGGAGGGGCATGCCCCCACCATCACCACCCTGCGTCCCGGCGTGCTGAAGGTGGCTTCGGCTGCTGGTGTGAAATCTTACGTCGTCACTGGTGGCTTTGCCGAGATTTCCGCGACCTCCGTTTCGGTTCTGGCCGAGCGTGCAGTGCCTGTGGAGGAGTTGAACGCGGCGCTGATGGATCAGTTGATCGCGGACGCGTCCGAAGCGACAGCTGTGGCCGTTGACAAGGATGCCGCCGACAAGGCGATGGCCGATCTGGTCGCCATGCGATCTGCCGCCGGCTTCTGATCAAGAATGAATTTGACATAAGGCCCTGCTTTTGCGGGGCCTTTTGTTTTTCGACCTATTTTTGCCGAAAATCATTGCTACGCTGCGCTGATAATCTGGAATATCCATGAAACGTATTGCTTCGAACTCATTCGGCATCCTGCAAGGCTCGCGTGTCCTTTTTTCGGACTTTGCGGATGACGGTGTCATGTGGACGGGGCAGGGGGACCGCGAAAGTCGGCACCTGATCAAGTTCAAAGAGGCTTTCGTTGATTTACCCGCTGTGCATGTGTCGATCGCAATGTGGGATATCGATCACAAGCATAACGCTCGCGCCGACATTACTGCCGAAAAGGTGACGAAGGACGGCTTTCATCTGGTGTTTCGGACCTGGGGCGACACGCGGGTCGCGCGGGTACGCGCTGATTGGATGGCAATCGGCGCGATCAGGGATGAAGAAGACTGGGATCTCTATTGAACCTGGTTTTCTGAAACAACAGCGATTAACCGCGCTGATACATCCCTTCGTAGATCGGAACCAGCGTGTCGGTCTCGAACAACGATGACACCGATGTGCCGTTCCAGATATTCAAAATCGCTTGGGCAAACATCGGTGCTGTCGGCACGATGCGGATATTCGGGCAGGCTTTGACCTTGTCGGTCGGCTCGATGGAATCGGTGATCACCAGCGATTTCATCACCGAATTCTGCACGCGCTCGACAGCAGGGCCTGAAAGGACGCCGTGGGTGATATAGGAATGTACCTCGGTCGCGCCATTTTCGATAAGGATTTCAGCGGCTTTGCACAGGGTGCCAGCAGTGTCGCAGATGTCGTCGACGATGATGCAGGTCTTGCCCTCGACATTGCCGATCACAGTCATCTCGGCAATCTCGCCCGCCTTTTCGCGGCGCTTGTCGACGATGGCGAGTGGCGCGTTGATCCGCTTGGCCAGTTCCCGCGCCCGCGCCACACCACCAACGTCGGGCGAGACGATCATCAGATCATCCATGCGACCTTTGAAATTATGCTCGATGTCCAAAGCAAAGACGGGCGAGGCATAAAGGTTGTCCACCGGAATGTCGAAGAAACCCTGAATCTGGGCTGCGTGCAGATCAAGCGTCAGCACGCGGTCAACGCCTGCCTCTGCGATCATATTGGCGACCAGTTTGGCGGTGATCGGCGTGCGGGCTTTGGCGCGGCGGTCTTGGCGGGCATATCCGAAGTAGGGGATCACGGCGGTGATGCGATCGGCTGACGAGCGGCGCAGCGCATCGCACATGATCAGAAGCTCCATCAGGTTGTCATTCGCCGGATTGGAGGTCGGCTGGATGATATACATATCCTCGCCGCGCACATTCTCGTAAACCTCGACGAAGATTTCGGCATCGTTGAACCGTTCGATCCGTGCATCAACAAGGTTCACTGACACGCCACGGTGCATCGACATGCGTCGGGCGATGGATTTGGCCAAGGAAAGATTGGCGTTGCCCGAAATAAGTTTCGGTTCGGTCATGGCAGCCATTGGGTCACTCCGGCTTTGGCAGATTCGGATTGTTGACACCGCTTATCACCCGACTAGGGTCTTGCAAACCGCAGAACCTAAGGGGGGCCGCAAATGACGCAGATAGATTACTTTTTTACGGTCTTGTCGCCCTATGTTTACCTTGCAGGAAACCGGTTGGCGCGAATCGCACAACAGCATCAGGCTGAAGTGCGCTATCTGCCGCTGCATTTCGGAAGTTTGGCGGCGCGGATGGGAGGCGTGGCGATGACCGATGCCAGCCCCGCGCGGCGCGTTTGGTATGATCAGGATCTGGCGCGTCAGGCAGCCAAGCAGGATGTCCCGATAAACATCAGGCCCGCCTTTTGGCCAACCAATCCCGCGCCTGCCTCTTACGCTGTGATTTCAGCGCAGTCGCATATCGTCAAGGGCGGCGCGGGCGATCTGGCGGGGTTTGTCGCCGCGCTCAGCCGCGCCGTCTGGGCCGAGGAGCGCAACATTGCCGAAGCAGAGGTGCTG
>JAHEBX010000078.1 GCA_024642045.1 Pseudorhodobacter sp. | reverse complement strand
AAACCACCCCAAAATCTAGCTGTCTAAAACCCCTTCCAAAACCCTACCAGTTGTTGAAGGTTTTTGGGAACCAGTAATACCAGCCATTCGTGCACAATGCAGCATCGGGGACTCCGGGCTCGAAACTGCCATTTGGGAATACCGACATGACGCGCCCAAAAAGGCGAGGTCATCGCGCAGACAATCCAGCTATCGCTGGCTAGCCCTGCGCCTCATTCCGCCTGACGTTTCGCCCTGAGCTTGGCGAAATAGTCGATGCGTTTGCGCAACTCGCGTTCAAAGCCGCGTTCGGGGGGGGTGTAGAGGATGGGGCGTTTGAGGCCTTCGGGGAAGTAGTTCTGCCCCGAAAAGCCGTCTTCGGCGTCGTGGTCGTAGGCGTAGTCTTTGCCGTAGCCGATGTCTTTCATCAGCTTGGTGGGCGCGTTGCGGATGTGCAGAGGCGGCGGTTGGCTGCCTGTGTCACGCGCCAGCGCGCGGGCGGCTTTGTAGGCGGTGTAGACGCCGTTGGATTTGGGGGCGAGAGCGAGGTAGACAAGGGCTTGGGCCAAGGCCAATTCGCCTTCGGGAGAGCCGAGGCGTTCGTAGGTTTGCCATGATTCAAGGCAGATTTGCTGGGCCTGCGGGTCAGCGAGGCCGATGTCCTCGACCGCCATGCGGGTGATGCGACGGGCCAGAAAGCGCGGGTCTTCGCCGCCTTCGAGCATGCGGGCGAACCAGTAAAGGGCGGCATCAGGGTCAGAGCCGCGCACCGATTTGTGCAGGGCCGAGATCAGGTTGTAATGCTCTTCGCCGGACTTGTCGTATTTGCTGGCGCGCCGCGTCAGACGGGTGGCAAGCGCCTCGCGGGTCAGGGGTTTATCGAGCTTCCACGCCGCGACCTGCTCGATCAGGTTCAGCAAAGCGCGCCCATCACCGTCGGCCATGTCAATCAGAGCCTCGCGCGCCTCGCCATTCAGCGGCAGAGCGCGGCCAAGTTCCTTTTCAGCGCGTTGGGCAAGACGTTCAAGGTCGTTAAGGTCAAGACGTTCAAGCACAATCACCTGCGCGCGCGACAGCAGAGCGGCATTGAGTTCAAACGAGGGATTTTCGGTGGTCGCCCCAACCAGAAGGATGGTGCCATCCTCCATATAGGGCAAAAACCCATCCTGCTGGGCCTTGTTGAAGCGGTGGATTTCGTCGACGAACAGCAGCGTGCCCTGACCATTCTGGCGGCGGATCTTGGCGGATTCGAAGACTTTGCGCAGATCCGGCACGCCGGTAAAAATCGCCGATATCTGCACGAAAGCAAGATCGGAGTCATGGGCCAAAAGACGGGCGATTGTGGTCTTGCCAACGCCGGGCGGCCCCCAGAGGACCAGCGACGACAGGCTGTGTGCGGCAAGCATGGCCCCCAGCGGGCCATCAGGGCCAAGCACATGAGATTGGCCGATGACCTCGGACAGCGCGCGCGGACGCAAACGGTCGGCCAAGGGACGTGGTCCCTCGGCGGCTTGGGGGGTGGCGGTGTCGAAAAGATCGCTCATCGCACAAAGATAGGCTTTCGTCGCCAGCAGGGGAAGGGCATTCCCGTGCTGGCCGACGCCTTACCCACCCTCTTGCAGCGATCCCTTAGTGGACCGTCTGCGAGAAATCCATCTCGACCACCTGATTGTCGATCCCGTCGATTTCCATCACCGGCCCCATCGCACGCATCTTGACACCGACACGATCCGCCCAGCGGGGCCAGGTTGCGGCCAGAAGCGTCAGGCAATGGGTGGCGTTGAGGCTGCGCACGGTCTCGCCAAGCTGTTGGATCAGCTGGGCGTGAACGCGGCGGCGGATCGAGGCAGGTACGTCATGGGCCACGAAAAGACGGCTCGATTCCCAGATATAGTCGCCAACCGGCGCGGGTTCATTCAGCAGGCTGGAAGGTATCGTGTCGAGCAGGCCCCGCTGCGCATCCCGGATCATGTAGGAATAGATCCCGCATTTCGTCGTCGTGGGCGTCAAACGGTTGCCCGCGAGCACACGGCCCTCATCATCATGTACGACGACCCAACGGCTCGCGGGGGTGTCGTATTGATCATACTCCATCCCCATCGCTTCGGGCAGATCCCACTTATTATGGACGATGAAAAGTTCGCGTCGGGCGCGCAACATATTGGCGAAAAGCTCGCCATGGTTGTGCAGGTTGGCAAAAGAAAGTGTGGTGGTGAGCATGAAGGCCTCCATGGGTTCAGATGGCAGTCTAAACTAGCGGAGGGAGTGTCAAATCAGGCGATAATCCTTTGCACGCTGTATGGCTTCGGCGGTTGTCCGCGCCATCAATCGTATTCGTGCAGAAGTAATGCGCGCTTTGAGAGCGCTTTCCGATATCCCCAGTTTCGCCGCAGCGGCGGTAAACCGGTCTCCCCCAGCAATGCAACGCAGGGCCTCGATCTGAGCTTTGGTCAGCTCTTCAGGAGGCTCTGTCACGTCATGCAGCCGATGCACAATCTTGGCTATGGCTGCAATTTCATGGTCTTCAAACTCGCGATCGGCGCGTGCGAATGAAGCGATAGACCTGGATTTGACGGGCCCGCAAGACACCGTCACTCCATATTTAAGGCCGTATTGGGCGGCTTCCTTGAAGATGCCAAAAGGATCCGGAACAGTGGGGTCACTCCAACGACTGCTGCCGACTGTGCTAAAGCCCCATGCCACCATGGGATCCCGCAAGACGTAGCCTTTCTCGGTGTAGTGATCGAGCCATTCCTGCCGATAGGTCTGGAAGGTAAACAGGGGGGCCGTAAAGCGAATGTGCAGGCCAACAAAATAGCCTGCCGGGGCCATCAGGGACAACTGATGTAACTCTACATCGATACCTAGCTTTACAGACATGTTTTCACGATCTTCTTGATTCTTTTACAACTTTAAGCAGTTGTCATGAAAGTGACTAGCGCAAACTTAAAAAAGCCACATTTCTACTAGTCATCTTTTCGCATCAAGAAAAAATGAAAAGGCCCGTCACGTCGTGACGGGCCTCATTTAAAAAGTTGACGTTAGGTCAGTTGCGACAATTACGCCTCAAATGCGTCCTCGGCAGCGGTGCGCGCGTGGTCGGCTGCGCCTTTTGCGTTCACGTCACGGTCAACGAATTCGATGATTGCCATCGGCGCCATATCGCCGAAGCGGAAGCCAGCCTTGAGCACGCGGACGTAACCGCCCTGACGCGACTGGTAGCGCGGCCCGAGAATCTCGAACAGGCGCGCGGTGTGGATGTCTTGTTTGAGTTGCGCATGAGCCTGACGACGTGCGTGCAGATCGCCGCGCTTGGCCAGGGTGATCAGCTTTTCGATGATCGGGCGCAGTTCTTTTGCCTTGGGCAACGTGGTCTTGATCTGCTCGTGTTCAATCAGCGAACCAGCCATGTTAGCGAACATCGCCTTGCGGTGTTCGTGGGTGCGGTTCAGCTTGCGGTAGCCATTAGAGTGACGCATGGAAATCTCCTATTCGCGTGTTTTACTTTGTCCGGCAGGGCCTACGATTGGTCCCGCTCACCTTGGGCTTGCGCCAAGATCGAAAACCTTTGATTTTCGATCCAATTCCCCGCCATTGCGGGCATTTTTCGGGGGGCACGGACGCCCCCCTAAACTTTTAGAACTGGTCCTCAAAGCGCTTGGCCAGATCTTCGATGTTCTCTGGTGGCCAATCTTCGACTTCCATGCCAAGGTGCAGCCCCATGCCCGACAGCACTTCCTTGATTTCGTTCAAGGACTTGCGGCCAAAGTTCGGCGTGCGCAGCATTTCGGCTTCGGTTTTCTGGATCAGATCGCCGATGTAGACGATGTTGTCGTTCTTGAGGCAGTTTGCCGAACGTACCGAAAGCTCCAGCTCGTCCACTTTCTTGAGCAGAAGCGGGTTGAACTCGAGGCCAGCGTCTTCAGCACCTTTGCCAGCCGCTTCGGGCTCGTCGAAGTTCACGAACACAGCGAGCTGGTCCTGAAGGATGCGGGCCGCATAGGCAATCGCGTCTTCGGGGGTCAGCGAGCCATCGGTTTCGATCTTCATCGTCAGCTTGTCATAGTCAAGCACCTGACCTTCGCGGGTCGGGGTGACTTCGTAGCTGACTTTTTTCACCGGCGAATAGATCGCGTCGATCGGGATCAGACCGATCGGTGCATCTTCTGGACGGTTCTTGTCAGCGGCGACATAGCCTTTGCCGGTGTTGACGGTCAATTCCATGAACACGTCGGCACCATCGTCGAGGTGGCAGATGACGTGGTCTTTGTTCAGCACTTCGATGCCGTTGGTTTCCGAGATGTCACCGGCGGTGACGACGCCCGGGCCCTTGGCGGAAATCGACAGGCGCTTCGGGCCTTCGACATCCATTTTCAGGCTGACGCCCTTGAGGTTCAAAACGATGTCGGTGACGTCTTCACGCACGCCAGCCACGCTCGAGAACTCGTGCAGAACGTTGTCGATCTGAACGGAAGTGATCGCCGCACCCTGCAGCGACGACATCAGCACGCGGCGCAGCGCGTTGCCGAGGGTAAGGCCAAAGCCGCGCTCCAGCGGTTCGGCAATCGCGGTGGCGGTGCGCTGTGCATCTGCCCCTGCTTTGACAACCAGCTGTGTCGGTTTGATCAGTTCAAGCCAATTTTTGTGGATCATGTGACCGCCTCCATACTTGTCCTCTGCTCATGTCCAAAGCAGACGACGCCCGAGGTTCAGAAATAACGAAATCGGGCCGCGCGTCAGCGCGCAGCCCGACCAATAGCAATCGTGTTAGACGCGACGGCGCTTTGGCGGACGGCAGCCGTTGTGTGCCAGAGGCGTCACGTCACGGATCGAGGTGACGTTCAGGCCGACAGCAGCCAGAGCGCGCAGAGCGCTCTCGCGGCCCGAACCCGGACCCTGCACTTCGACTTCGACAGTTTTCATGCCGTGCTCTTGTGCCTTTTTAGCTGCATCTTCGGCAGCCATCTGAGCGGCGTAAGGGGTCGATTTCCGCGAGCCTTTGAAGCCCATGGTGCCCGAGGACGACCAGGAAATCGCGTTGCCCTGAACGTCGGAGATCAGGATTTTGGTGTTGTTGAACGAAGAATTCACGTGAACCACGCCAGCGGCGATGTTCTTGCGTTCTTTTTTCTTCGTGCGTGCTTTTGTATCGCGTGCCATATCTAAGCGCCCCTCTTATTTCTTCTTGCCAGCGATGGCTTTTGCGGGGCCCTTGCGGGTACGAGCGTTCGTGTGGGTGCGCTGACCGCGGACCGGAAGGCCCTTACGATGACGCAGGCCACGGTAGCAGCCGAGGTCCATCAGACGCTTGATGTTCATCGAGGTCTCGCGACGCAGGTCGCCTTCCACGGTGACGTTTGCGTCGATGTATTCGCGGATCGCCAGCACTTCGGCATCCGAAAGCTGGTTGATGCGACGCGCACGGTCGATGTTGGTTGCCGCGCAGATTTGCTCTGCCGTGGCAGGGCCAACACCAGCGATATAAGTCAGGGCGATCGGGACCCGTTTCTGGGTCGGGATGTTTACGCCAGCAATACGTGCCAAACGTTATTCCTTCATGGTTGCGGTTCCGTAGTGCCAGAACCTTTTTTCACAACACCGCCCCGTTAAGAGCGATTCGATTTTCCGCAAAAGCGGAAGCCCGCAAGCGATTCCGCTGCGGGACGCCGTGCTTTATGGGCTTTTGACCATATCGTCAAGGGCAGCGGGCGCGAAATTCACGCTTTGTCAAGAACAGACGAAATTGCCGCACCAACGGCGTCCATTTCCGCCAACCCGTCCACGGACGAGAGCTGATGCTTGGCGTAATAATAGCCGATCAGCGGCGAGGTATCGCGGTAATAGGCCAGCATCCGGGTGCGCAAGGCCTCTTCGGTATCGTCTGCGCGGCGTTTCATGTCGTGGCCACCGCAGGCGTCACAGGTGCCCGCCACTTTGGTTGGGCGGTTGGTGTCGTGATAAACCGCGCCGCAGGTGCCGCAGGTATAGCGACCAACGATGCGGTCTTTCAGCACCTCGTCATCAACCTTGATCTCGACCACCGCATCCAAGGGCTGACCGATCCGCGCCATCAATTCACCCAAGGCGTCGGCTTGGGTCAGCGTGCGCGGGAAGCCGTCAAAGATATAGCCGCCAGCGGCGTGCTCATTTACCAGCCGTTCCTCGATCAAACCAATCACGATGTCATCCGTCACCAGATGACCCTTGTCCATCACATCGGCGACGCGGCGCCCCATTTCGGTGCCCGACGTCTTGGCCTCGCGCAGCATATCGCCCGTCGAAAGCTGCACCATACCGCGCTCATCTACCAGACGCTTGGCTTGGGTGCCTTTGCCAGCACCAGGGGGCCCGAGGAGGATGATATTTGGCATGAGGAACTACTTTCGCTGACGGTCAGGATGCAAAAGGCCCGCCACAGGACGGGCCTTTTGCAGGATGAAGGATTAGCGGCGCGCGGGCGGCCGGCTTGCAGTGCTGCGCTTTTTGCCGCGCAGTTGCGACTTTTCGATCAGGCCTTCGTATTGATGCGCCAACAGATGCGATTGGATCTGGTTGATCGTATCCATCGTCACCGAGACCACGATCAGCACCGAGGTACCGCCGAAGTAGAAGGGGATCGCGAAGGCGTCACGCAGAACTTCGGGCAGCAGGCAGATCGCGGCCAGATAGGCCGCCCCTAGCACCAGCACGCGGGTGACGACGTAATCCAGATATTCCTCGGTCTTCTTGCCCGGACGAACACCGGGAATAAAGCCGTTCTGGTTCTTCAGGTTGTCAGCCACTTCGTCGGTTTTGAAGGCGACGTTGGCCGTATAGAAATAGGTGAAGAACACGATCATGCCGACAAAGAAGGCAAGATAGAGCGGCTGACCCGGGCCAAAGTAGGCCAGAATCGTCGACATGATCGGGCCGGTATTGGCGCCCGAGAAGGTCGCAATCGTGGTTGGCAGCAGCAAGAGCGACGAGGCAAAGATCGCAGGGATCACGCCGGCCGGGTTGACCTTGATCGGCAGATGCGACGATCCGCCGTCATAGACCTTCATGCCAACCTGACGGCGCGGGTATTGGATGTGGATCTTGCGCAGGGCACGCTCCATGAACACCACGGCGGCGATGACCACCACGATCATCACCAGCACACCAAGGATAACCGGGGTCGAGATCACACCCGCACGGCCTTGACTGAAGAACTGCGCCAAAGCGCGGGGGATTTCAGCGACAATGCCGGTAAAGATGATCAGCGAGATGCCGTTGCCGATGCCGCGCGCGGTGATCTGCTCGCCCAGCCACATCAGGAACATGGTGCCGCCGACAAGGGTAATCACGCAAGAAATCACGAAGAACAGACCGGGGCTGTGAGCAAGGCCACCCGCTTCGATTGATTTCGCGATGCCAAAGCCTTGAAAGGTAGCCAGAGCGACCGTGCCGTAGCGGGTCCACTGGTTCATCTTTTTCTTGCCCTGCTCGCCCTCTTTTTTCATCTGCTCCAGTGACGGCACCATCGAGGCCAGCAGCTGAATGATGATCGAGGCCGAAATGTAGGGCATGATGCCAAGCGCGAAGATACCCATCCGCTTGATGGCGCCGCCGGTGAACATCGACAGCATGCCGCCGATGCCCTGCCCCGCGTTATCCATGAAATTGCGCAGCGCGGTGCCGTCAATGCCCGGAACAGGCACATAGGTGCCCAAGCGGTATACCATCAGCAAGCCGATGGTGAAGAAAATGCGCTGACGGAGGTCCGTCGCCTTGCCTAGCGTACCCCAGCTGAGGTTCGCGGCCATTTGCTCTGCAGCAGATGCCATGCTCAAATCTTTCTGCGTAGGCCCATTATGGGAAGCGCCGCCAAACCGTTTCCGGTCGGCGGCGCGGGAAACTTAACCCGATGTAAGCGGTCTAGCAACCGCTCACAAGGCGTTACTTTGCTTTGCGGACCGACTTGCCATGCGGCTCGAGGGTCGGAGCGACGGTCAGAGTGCCACCCGCGGCCTTTACAGCCTCGATCGCAGCCGCCGAAGCGCCCGAAACGCTCAGTTTCACAGCCGACTTGATCTCGCCCTTGTTCAGGATACGGATGCCGTCACGCTTGTGACCGGTCAGACCTGCGTCAACCAGCATGTCTTCGGTGATCTCGGCTTTGACGTCGAGCTTGCCCAGAGCAACAAACTTTTCGATCAGGCCAAGGTTAATGACGGCAAAGCGCTGTGCGTTCGGCTTGGAGAAGCCACGCTTGGGCAGACGGCGATACAGAGGCATCTGGCCGCCTTCATAGCCGCCGATAGCGACGCCCGAACGCGATTTCTGACCTTTGATACCACGGCCAGCGGTCTTACCCGAACCCGAACCCGGACCGCGTGCTACGCGCTTGCGCTTTTTGGTTGCACCATCATTGTCGTGCAGTTCATTCAATTTCATGTCGCATACTCCTTTGCCGGAAAGCCCGCATCTGCGACGGATGCGGGCAACGCGGCGTTTCTTGTTGATTCTATGACGCAAGGCGCCACTGGGGGCGTATAAGCGCAGGATCAGAGTTGATCAAGCGCAGAGTCGTGCCGCCGCCAACGGCATCAGGCGTGTCGCTGCTTGCGGCGGCGCACAAAGGCCAGCGCACCGATGCCCGTCAGCGCCAAAGGCAGCCCAGCAGGCAGCGGCACTGCCGCCGCAAGCGATTCAATCCGCACCTGCAGCGAGCCTACGTTGTCACCATAATTTGTATCCAGATAGCTGATCCGCACTTGTTGGGTCAAAGCGCTGGAAAACAGGGTCGAGTAGACATGCGCCGGATTGTATGGCCCCCAATCGATGTTGACGCCATCCACCAGCGCACTGATATCAACGCCACCAGGGGCATCGAAACCTGTCAGATCATAGTGGTTTCCGGCATTGCCGCCCGAGAGAGGCGTATAATATTCCGCATCAGTCGGACATTGACCGACGCCACCGATACAGCCGATGTCAAACGTGCCCAAGATGACGATCTTGTAGGTCACGCCCGCCGCCAACATAATGTTACTCAGCACGCCACTGGAAAACGAAGGGGCATCCATTGTGAAACTATCAAGTACAGCGGCATCGACATGGCTTGCAGCAACCGCGAACGAAGCGGCGAGGAACAAAAGCTTCATTTCCACCTCCATAAAAAATTAAATTAATGTTTCCAATTTAGCAGGTTTCGCTGAGTCGAAATAGACAATTAAGCGCCCGCCCAGAGGACAAAAATTGGCGCCGCAGGTTTCCGCAGCGCCTTGAAAACATGTGAAAAGTAGTCGCCCTCAGGCGCCGGCGGGCCAATGGAAGCTGGGCTGAAGGCCTTCATAGACGGGGCGGCCGTCATGGGGTTTGGCGTAGCCTTTGCTCGCATCCCAAAAGGCGTGATAGGTCGCCTTGGGAAACGTGGTGTCGTCGTAGCCCATGACATTTGGGACTGCGACACGGATGCGACCCTGCTTGTCGTCCAGCATCAACACCGCATCACATGTGCTGCACTGGCAGATTTCCAGCGGGCCATTCGGGTTTTGCGCGTTAAAGGGCGAGCGTTTGATCAGCTCTGGGTGATCAACCTGAATGTCGGCGTGGTTAAAAAAGGCAACGTGGGTGTGCTGCTGGCCAGTGACGGATTTGCAGACATTACAGTGACATTCGTGGTTATCGATCGGCTCGGCGCTGGCAGTGACATGCACATGCGAGCAGCCTCCGGAATAATGGGCAGCCATGATTTCCTCCCTGAAATCGGCCCGAGTGGGCCTGAGTCCAGAGTAACATGGTGTCGGGCTTGCGGAAGATTCGTTTTGGGACCGAGTGGACACGAGCGGCGATTTGCTGCAAGCCTGCGCGCTTGGGATTTCATAGATCGGAACGAGATGTCGACGGACAAAACCTATCGCGCAGGGCTAGAAGTGCAGTTTCAGGCCGATTGGGTCAGCTTTTTCGCGACTTTTGCGCGGTTTGAACATGCGCTGATCAAGGCGGGGTATCTCAAGCACAGCAAGACAGGCGTGACAGCCGAGGCCGGCTGGGCGGGGTTCGCCGCCGATCTGGGTGCGGCGTTTTTAGAGGTCTGCCGCGCGGATACAGCGCTGGAGAAATTGTTTGTGAACCCGCCGATGCTGCTGAAGGTCGATCAAGGCGAAGAAAGCTCGTGGAAAAAAGCGCGGGCGGTCAATTCGCTGGCGGATTGGTTTTTGGTGGTGAAGGATGTGAGGAACAACCTGTTTCAAGGCGATGTCCACCCACATTCCGAGCGCGAAGAACGCCTGATCATCGCAGCACAGCGGGTGCTGGACATGGCCTTTGCCGAGGCATTGAAGCGGGGCGATAACCCGAAGATGGTAGAGTTTTGCGAGGCGTTTCGGTTTCAGAGATAGGCTGCACGCTGGATGCTCGCAATTGGGAAGGCGTTATCAACGTCCCTAAGGGTCGAATGCAAAACGCCCCACCTTTCGGCGGGGCGTTTTGATTGGCGTAGGGTGCGCTTCAGCGCACCGAACCCTTAGCCGCGCTCTTCGATGATCTGAACAAGATGCGAGATCTTGTTGACCATGCCGCGCACGGAAGGTGTGTCTTCCAGCTCGCGGGTGCGGTTCATTTTGTTCAGGCCAAGACCTTTGAGGGTCGCGGTCTGGATCGCCGGGCGGCGGGCAGCCGAAGCCACCTGCTTGACCACGATGGTTTTCTTAGCGGTCATAATCAGGCCTCCACGGTTTCAGCGGCGGGCTTGTTCAGGATCTCGGCCACTTTCTTGCCGCGACGAGCGGCAACAGCGCGGGGCGAGGTCTCTGCTTTCAGACCGTCGATGGTTGCACGGATCATGTTGTAGGGGTTCGAGGTGCCGATGGATTTCGCCACGACGTCCTGAAGACCCAACATTTCGAAGACGGCACGCATTGGGCCACCTGCGATGATACCAGTACCGGCAACAGCCGAGCGCATCACGACGCGGCCGGCGCCGTGGCGACCTTCCATGTCGTGGTGCAGGGTGCGGGCGTCTTTCAGCGGCACGCGGATGAGCTGGCGCTTGGCCTGCTCGGTCGCTTTGCGGATCGCTTCCGGAACTTCCTTGGCCTTGCCCTTGCCGAAGCCTACGCGGCCCTTTTGATCGCCAACGACGACCAGAGCTGCGAAGCCAAAGCGCTTGCCGCCTTTGACGGTTTTCGACACGCGGTTGATCGCGACCAAGCGGTCCGCGAATTCCGGTGTCTCTTCTGGCCGGTTGTCGCGGCGATCATTGCCACGGTTGTCCCGGCGGTTTTCACGTTCTGCCATTTTTCAACTCCTCAGAACTTAAGTCCGCCTTCACGAGCAGCATCGGCCAAAGCCTTGATCTTGCCGTGAAAGAGGAAACCACCGCGGTCGAAGTAGCACGCTTCGACGCCGGCCTTTTTTGCCCGTTCGGCAATCGTCGCGCCCACTTTCGTGGCCGCTTCGACGTTGTTCTTGCCCACGAAACCCAGCTCTTTTTCCAGAGTGGATGCCGAAGCCAAGGTTACGCCTTTGACGTCGTCGATCAGCTGAACCGAAATGTTCTTGCTGGAGCGGTGAACCGACAGGCGCAGACGCCCGTGGGATGTTGCCTTGATTTTGTTCCGGACGCGCTGGCGGCGCTTGAGGAACAGGTCTCTCTTTGTGTTCGCCATGATTGCGGTCCTTACTTCTTCTTACCTTCCTTGCGGAATACGAATTCACCCTTGTAGCGGATGCCTTTGCCTTTGTAGGGCTCGGGCTTGCGCCATTCGCGGATGTTCGCGGCGACCTGTCCAACGAGCTGTTGGTCAATGCCTTCCACAACGATTTCAGTTTGCTTCGGAGCCGAAACGGTGACACCGGCCGGAACCTCGAAGTTAACCTCGTGGCTATAGCCAAGCGAGAGCTTCAGAACATTGCCGGCCATCGCAGCGCGATAACCAACACCCTGAATTTCAAGCTCTTTCTTGAAGCCTTCCGAGACGCCCGTCACGAGGTTTTCGACCATCGAACGGGCCATACCCCACTGCTGACGTGCACGCTTCGAGGTGCCGCGAGGTGACACTTTGACAGTGCCCTCTTCGAGGCTCAGCGTAACATCGTCGGTCGCGGTGAAGCTGCGGGTGCCTTTCGGCCCCTTTACTTCTACGGTTTGACCCGAGATCGTAGCCGTCACGCCCTTGTTCAGAACGACGGGCTTTTTGCCAATACGAGACATACCACCCTCCTCAGAACACGGTGCAAAGCACTTCGCCGCCAACATTGGCTGCGCGCGCATTTGCATCTGACATGACGCCCTTGGGCGTCGACACGATGGAGATCCCGAGGCCATTGCGGACCGACGGAATATCCTTGACCGACATGTACACACGACGGCCGGGCTTGGACACGCGCTTGACTTCGCGGATCACAGGCACGCCTTCAAAGTACTTGAGGCTGATTACCAGCTCGCCCTGGTTGTTGTCGGACGCGACGCGCTCGAAACCACGGATGTAGCCTTCGCTGGCGAGAACTTCCAGAACCCAGGCGCGCAGTTTGGATGCGGGGGTCGACACGGTCGACTTGCCACGCATCTGTGCGTTCCGGATACGGGTAAGCATATCGCCGATAGGATCGTTCATCATCATTTTAGAACCTCCTTACCAGCTCGACTTCACCATGCCCGGGATCTGACCAAACGAGGCCAGTTCACGAAGCATGATCCGCGAGAGTTTGAGCTTGCGATAGAACGCATGCGGACGACCGGTCAGCTGGCAACGGTTGTGCAAGCGGACAGCGGACGAGTTACGGGGCATCTCAGCCAGTTTGATGGTCGCCTTAAAGCGCTCTTCAACGGGCTTCGACTGGTCTTTGATCACCGCATTCAGGGCGGCGCGCTTGGACGCGTGCTGTTGCACGAGTTTGGCGCGCTTTACTTCGCGGTTCACCATGGATTTTTTTGCCATTGTCAGGTTCCTCGCGCGATTACGATGTGAAGGGCATGTTGAAAAGCTTCAACAGGCTCTTGGCTTCGGCATCGGTTTTGGCGGTGGTGCAGATGATGATGTCCATACCGTGAGTGTCATCGACCTTGTCGAATTCAATCTCGGGGAACACGAGTTGCTCTTTCAAGCCCATGGCGTAGTTGCCACGGCCGTCGAAAGATTTCGGGTTCACGCCACGGAAGTCGCGAACACGAGGCAGAGCGATCGTGATCAGACGGTCCAAGAATTCATACATCTTGTCGCCGCGCAGGGTAACCTTGCAGCCGAGGGGCATCTCTTCACGGACGCGGAAGCCAGCGATGGACTTCTTGGCCATGGTGATGACAGCCTTCTGACCGGCAATCGCGGTCATCTCTTCGGCGGCTTTCTTGACTTTCTTGGTGTCCTTGACGGCATCACCAACACCCATGTTCAGGACG
Organism: Pseudorhodobacter sp.; assembly: GCA_024642045.1. GTDB lineage: Bacteria > Pseudomonadota > Alphaproteobacteria > Rhodobacterales > Rhodobacteraceae > Cypionkella. The sequence goes on along the minus strand of JAHEBX010000078.1, from coordinate 2,097 downwards.
ATCTTGTCCAGACGAGGGATCTGCATGTCGTTCTTGTAGCCATGTTCGGCCTTCAGAGCAGCGCGCAGTTTGGTCATGTATTCCGCTTTGAGACGCGGGGTGTATTTGGCTTGATCAAGCATCAGATCGCCTCCCCAGTGGTCTTGGCAAAACGAACCTTCTTGTCGCCTTCCATACGGAAGCCAACGCGGGTTGCTTTGCCGTTCTTGTCCAGCAATGCAAGGTTCGACAGGTCCATCGGCATAGGCTTGGCAATTTTGCCGCCCTGCGAGGTCTGCGACTGCTTGGTGTGACGGATCGCGATGTTCACGCCATCAACAACAGCCTTGTTCTCCGAAGGGTTCACCGAAGTGATTTCGCCCTTGGAGCCACGGTCCTTGCCAGCAAGGACGACGACGGTGTCGCCTTTTTTAAGCTTCGCAGCCATCAGAGCACCTCCGGAGCCAGCGAGATGATTTTCATGAAGTTCTTGGCGCGAAGTTCACGCACAACCGGCCCGAAGATACGCGTACCGACCGGCTCACCCTGATTGTTCAGGATGACGGCAGCATTGCGGTCAAAACGGATGGCGGTGCCATCTTCACGGAAAACTTCTTTGGCGGTGCGAACAACAACGGCCTTACGGACGTCGCCTTTTTTCACACGGCCTTTAGGAATTGCTTCCTTGACGGACACCACGATGATGTCGCCAACGGATGCATAACGACGGTGTGAACCGCCGAGAACCTTGATGCACTGAACACGGCGAGCGCCGGAGTTATCAGCAACATCCAGGTTGGTCTGCATCTGGATCATTTAGGTTTCTCCCGACCTTTGGGGCTCATTCCCCAGGGTTTCGTGTAGATCTGAAAAGCGGTCGCGGCTTACGCCTCGACGACCACAGTCCAGCGTTTGGTTTTGGAAATAGGCGCACATTCTTCAATGCGGACGCTATCGCCGGTCTTGTAGGTGTTCAGCTCGTCGTGAGCGCGATATTTCTTCGACTTACGGACGGTCTTTTGCAGCAACGGGTGCTTGAAGCGGCGTTCCACCAGAACGGTGATGGTCTGCTCGTTCTTGTCAGAAGTCACGACGCCTTGCAGGATACGTTTTGGCACGGGGTCGCTCCTTAGTTCGCAGCCGCAGCTGCGGCTTTCTGGTTAAGCACAGTCAGCACACGGGCAGCGTCACGACGGACGGCACGCATACGGGCGGTGTTTTCAAGCTGGTTGGTAGCCGCCTGGAAGCGCAGGTTGAAGGCTTCCTTTTTCAGCGAAACAAGTGCTTCGCGCAGCTGCTCGGGCGTTTGGCCCAGAAGTTCTTTGGCGTTCATGCGCCTTTTCCTTTTCATTCACCAGACGGCCCCGAAGGTAACCGTTGACCTAGTGGATCAATATAAAACCACCGATTCCGAGTCGCCCCGGAGCCGTGGATGGGTGCGTATAGGCGGTGGGGGGTGGGATGGCAAGGGGGTTGTTGGGGGAGGCATCAGTCTTTAGTCGCGTTTTTGCCTTTGTTTGACAAAAGATCTTTCACGCCTTTGGCAACTTCAATGAAGCCGTGCCTGCCACCCTGAGCAACCGCATAAAACACAGCCAAGCCAAGTATCATCCAAAAATTCAAAACACCCAGAATCAGCGCTTTATACAAGAGAACAAGCACGACAGATGCCGCGGTCACTGACACCAACAGCGTCGCATACGCCTGTACGCGGCCAAAGTTGAACCGCGACCTGCGAAATTCCAAAGCGCCCGATTCAGCATTTTCGTTCATGCGCTTAATGAAGCCAGGATCGTGCTTTTCTACTACTTCTAGAAGTAAGTCAGGCCGCTCCGTGTAATGCGAGATAAGCGCTAATACATCAACGGTGCCACCCGATCCTTCTGGCGGAAGCGGGTCTAGTATTTCAACTTCCTTTTGCCCGTCGTCACTTTGCAAGCGCAAGCATCCCACGTTCTTTGAGGGTCTTCAAAAGAGCCGAATGTAAAATCCTCGGAAGGTAAGCAAATTCGACTGCCCATTCGTTGGTTTGCAGAACATCCCAAGCACGGTCCGCTTCTCGCGGATCAATAGTGTAAGAATAGCGATAGATGCTATCTACACGGGAAAAGTTGCTGT
>JAHEBX010000222.1 GCA_024642045.1 Pseudorhodobacter sp. | reverse complement strand
TGAAACCAGCCCGTTTCAGGTCAACGATCGCCTGACGGACTGGACGAGCGATCAGCCGCGTCGCGCAGGCGTGAACAGCCTCGGCGTCGGCGGAACAAATGCGCATGTCGTGCTGCAAGAGGCCCCTGCCCGACCACAATCCGAAAAAAGCCTATGGCCTTTTCAACCCATTGTTATATCGGCCAAATCAAAATCTTCGCTGGAAAATGCTGCGCAGCAATTGGCGCAGCATTTGCGCAGCAATTCTGCGCAGGATCTGGCCGATATCGCCCATACCTTGAAGGAAGGCCGCCGCGCCTTTGAACGCCGCCGCGTCCTTGTCGCTGGCTCACATGCCGAGGCTGCAGACCTGCTGGAAGGCAGCGATCCGCGTCGTGTCTTCAATCACGACTATCTGGGCGAGAACCCAGAGGTCGTGTTCATGTTTCCAGGTGGCGGCGCACAATTTGCCGGCATGGCGCGGGACCTTTACGAGACGGAACCGGTCTTTGCCGATTGGATGGATCGGGGATTGGCGTATCTGCAACCCAAACTCGACTACGATCTGCGCGCGCTCTGGCTGCCAGAACCGAGCGCCGTCGAAGCGGCGAATGAAACACTGAAGCGGCCTTCGGTTCAGCTTCCACTGATCATGATCACCGAATATGCGCTGGCGCAACTCTATATCAGTTGGGGCGTGACGCCCGCCGCGCTGGTTGGTCATTCGATGGGCGAGAATACAGCAGCCTGTCTCGCCGGTGTGATGAGCTTTGAGGATTGCATTGGCCTGGTGCATCTGCGCGGCAGTCTGTTTGATACAGTGCCAGCGGGCGGCATGCTGTCGGTGCCGCTGTCCGAAACGGACCTGCGCCCGCTGTTGACAGGCGATCTGGATCTTGCCTCGATCAACGCGGCCGAGCTTTGCGTTGTTTCTGGACCGGATGCCGCGCTTGTTGAACTGGCTGCTGAACTTGCCGCGCGCGACATCGAAACCCAACGCATTGCCATCGACATCGCCGCGCACAGCCGGATGCTGGATCCAATTCTGGCGGGCTTTCGCAATTACCTAACACAAATTCACTTACAGCCTCCACAGCTGCCGATCATCTCTAACCGCTCTGGCAGGGTCCTTACGGCAGCCGAAGCGACCAGCCCTGACTACTGGGTCGCGCATCTGCGCAACACTGTGAATTTTCAGGCATGCCTGTCGACCTTGGCTGAGGAACCCGGGCGCGTCTTTATGGAAATGGGGCCCGGGCGCGCGATGTCATCGTTGGCGCAGGCCAATGGCATTTTGCAAGGTGCAATCGTTCCGGCGCTGCGGCATCCCGAGCAGAAGATCGCGGATGATGCCTGGCACATCGCCTCAATCGCGCGGCTTTGGGCCTGTGGCGTTGATGTCGATTGGGAGCCGATTTGGGGTGAAACGCCGCGTCAGCGTGTTGTGCTGCCAAGCTATCCCTTTCAGCGGAAACCCTATTTCATTGAGGCGGGAAAACCTGCGCTGACGGTCGCGTCGGAACTGCCTCAGCGCATCGACGATATTGCAGCATGGGGATGGGTCCCTGCCTGGAAACCGACCAGCACCGGCGTTGATCTGGATACGGATCTTGCAGATCTTCAGCCGTGTAATTGGCTTATTTTCATTGATAATGAGGGGCTTGGCGCTCGTTCTGCAAAACGATTGGTAAGCTCCGGCCATCAAGTGACCACGGTGCGTGCGGGCGACAGCTTTGCCCGTGATGGCGAGGGGGGCTATTTCCTCGCACCCGAAAGGGGGCGCGATGGGTATGATCTCTTGATTCGTGATCTGGTGGCCCGTGGACGTGCGCCAGACCGTATCGCGCATTTTTGGCTCGTCACCCAAGCGGAAACCTTTCGGCCCGGTTCAAGCTTTCTCGACCGAAATCTGGAGCACGGATTTTATAGTTTGGTGTTCCTTGCCCAGGCTTTGGCCAGCGAAAATGTAACCCGCGCGATGCATTTGACTGTTTTCACAACAGGTGCGGCGCGGGTCAAGTCAGAGGCGCTCGGTTCAGCAGAAAAGGCCACGTTGTTGGGTCCCCTACGAGTTATTCCTCGGGAGTTTCCGGGTATCACAACAAGTACGCTGGACATCCATCTTGCTGCAGGGTCAAAACGTGGATCGCACGAGCAGGCTGACCTTGACACTGCGGTTCTGGAAGAACTGCTCGCGCCTGCCGAATTCAGATTAGCGGCGCTGCGAAACGGCCGCCGCTATGTGCAAGAGCTTAGAAAAAAACCGATACATGAAGATACATTCATTTTATCTGCCGACGCCCATGTGCTCATTACAGGCGGATTTGGCGGCATTGGGCTGACGATCGCAGAAGACCTGATCAGGCGGTTTGGGGCCAAGATTACCCTGATCGCGCGCAGAAATCTGCCTGATCGTGGGACTTGGGCGACTTATCTGGCCAATCATGACCCGGCCGGTCCAATTTCTAGACGGATTTTGGCGCTGCAACGGCTTGAAGCTCTTGGGGGTGAGGTTTTTGTGGCGGCAGCTGATGTTTGTAACTTGGAAGAGATGAAGCGTGCAACGACAATTAGTGAACAAAAATTCGGTAAAATCGCGACCGTGATCCACGCTGCCGGTGCGGTGGATGATGCGCCGCTTTTAGCTAAAACAGCAACGCAAATCCAAGAGGTGCTTGCACCCAAAGTGCATGGTACGCGGGTACTCAATCAGCTTTTCCCTGATGGCTCAATTGACCTGTTGGTCCTGTTTTCTTCCACCTCCACCATCACGGGACCCGCCGGGCAAGTGGATTATGTTGCTGCAAATGAATACCTGAATGCTTATGCCGCATCGCGGGCGCGCTCTGTCACCAAAGTGATTGCCCTGAACTGGGGCATATGGAAAGAGGTCGGCATGGCTGCCGAGTCCTTGAGCGAACGACTAGGGCTAAAGCCTGTCGCGCCGGCGCTGCCTATTCAAGCGCCCATGCTGGATCAAGCAACGTTTGATGCGCAAGGAAATCGTGTTTTTACAGCCAGTTACGATGCTTCACGTTGGTTTATCGACGGGCATCGGACAGCCGCCGGCCACGCCATTCTACCAGGCACGGGCTATCTCGAGATCGCGGCCGAGGCGATGCGAGCACAAGGCGAGGCAGATGCATTTGAATTGCGTGATCTATACTTCTTTCGACCACTGGAAGTGACCGATACTGGCGCCTGCGAGCTTCGCGCTACGCTGATCCGAAGCGCCGAAGGCTACGATTATCAGCTTCAGTCTGCTTACGAAATCGCAGGTCGAAAGGGCTGGCAACTTCACGCACAAGCAAACTTGCTTCCTCTCAAGCACGCGACGAAAAAACTCGATATTCGCGACATTTCCCAGAGACTGCCCGCGCCAGAAATCGGAGATGGCCTGCGCAGTCCACAAGAAAATCATCTCAAATTCGGGGCACGTTGGCGCGTTGTGAACTCTCGTTCACTTGGGCCGAATGAGGGCTTGGCAAGACTTTCCCTGCCGACACAGTTCAAGGCGGAGGCCGCGACCTTCAGGCTTCATCCAGCATTGATGGATCTCGCGACAGGCTGGGCGATGGGGTTAATACCGGGTTATAAGCCGGATCACCTTTGGGTGCCGGTATCTTACGCGGTGCTGCGGCACTATCGTGATCTGCCCGCGGATATCGTCTCATGGGTGCGCCGAGCGAATGGGTCTGAAACGGGCCAAACGACAGCGACTTTTGACGTCACTTTGGCCACCACTGACGGGATCGTTTGTGTCGAGATTGAAGGATTCAGCATTCATCGGCTGGATACAGGTCTGCAGCTCCCACCAATCACCACGCGCGATCTTGTGTTTGATGAGGCCAAGCTTGGCAAGGCCCTCTCGCAGGCCGAGGAGCGGTTGTTGCGCACCTTTGAACTTGGCATCAAGCCATCGGAAGGCGCCATTGCTTTTGGTCGCGCCGTGAGCGCGGGCGTCAGTCAGATCATCGTTTCCTCGGTTGATCTGCCGGCTCTTGTTCATCAGATCGGCGTTGTAGACGCTGCTCGACCCGAGGGACAAACCTTTGAGCGGCCAGAATTGGAAAGCGCTTATGTTGCGCCCCGCAATGA
>JAHEBX010000221.1 GCA_024642045.1 Pseudorhodobacter sp. | reverse complement strand
CCATCGACCGCGATCCGCTCGCCCGGACGGATCTGCACCAGATCGCCCGCCACGAGCGCCGCAACCTCGACCTCTTCAACAAGGTCGCCGCGCAATCGTCGAGCCACACGCGGCGCAAGCTGCACCAGTCGGGCGATGGCCTGCCCCGCCTGCCCGCGCGCGCGATGTTCCAGCGCGCGCCCCAGCAGGATCAGCACGATAATGACCGCCGCCGCCTCGAAATAGACGGCACGCGACTCTGCTGGCACCAGATCCGGCCAGAACAACACCAGCGTCGAATAGCCCCATGCGGCCAAAGTGCCCACTGCAACCAGCGAATTCATCTCGGGTGCCAAATGAAAAAGTGCAGGCAAACCTTTGCGATAAAACCGCAATCCTGGCCCAAGCATCACCAGCGTGACCAGCACAAACTCTGCCAGCCACAACCGCTGCATCCCTATCAAGCCATGCAGCCAAAGGTGAAACCCCGGCACCAGATGCCCGCCCATCTCGGCCACGAACACCGGCAAGGTCAGCGCTGCGGCGATCGCCGTGTCGCGCCACAGCACCCGCAGCTCTGCCGCAGGATCATGTGCCAAGGCCTGCGCCAAAGGCGCAGCCTCATATCCCGCCTTGCTCACCGCTTTGGCCAGCGCACTGGCCTCGACCGGATGCCACAGATCAACCTCGGCGCGGCGCAGGGCCAGATTGACAGACGCGCTTGCCACACCCGGTTGCGCCTTGAGCACCCGCTCCACCCGCGCAACGCAAGAAGCGCAGGTCATCCCCTCAACCGAGAGGCTGACATGGCCTTGTCGCACGGGATAACCCGCCTTGCCGAGCGCAGCCGACAACGACTCGAGCGCGGCAGGGGCTTCGAAATCCACCTCTGCGGTCTCGGTGCTCAGGTTTACATGGGCAGCGCTCACACCGTCCTGGGATTTGAGCACGCGTTCGACCCGCGCAACACAAGAAGCGCAGGTCATCCCGTCCAGACTTAGCCGTGCATGGGTCATGTCAACTCTCCTTGTTCTCTCAGATAGGGGTTCCAGTCACGGGAAGGTCAACCCCTTGCCGCAAATTTCACTTGACCTTCCCACCGCTGGAAGCTCCAAAAGCAGCCAAACAGCAACGGAGCGCGCGATGACCCTACTTTCCGTCCCCGACATGTCCTGTGGCCACTGCAAGGCTTCGGTCACCCAAGCTCTTTCGGCCATCCCCGGCACGGCGGCGATTGAGGTCGACCTGACCACACGGCAGGTTCACCTCACCTCGCCCGCCGCGCCGGAAACCCTGCTTGCCGCGCTGGACGAGATTGGCTTTCCGGCCACAGTTCTCTCGGCAAAGTGATGCCGAGACTGTAAACACACGAAAATTTCGGTTGTTATCCAAGATAGGCGCGCCTATGTGCCCGCCATCTGAGATGTGACGTCGCAAAGACGCCATAATTTCAGTGTAAATTTTAAATGGCCTCGACGCCATGCAACGACCGGAGCAGTCAGATGTCCACCACCCCGTCCGCCCAGCAAGGCGGCGCGCAGACCCCGAAGCCTCAGCCTCAACAAGGCCAATCGGGCGGATCCACCCAGCAACAACAAGGCGGACGTGTTATCCGCGACTGGGCGTCGATCTAAGATCTGCGAATTGCGATTACAAAGGCCAGCCGCTAGGCTGGCCTTTCGTATTCATAGGTCGCCCCATGCCCTCGCCCGTCTCTTCCATCCGAAATCTTGGCCCCGCGTCAGAGGCAGCCTTTGCCAAAGCAGGCATCAGCACCGCCGAAGAAATCCATGCCATAGGCGCAGACGAGGCCTATCGCCGTCTGCTGGCCGCAGGCACCCAAGCCCATTTCATCGGCTATTATGTGCTGCATATGGGCATACAGGGCCGCGCGTGGAACGATTGCAAAGGCGAAGAAAAGAAATCCCTTCGCGCGCAATTCGACAAACTCAAAGCCGAATTTGCCGGATCAAAAGAAAAGGGCCGCTCCGATCTCGAAGCAGCCCTTCAGTTTTTTGGGGTGATCGAAAAACGTAAAGCTTAGCCGACCAGCTCAAGACCCGAGAAGAAGAACGCGATTTCGCGCGCAGCCGAGGCCGCCGAATCCGAACCGTGGACCGAGTTTTCGCCCTTGGACAGCGCGAATTCCTTGCGGATGGTGCCAGCATCGGCCTGAGCCGGATCGGTCGCCCCCATCACTTCGCGGTTCTTGGCAATGGCGCCTTCGCCTTCCAGAACCTGCACAACAACAGGCTCGGAGGCCATGTATTCAACCAGCTCACCGTAGAAACCGCGCTCTTTGTGCTCTGCATAGAACTCGCCAGCGGTGGCGGTGGTCAGCGCGATGCGCTTGGATGCGACGACGCGCAGGCCCGCGTCTTCGAATTTGGCGACGATCTTGCCGGTCAGGTTGCGCTTGGTTGCGTCGGGCTTGATGATCGACAGGGTGCGTTCGATGGCCATGTGGCTCTCCATTATAGGGGCGGATACCCCGCCCTGAATTGATGTGCCGCCTCCTAGCATGGGCCAGCGGGCTTGAAAACCTAGGAAATCATGCGCTGCCGTGATAGATCTATGACAGAGCGCACAGAGGAGTGACCGATGGCTGTGCTTGGCATTGGCGGTTTGTTTTTTCGCAGCCAAGACCCCAAGGGGTTGGCAGAATGGTATGCAGAAACGCTGGGTATCGGCGCGGGCCTTGGTGCTGCACCTCCGGGTCAGAACGGCCCCTATTGGTGGGCAGGGGCTGGCCCGCTGGTGTTTCAACCCTTTCCCGCAGCCTCTGACTACTTTGCGCCAGAGCGCGCCTTCATGCTCAACCTTCGGGTCGATGATCTTGATGCCATGCTGGCGGGCTTTAACGCCGCTGGCGTCGCCTATCAGACCAACCCTGACTGGGATGACCCCGCCTATGGCCGCTTCGCCCGCCTTCACGACCCCGAAGGCAACCCGATCGAACTTTGGCAACCGCCCGCCGCAGAAGTCTGATTGACCTTTCCATCGTGATCGGGCAATCCGCTGCCATGTTGAAAATCGAAGATATCACCTATTCTGTTGAAGGCCGCCCCCTGTTCGAGGGCGCCTCTGCCACCATTCCAACGGGCCACAAGGTCGGCCTTGTCGGGCGCAACGGAGCGGGTAAAACCACACTGTTCCGACTGATCCGCCGCGAGTTGGCGCTGGAATCGGGCGACATCTCGATGCCTGCCCGCGCGCGCATCGGCGGTGTGGCCCAAGAGGTTCCGTCTTCGTCCACCTCGCTGATCGACACTGTGCTTGCCGCCGATACCGAGCGCGCAAGCCTGATGGCCGAGGCTGAAACCGCAACCGATCCGCACCGCATCGCCGAGGTGCAGGCCCGCCTTGCCGATATCGACGCATGGTCCGCCGAGGGACGCGCCGCAAGCATCCTCAAAGGCCTTGGTTTTGACGCCGAAGCGCAGCAGCGCCCCTGTTCCGACTTTTCGGGCGGTTGGCGGATGCGCGTGGCGCTTGCTGGTGTGCTCTTTGCCCAGCCCGACTATCTGCTGCTGGACGAGCCGACCAACTACCTCGACCTTGAAGGCGCGCTTTGGTTGGAAAGCTATCTGACCAAGTATCCGCACACCGTCCTGATCATCTCCCACGACCGCGGCCTGCTCAATCGCGCCGTGACGGGTATCCTGCATCTGGACAACAAAAAGCTGACCTATTGGAACGGCCCCTACGACCAATTTGCCCGCCAAGTGGCTGAACGTCGCGCCGTGTTGCAGGCCGAGGCGAAAAAGCAAGACGCCCGCCGTGCGCATCTGCAAGCCTTCGTTGACCGCTTTAAGGCCAAGGCCTCCAAGGCCGTGCAGGCACAATCCCGCGTCAAGATGCTGGAAAAGATGGAGGTGATTACCGCCCCCGAGGATGCCAAGAAAGTCGTCTTTACCTTCCCCGAACCCGAGGAACTCTCGCCTCCGATCATCAATATGGATGGTGCCGCCGTGGGCTATGGCGGCCCGCCGATTCTGAAACGGCTGTCGCTACGCATCGATCAGGATGACCGCATCGCCCTGCTCGGCCGCAACGGCGAAGGCAAATCGACGCTCTCGAAACTGCTCGCAGGTAAACTCGAGG
>JAHEBX010000077.1 GCA_024642045.1 Pseudorhodobacter sp. | reverse complement strand
TTGCCGTCAGGACAGGTAACGGTGCGGGGCGCGATGATCTGGATGGTGGTACAGGCGTTGATCGCGGCGGTGATCCTGTTCAGCTATAACTGGGTTGCGATTGCGCTGGGCATAGCCTCGTTGGGATTGGTGGCAATCTATCCCTTTGCCAAGCGGTTCACATGGTGGCCGCAGGTGTTCTTGGGGTTGGCCTTTAACTGGGGCGCGCTGTTGGCCTTTGCTGCCCATGCAGGCAAGATCACCCTGCCTGCGCTGCTGATCTATGGCGCGGGACTCGCGTGGACGCTGTTTTACGACACCATCTATGCCCATCAGGACAAAGAGGATGATGCACTGATCGGGGTGAAATCGACCGCGCGGCTGTTTGGCAACGATTCGCGGATGTGGCTGCAAGGCTTTATGATTGCAGCGGTCACGCTGATGGCACTGGCGGTTATTGCCACGCCTTTCCCGCCCGAGCGGGTGATCGGGATGATCATTTCGCTGGCGGGCATTTGGCTGTTTGGTCTGCATATGTTGTGGCAATTGCGCCGGTTGGACCTTGATGATCCGGCCTCGTGCATGCGGGTGTTTCGGTCGAACCGCGATGCCGGTCTGATTCCTGCGCTGTTTCTTGCCGTCGCGGCCTTCCTTTGATTGATCCTGTTGCGACAGCCCTTTAAGGAACTTTGACGGGAGGGGATGGACCCTCCCATTGCGCCAACTCAGAGTCAGCCCGAGAATACAGACCCAGTGCCAAACCAGTTCCAACTTCCGACGCTTAAACTGCGCAAGCAATTTCTGGCACCGATTGCCTTTGGCGCGGCGGCGTTGTTGGCGGTATTGATTGCTTGGGCGGCCTCGGTCTTGGTTGAAAAGGTCTCGGCGCGCGCCGTCACCTCGCGCCTGCTGAACGAGGGCATCACCTATGCACAGGTTGACGCTGACGGCTTGCAGATTCTGCTGACAGGCACTGCGCCAAATGAATCTGCGCGCTATCGGCTGGTTAATCTTGTCGGTTCGGTGGTCGAATCGTCGCGCATTCGCGATAATATGGAGATCACGCCCGTCAAAGCGATTGAGGCGCCCCGCTTTTCGATCGAGATGTTGCGTAATGACGATGGCATCCAGTTGATCGGCCTGCTGCCCGAAGCCAGCGAAGTGAAAAAAATTACCGAGACGGCGCAAGCTCTTTCGCCGGAAATTCCGCTTTCGGATATGATCGAGACGGCTGCATACCCTGCCCCGGACGGATGGGAAGATGCTCTGGCCTTTGGCATGAGCGCCTTGCAGATGCTGCCGCGATCAAAGATTTCGGTGGCGACAGATGGCGTTGCAATCACCGCGATTGCAAATTCCGACGCGGAAAAACGTGATCTGGAACAACAGCTTGCAGCAGCCAAGCCAGCAGGGCTGATCGCCAAGATCGAAATTTCGGCACCAAGACCCGTTCTTACTCCTTTTACGCTGCGTTTCGTCAAGGACGCAGACGGCATGCGGTTTGACGCTTGCTCGGCCGATACAGATGCTGCACGCAACAAGATCATCGCCGGGGCAAAAGCGGTCGGCGTTGCGGACGAGCCCGATTGCATTGTGGGTCTGGGCGTGCCGACACCGCGCTGGGCTGACGCTGTCGTTCTGGGCATCAGGTCGGTGGCCACGCTGTCAAGTGCAACCCTGACCTTTTCCGATGCGGACATCACGCTTTTGGCGGGTTCAGCGGTGCCGCAGGATGATTTTGACCGTGTGGTAGGCGATCTGGAAAACGGTCTGCCGGATGTATTTTCGCTGAAATCGACAATGGAGAAAAAGGAAAGCGGCTCGGCACAGGGTCCGGCAGAATTTACCGCAGTGCTTGCACCCGAGACGCACCGGATTGAGCTGCGAGGCCGTCTGACAGATGTCATGCTGCGCAACGCGGTCGAGAATTTTTCCAAGGCCGAGTTTGGCAGCGACAAGGTCTATGTCGGCACAAGACTTGACCCCGAACTGCCCGAAGGCTGGCCGCTGCGGGTGCTTGCCGGGTTGCAGGCGCTGGCTGAGCTGGACAACGGCAAGCTTTTGGTTCGGGCCGATACGGTTCAGATCAAGGGCGTGACGGGGTCGCAGTCAGGCAAGGTGCGGATCGCGCAGATCCTGTCTGAAAAGCTGGGGCAGGGGCAGACCTTCAAGGTGGATGTCAGCTATGACAAGGCGCTTGATCCGCTGGCAGGCCTGCCGACCCCGGCTGAATGCGTCGCTGCCGCGGACGCTTTGTTGGCCAAAGGGCAGATCACCTTCAAACCGGGTTCGGCAGAGATCGATGCCAGTGCAGAGGCGGTGATGAAAGGGCTGGTTGCGGCGCTCAAACGTTGTGGCGGGGTCAAGCTTGAGGTCGCTGGCTATACCGACTCGCAGGGGTCGGAAGAGGGCAACCGTGCCTTGAGCCAGGCGCGTGCCGAGGCCGTTGTGTTGGGCCTGCAGGGGCGTCAACTTGATGTCAGCGCCATGATGGCCAAGGGCTATGGTGAACAGAATCCGATTGCCGACAATGCCACCGAGGCTGGGCGCGAGGCCAATCGTCGCATCGAATTCAACCTGATCGAAGCTCCGAGCGCGCCCACCGAAGCGCCGCTTGCAGCACAGGCCGAAGCCACCAGCGCTGCAACCGCGCCCGACGCTGCAGCTGGACCCGATGCTGCCGTTGCAGCTGATGCCGCGGCAAGCCCGGATTTCTCGAACGATACCAGCCCTTCGGTGGCCCCGACCCAAATGACCAAGCGCCCCAAGGCGCGCCCCGCGACCAACGGCTAAAGGCAGAACCCTATGAACCGCACAGAATTCATTGTTGCGACCGCTATCATCCTGCTGTTGGCCTTTGCCGCTGGCTGGTTCACCTATTGGCTCTTGCACCGCTTTACCCGTGTGGCGGGGGGCGACATGGCCGAGATGGACAAACTGGCCCAATCCTTGCACGAGGCCGAAGAGGTCCGCGATCAGGCGCTGGTCTATCTGGAGAGCCGTGAATCCGAGTTGATGAATCAGATCGCCCAGACCGAGGCAGAGTTGCGCGCCGCGATGGAGGGGCTTCGCGATGCCCGTCACGAGGCCGAAGAAATGCGCGCCTACATCGAACGGATGCACGCGAATTCCTGAGCGTGGTGGGGGCGGCTGTTTGCCCCCAAGAGCCGCAGATCGCCCCTCCAGAGGCTATTTATCTGGTGAAGATCGGCTTATATCCCGTTAAAACAGGCGTTCATCAGCGCGCTGCCGGGGTGTTCCAGCCCGTCGATCACGTTGAAATGATGCAGGCCGGGATCGACCGTCCATCTGCAATCCCAGTTCTCCGACAACGTTCGCGCCTGCCACAGAAAAGCAGGTCGCTCGTCGCCACCGACCCAGATATGGGCATCGCAGGCCAAGGGCTGAAAGGCGGGGCTCTCGGCCAGAGCCTCTTCGGCGTCAAGCCAGAGCGTTTGGTTCATCTGGGTGTGCAGCAGCGGCTCCAGATCAGCCAGAGGCGAGATCGGTACAACACGCGTTATGCAGGGGTTATGATGGTCGGCGCACCCCATGCGGGCCGCGAGATGGCCGCCTGCGGAATGGCCGGTGATCACCAAAGGCCCTGCGACTTCGGCGGCAGCCACCGTTACGGCATTGGCGATCTCGGCGCTGATCTGATGGACGCGGGCCTGCGGTGCAAGGGTATATGACGGCATTGCACAAGCCCAGCCGCGCCCAAGCGCGCCCGCGGCAAGATGTGACCAGAGCTCGCGGCCGGTCTCCATCCAATAGCCGCCATGGATAAACACCAGCAGCCCGCGTGGCGTGGTTTCGGGCAAAAAGAGGTCGAGCTTTTGGCGATCGTGCGGGCCATATGCGATGCCAAGACGGCCCCGCTTGCCAATTCCGGCCCGAAAGGCGGCGGCCTTTTGGGTCCAAAGCGCGGGCAAAGCCTCGGACCCCGCGATGAAGGCCGAATTTGCGTATTCGCGATCCATGTCCACGGCCAGCGCTCCAGTTTTGATCATACCTTAGGTCCAGTCACCCTGCTGCAACTGGACTTTTAAGTCCAGAGCAGGCATGTCTGTCTCAAACGAGACATGGAGGCTTAGATGCTCGATTCCGTCACCGATCTTCGTTCGATCCTGAAAGACCCCAGCCTGTTGCCGAATAAGGCCTATGTCGCGGGCGAGTGGATTGACGCTGCTGATGGCAAGACCTTTGCCGTGTCGAACCCCGCGCGTGGCGACATCATTGCGCATGTGCCCGATCTGACCCGCGCCGATGCTGCACGCGCCATTGCGGCTGCCGATAAGGCGCGGCGTGAGTGGGCGGCGCGCACAGGCAAAGAGCGCGCACAAGTCATGCGCAAGTGGTTCGATCTGTGCATGGCGGCTCAGGACGATCTGGCCGCGATCCTGACGGCCGAAATGGGCAAGCCGCTGGCCGAAGCCAAGGGCGAGATCGCCTATGGCTCGTCCTATATTGAATGGTTTGGCGAAGAGGCCAAGCGCACCTATGGCGAGGTGATCCCAGGCCATTTGCGCGACAAACGGATTCAGGTGATCAAGCAGCCAATCGGGGTTTGCGCCTCGATCACGCCGTGGAATTTTCCCAACGCGATGATCGCGCGCAAGGTGGCGCCTGCGCTGGCGGCTGGCTGCGGGATGGTCGCGCGGCCTGCGGCTGAGACGCCCCTTTCAGCAATTGCACTGGCGGTGCTGGCCGAGCGGGCAGGTGTGCCGGCGGGCGTGTTTTCGGTGATCACGTCAAGCCGGTCTTCCGAGATCGGCAAGGAGTTCTGTGAGAACCCGGCTGTGCGCAAGCTGACCTTTACCGGCAGCACCGAGGTGGGGCGTATCTTGTTGCGCCAAGCTGCAGATCAGGTGTTGAAATGTTCGATGGAGCTGGGTGGAAACGCGCCGTTTATCGTGTTTGATGACGCCGATTTGGATGCAGCCGTCGAAGGCGCGATGATTTCCAAGTTCCGCAACAACGGCCAGACCTGTGTCTGCGCCAACCGGATCTATGTGCAGGCGGGCGTCTATGATGCCTTTGCGGCCAAACTGGCAGCAGCGGTCAGCAAGCTGTCGATTGGTGACGGGTTGAAGTCAGGTGTGACAACGGGGCCGTTGATCAATCAGGACGCTGTCGAAAAGGTCGAAGAGCATATCGCTGATGTGCTCAAAGGCGGCGGCAAGATTGTCACCGGTGGCAAACGCCACGAACTGGGCGGCACGTTCTTTCAGCCGACCGTTGTGACAGGTGTCACCCCCGACATGATGGTCGCGAATGAGGAAACCTTTGGCCCGTTGGCTCCGCTGTTCAAGTTCGACACCGAAGAAGAGGTGATCGCGCGGGCCAATGATACGATCTTTGGTCTGGCATCCTATTTCTACGCTCGCGACGTTGGCCGCATCACCCGTGTGCAGGAACAGCTGGAATACGGCATGGTCGGGGTGAATACTGGCCTGATTTCCAACGAAATGGCGCCCTTTGGTGGCGTCAAGCAATCGGGTCTGGGCCGCGAGGGCAGCCAACACGGAATCGACGATTACATGGAAATGAAATATATCTGTCTGTCGATCTGAGATCGGATGCAGAGCCAGCGGCGCGGGAGACACCCGCGCCGTTTTGCATTTCGGCGCAGATGCTGATTCGTTACACGGAATTGGATGTCACACCGATGCGTCCGGGGCTGTCGAGACAGTGTTTGCCCCTGTGCTGGTCGCCATTCTGACTGCGGGTCTTAGGCAGAGCCTGTGTTCGCTTTGCAGGGCAGCACAAAAGCCGTTCGCCACCCTTTCAGTTTAATTGTGTAAAATCATTAAATTAATTGCCAGATACCGTTTGGTTATCGCCTATCAAAGCGACGTTTTTGCTTAGCGGCGGGGTTTGTCCCCATTTGGTGTCATCGGCCAAACGGTTCGGGGTCATCTGCACTTAGCACCCGATCTGCGTGGCGTGTCACCAGAAAGGAAATATCATGCTGCCAGCATTCACAACCCATACCGTTTCGTTCAAACACGCCATCGTCGCTGCGGTGACTGCGCTTGCCGTCGCTCTTTCAGCGGCCCCGGCACTTGCCTGGGGTCAGCGCGAGCAAGACACTCTCAAAGGCGCAGTGGGTGCCTTGGTGATCGAAAATGTCATTCGCAACAGCCGGCAAAATCAGCCGCGCTATGTGCAGCCGCGCTATTATGCGCAACCTCAATATGTGCAGCCGCAATATGTGCAACCGCGCTCTTACGAGCCGAGCTATCCGTCGCGCCATGATCACCGTCGCCGTTACGAAGCCCCGCGCCAGACGGTGTCGATCTACAGCACCGCCGCTGCGCGCGCTTTCAACAGCTATTCCTATAACGAGCGTCGCCTGATCCAGCGCCGTCTTGCCGCCTATGGATACTATCGCGGTGGTGTGGATGGCTCGTTTGGCCCCGGCACCTATTCGGCGATTTCAGCCTATGCAAATGCCAATGGCCAAGGCCGTGCGCTGGCCTCGAGCCACAGTGCATTCGCAGTCTATGACGGGCTGATCTACTAGCCTGTCACGGTGCAGGGCGCAGCACCAATCCCCCATGCTGCGTCCTGTGATCTGTACCCAAACCCCCAGGTGCAGGTACGAAAAAGGCCCGACGCACTGTCGGGCCTTTCTCGGTTTCTATGGTGTGCAGCCTTAAACGTTGGCGGTCTCGACCTGCTTGGTCTCGATGGCCGCAGCCGAGGGCGCGCGACCAATCTCAATCCGGCGAGGTTTCAACGCCTCGGGGGTTTCGCGCACAAGATCGATGTGCAGCATGCCGTGCTCGTGCGTGGCCCCCGTCACACGCACATGATCGGCCAACGCAAAGCGGCGGTCAAAGGCGCGGGTCGCGATGCCACGGTGCAGGTAGGTCTTGTCGCCTTCCTCGGGCGCCTTGCGCGCACTGACGTGGACGGCCCCTTCCTTGACCTCGACCGACAGCTCTTCAGGGCTGAAACCCGCGACGGCGATCGAGATCCGGTAGGCATCATCAGCAGTCTTTTCGATGTTGTAAGGGGGGTAGGTCGGGGCTGCCACATCGGCAGTCAGCGCACGGTCCATCAAATCGGCGATACGGTCAAAGCCAACGGTGGCGCGATAAAGCGGTGCAAAATCAAGGTTACGCATGTCATCCTCTTTCAAGCGATGCCCTCGCAGGAAGTCCCTGCGTGGCGTTATGCCTTCCCTTTTGGGCAAGGCGGGAAACGCCCCCAAGCCCGATTGCGGCATCTCGGGGACCCACTTGATCTGGGAAGTGATGATGCGGGTTTCAAGACCCGCGAAACATCAAGGTTTGATGAATTTTGCGCCGCTGGCCTTGCCGCCCGACAGCGTGCTGACCTGTTTTCCCGACAGCGCAACGGGGGCATCATCCTTGGCCAATGCGGCACGAACCACCTGCAAGGGCGAGCCAAGCACCGCACCAAGTGAAACCTTTTGGCCCTTGGATTCCGCCTTGGACGAGATCACCGACACGATCACCGGCACCCCGTTTTGCATCGAAAACACTGGTGCGCCCGATGATCCAAAGTCGATATCGCACGACATCACCAAGACCGAAGACGAGGTATCGACAATATGACAGGTCTGCTGCAACGAGGGTGCCTCGGCGCGGTCTTGGGCATAAGACACCACGCCAACCTCGGCGCCGACGCCTTGCGCATCGGCAGTGGCAAACGGCGTGATTGAAGGTTGGCGGATCGGCTGGTCCAGCTCGACAAGGGCGATATCAAAGCCGACGCGGTCCAATTCTCCATCACCGGTATAGATGTAATCGGGATGCGCAACCGCACGGGCGGCTTTGCGATAGGCTTCGGCGCGGCCATTGCGCAGGCCCGCCAGAAATTCGATGTCGCGCGCCTCAATCCGCGCGCCAGTGGTCTTGTCATAAAGACAATGCGCCGCCGTCAGCACAAGATCAGGGGCGATCAGCGCGCCCGAGCAAAACCCATGCTTGCCCAAATCCAGCCGTCCTACGGCATTCCAGCCCTTGGAGTCGTTGGCGGTCTGCAGGCTGACCAACGCCGATTCCTCGGCCAAGGCCGGAGCGGCGTGCAGCACAATCGCAGCGATCAGGGCAAAACGCATCGAACCTCCAAGCATTTGACCTCAGTTAGCCACAGACTGAGGCCTATTTATGGCATCGAGGCCGCGCGGCCGCGGCCCGCCTGTCGCCCAATCCAGCAGCTCGACCGTATGCACCACGGGCAGGCCGGTGCCGGATCCAATTTGCATCATACAGCCGATATTGCCTGCGGCAATCAGATCTGGCTTCTTGGCCTCAAGCGTTTGCACCTTACGCACCTTCAGTTGCGCAGAGATGTCAGGTTGCAGCAGGTTATAGGTGCCCGCGGAGCCACAACACAGGTGGCTGTCGGCAGGCTCCACCACCTCAAACCCCACCCGTTTCAAAAGGTCTTTCGGCGCGGCTTTGATCTGCTGTCCATGCTGCAGGCTGCAGGCGGCATGATAGGCCACGCGCAGCCCCTTGGGCGCACCTTGCGGCAGGCCAAGTTTGACCAAAAGCTCCGAGATGTCCATCGCAAGCCCCGAAACCGTGGCGGCGTCTTCGGTGCCAAGCATATGGCCGTAGTCTTTTACGGTCGTGCCGCAGCCTGAGGTATTGATGACAATGGCGTCCAACCCCTTGGTGCGTTCCGCCATAAAGGCCGTGATATTGGCTTTCGCCGCGGCATGGGATTCACGCTCGCGTCCCATATGATGGGTCAGCGCCCCGCAGCAGCCCATGCCGCGTGGCACCACCACCTCGCAGCCCAAGCGGCGCAGCAGGCGGATGGTGGCGTCGTTGATATCGGTATTCAGCGCCTTTTGCGCGCAGCCCGTCATCAGCGCGACGCGCATCCGCTGCGGCGCAGTGGGGGCAAAGCTTTGCGGGTCGTCATTCCGACTGACCGGCGGGATGGTTTTGGGGGCCATCGCCAGCATGGCGCGCAGACGGGCGTCGGGGATTGCCTTGGCGAAAGGCTTGCCCAACTTCGCAGCAAACAAAGCCAGCCGGAACCGCGTCGGATGCGGGATCACCTTGGCCAGCACCCAGCGCAAGGCGCGATCCGACAGAGGGCGTTTGTAGGTCTTTTCGACATAGGCGCGCGCCTGATCGATCAGATGCATATAGTTCACACCCGAAGGGCAAGTGGTCATGCAGGCAAGGCAGGACAAGCACCGGTCCAGATGCTTGACGGTTTTGGCATCGGCGGGCCTGCCGGTTTCCAGCATCTCCTTGATCAGATAGATTCGCCCGCGCGGGCTGTCCAACTCATCGCCAAGCACCTGATATGTCGGGCAGGTCGCAGTACAAAAGCCGCAATGAACGCAAGACCGCAGGATGCCGTTGGCCTCGGCCAAGGCGGGGTCGCGCAGCTGTTCGGGGGTGAAATTGGTTTGCATCAGCCCATCATACCCTGATTGAAAATCCCGCGCGGATCGAAGTGTGCACGCAGGGCGCGGGTCAGTGCCGCCACGCCTGCGGCCTCGGGGTGAAACACCGGCAGCGTTTGTGAGGGCAAAGCCCGCAGCAGGGTTGCGGTCCCCAAGCCCTGAACGGCGTCACGCACATCCGCCTCCCCCTCCGGGTCCAAAAGCCAAACCAGCCCGCCGCCCCAATCGCAAATCGCCTCCAGCCCCAGCGCCTTGACGATCCCCGCTGCAGCGCTTGGCTTTACCGCAAGTCGCCAGACGGCCCCCGGTCGCTCAGCAAATGGCGTCACATCGCGCACCGCCGTCCAATCCGCCGCCAGTTCTTGCCAATCACCCAAAAGCGCGCGCAACTGGTCCGCGCGATAGGCTACCGAGCCTGCCATCCCCTCGATCCGGATCATCGCCCGCCCATCCAGCCAGGCCGCACCCGAGATATCAAAGGGTGAGCCCAAAGCGCGGCGCAGATCGGCCAAACCCTCGGGCAGACCGCGCTCGGCCACCAGCGTCACCTCGGCCTCGGGCAAGGCCTGCACCTTGAACGCCACTTCAGTGATCACGCCCAAGCTGCCACAGCTCCCCGCCATCAACTTGACCAGATCATAGCCGGTGACATTCTTCATCACCCGCCCGCCATTCTTGACAATGTTGCCCGCGCCATCGACAAACCGGACGCCCAGCAACGCATCCCGACAGGCCCCCACTTGCACGCGCCTCGGTCCCGAGGCATTGGCCGCGACCACCCCGCCAATCGTCGAGATACCCTCGCGCGCAAGCAACCCCCGCAAGTCCGGTACCTCAAACGCCAGCCGCTGCCGTTCGCCCGCCAAGGCCGCCCCGATCTCGGCAACCGGCGTTCCCGCCCGCGCCACCAGCGTCAGCGCGCCCGGCTCATATAGCGTCACGCCCGTCAGCCCCGAAGTCTGCAAAACCTCACCCGCTTCGGCAGCAGCCCTGCGCGTGCCGCCGCCCCGCACCACCAGTGACCGGGCTGCCTTGATGGCCACGCTCAACTCTGCTTCACTTGTCGGGCGCATCCGCTCCCCTTTCATACTGGCAAAAATATCCTCGGGGTCCGGGGCCGACAGCCCCGGGGCCTCAACTGGCACGACGTTCCGCGGTTACGTCCAGTGGAAACACCTTTGCCGGATTCAAAAGCCATTTGGGATCAAATACATCCTTGACGCGCAACTGCGCTGCCAGATCCTCGGGCGCGAATTGCACCTTCATCAGATCGCGCTTTTCAATCCCCACGCCATGCTCGCCGGTCAGACACCCCCCCACCTCGACGCATAGTTTGAGGATCTCGGCCCCAAAGGCCTCGCAGCGCTCGAGATCGCCGGGTTTGTTTGCGTCAAACAGGATCAGCGGATGCATGTTGCCGTCGCCCGCATGGAAGACATTGCCAACATCCAGCCCGCATTCTGCACTCATCTCACCAATACGGCGCAAAACATAGGGCAGTGAGGACACAGGGATCGTGCCATCGAGGCACATGTAGTCGTTGATCTGCCCCATCGCGCCAAAAGCAGATTTGCGGCCCAGCCAAATGCGGCGCGCCTGATCTTCATCGGCGGCTTCGCGGAATTCGACGGGATTGTGTGTCAGAGCTATGGCCTTGATCCGCTCCAGTTGTTCGGCAATCTCGGCCTGTGATCCTTCGACCTCAATGATCAACAGCGCCTCACAATCGGGATAGCCCGCCTTGGCAAAGGCTTCGGTTGCGCGGATGCAGGGGCGGTCCATGAATTCGATCGCGACAGGCAGGATGCCCGCCTTAATGATATCGGATACGCAGGTCCCTGCCACCTCGTTTGAATCAAAGCCCACCAGCACCGGTCGCGCGCCTTCGGGTTTGGGCAAGATGCGCAGGGTGGCTTCGGTCACCACGCCGAGCTGACCTTCCGAGCCACACACCACGCCCAAAAGGTCGATCCCGCCGCCGTCCATCCACGGCCCGCCCAATTCGACCACCGTGCCATCCATCAGCACCATCACCACGCCCAAAAGATTGTTGGTGGTCACCCCATATTTCAGGCAATGTGCGCCGCCCGAATTCATCGCAATATTGCCCGCTATGGCGCAGGCCAATTGGCTTGACGGATCGGGCGCATAAAAGAACCCGTCCGCTTCGACCGCGCCTGTGACCGAAAGATTGGTTCGCCCCGATTGAACGCGAATAAAGCGGTTGTCATAATCGGTTTCCAAGACCGCATTCATTCGCCCGACGCCAAGAATGACGCAATCCGCCGTAGGCAGCGCGCCGCCCGCGAGCGAGGTGCCCGAGCCGCGCGGCACCACGGGCACGCCTTCCTCGTGGCAAATCCGCAAGACCGCAGCGACTTCGGCCGTGCTGCGCGGCAGCACGGCGGCAAGGGGCGCGCAGCGATAGGCGGTCAGCGCGTCACATTCATAGGCGCGGGTTTCAGCCGGATCCGTGATCAGTGCGTCGGGGGGCACCACCCCGGCCAGTCGCATGCAAATGGCAGCTTTGCGCGACATAATCGTCGCATTGGGAATGGGCATCTGCATGGCACTCTCCTCTTTGGTAAAAAATTATAACCAATTTTGCATTGACGCAAGGAAATCTTCGCTTTCGTTACTGCAAAGTTGGTTTTAGGAATAGGGCGATGAAGCATACTGATCTCATTTTGGCCTTTGCGCCCCTGGATGCGGCCGCATTGGCGGTGGTCTTGATCTCGTGGTTGTTGATCGGCTGGTTTATCGAGCATCCTCCCGCCAGCCGCCCCTCGGTCAGCCTGCTCATGCAGGCCTATCGGCGCGAATGGATGCAACAGTTTCTGACCCGGCAGCCGCGGATTTTTGACGCTTCGATGATTGACAGCCTGCGCCAAGGCACTGCGTTTTTTGCCAGTGCTTCGATGATTGCCATTGGGGGGGCGATTGCGATTATTGCCAACCCGACAGCGGTGCGCGGGGTGGCCGAAGATTTGACGCTGTCTTCGCCAAGCATCGCAATTGAATTGCGAGTGCTGTTGGTGGTCGGTTTTCTGTCAAATGCGTTGTTGAAATTCATCTGGTCGCATCGGCTGTTCGGCTATTGCTCGATCATGATGGCTGCCGTGCCGAACGATCACACGGACCCCACCGCCGCGCATCGTGCGGCACAGGCGGCAGAGTTGAACATCACCGCAGCAAAAAGCTTCAACCGTGGTTTGCGGTCGATCTATTTCGCCTTGGGATCATTGTCTTGGCTCTTGGGAGGTTACGCGTTGATCGCCGCCGCCCTTATGACAACGGCGGTGCTGTTTCGGCGCGAGTTCGCTTCGACCTCACGGCAAATCATGATGACGGGCGCCTGACGGCACGGCCTTCGATCAACCATGCCAGCACAGCGAGTGCCGCTGCCAAAAGCAGCATCAGCCAGCTGGGCACAAGTGGCGATACGCGCAGATCTTGCGTGACATAAGCGTCGCGTGGTGTCAGGCCGATCCACCCACGGCCTGCCGCGGGGCGGCCTTCGCGGACCATGCGCAATGCTGGCACGCCGTTTTCGATCTGATCGACCCCGCCTTGCAAGGGCGCCACGATGGGCGCCAGCAAATCGCCGGTGGCCAGGGTCTGCTCAAACTCGCGCGGAGCCGACGGGCCGACCGCGACCACCCGCACCAGATCCCCCTGTTGCAGACGATAAAGCCCCAGCTGCGGCGCTTGCCAGTCCAGCACCAATTTTCCGGGGCTGACCTCTGCCATCGGCAGCTTGACCACTGCGCCAGCGGGACCGGTGATGCTCAGGTCGCCCACGGGTTTGTCCGAAATGGTGCGCCGGGTGATGGTCAGCACATCGCCGTTGGCAGTGGCGCTGAGCGATTCTTCCTCAAGCTCGGGCTCTTTCAGCATCCAATGCGCAAGCCGGCGCAGCAGTTCCAGCTGCGGCCCGCCCCCTTCAAACCCGCGCCCCCAAAGCCACGCCTGATCAGAGGCTAGCACCGCAATCCGGCCCTTTTCGACGCGGTCAAGGATCAAGAGTGGCTTGTCTTGCGCGCCGGACATCACCACTTGGCCTCGCAGCGGCACGACCTCGGCCATGCGGAACCAGCGGCCCCAACCGCCCTTGGGGCCCAAAGCCTCAAGCCCTTCGGTCACCGGATGGCGCTTGCCAAGATCGGTCAGTTTGGGGCGAAAGCCTTCTTCGATCACCTTCGAGGTTGGTTCGGCAGGCAGGATTTCCGAAAGGGGCGAGCGCCAAAGGCTGTCAACCGCGCCATATTCGGGACCGGCCGCCACCAGAACCGTGCCGCCGCCTTTGACATATTGCACCACGTTGTCAAGGTATTGCATCGGCAAGATGCCCTGCATCGAATAGCGGTCAAAGATGATCAGATCGAAATCCTTGATCTTTTCGACGAACAGTTCCCGCGTCGGAAAGGCAATCAGTGACAGCTCGTCCACCGGAACGCCGTCTTGCTTTTCCGGCGGGCGCAGGATGGTGAAATGCACAAGATCCACCGAAGGGTCAGATTTCAACAGGTTGCGCCAGACGCGCTCGCCCGTATGCGGCTGGCCTGAAACCAAAAGCACCCGCAGCCGGTCGCGCACGCCGTTGATCTGCACCACGGCGGCATTGTTGCGGTCGGTTAACTCGCCATCGACCGCCGCGACCGAGAATTGCAGCACGTTCATTCCGGCATGCGGCAGCCGCACCGGCAGTTCCAGATCGGTGTTGGTGGGAATGTCAAATTCGGTCGGCGGCTGATCGTCGATGGCAATTTTCAGGCTGACCTGCCCGCCCATTGTCTTGGGCACCGCGCCCTCGTCCTGCACCCGCAGTTTCAGAACGACGTCTTCACCTAGAATTGCGAAAGCCGGCGCATCGGTGATGACAAGCCGGCGGTCCCAATCCTTCTTTTGCCCGGTCAGCAGCACATGCAGCGGTGCGGGCAGGGCCGGGGCAAGGCCAAGGTCGTGGACTTGGCCATCGGTCACCAGAATAGCGCCCGAGATACGCGAGCGGGGTTCCTCGGCAATCGCTTGCGCAAGTGCTGTCATCGCCAACGTTCCCGCATTTTCAGGCCCGTCGCCAAAGCGGATCACCCGCAATTCGGTGTTGCCCAATGCAGCAACTTCGGCACTGATGCGCGCCACGGCCTCGGCGGATTGGTCGGGACGAACGGTGAGGCCCTGCGAAGAGCTTTCATCCACCAGCAAAAGAACGATGTCATTCAATGGCTTGCGATCTTCTTCTTGCAGCGACGGGTTGGCAAGGCCGAGGGCAAGCACCGCAAAAGCAAGGGCGCGAAGATGCCAGCCGCGCAGGTTCTTATACAGTGCAAAGGCCACCAGCAGACCCGCCAGCGCCAGCAGCCCCCAAATCACGGGCAGGCTGACAAGCGGGTCAAAAACCACGGTCCGCGTCATTGGCCAAGCCTTTCCAGCAGGGCAGGCACATGCACCTGATCCGATTTATAGTTGCCCGTGAGCACGTGCATGATGACATTGATGCCAAAGCGGAACGCAATCTCGCGTTGCTTTTCACCTGCATAGCCGCGCCCGACGGGGAACATCGCGATGCCGTTTTCGTCCACCGCCCAGGCCGCCGCCCAATCTGCGCCGCCAATGATCACCGGTGTCACTCCGTCATTAAGGTTGCGGAACGGCATGCCGTCTTTCTTTTCCGCATCGGGGGGAGACGCCTCGACCCAGACCGGAGCGCCGGCAAAGCGCCCGGGAAAGTCTTGCAGCAAATAAAAGCTGCGGGTCAGCACATGGTCTGGCGGGATCTGTTCGAGCGGCGGGATATCAAGTCCCGAGGCGATCAGTTGCAGCACTTGGCCTTCCGGCGTGGTGTTGCCGCCAAAGCCCGCAAGGTCGCCGTCGCGGGTGTCAAACATGATCATCCCACCTGTGCGCAGAAACTTGTTCAGCTTGGTATAAGCGGCGAGCGAGGGCAGCGGTTGATTTGCCGTGATCGGCCAATAGAGAAAGGGATAGAAATCCAGCTCGTCCTTTTCCAGATCCACCGCCATCGGGGTTTCCGGTTCAATCGAGGTGCGGCCCCACAGCTGGTCACCAAGCCCCAATAGGCCAGCCGCCGAGATCTGGTCTTGCTTGACATCACCCGTGTGAACATAGGCGAGCACAACGCCGCGCGTTGCGTCAATCGCGCGCGCGTCGGCGGCCGCATCGGCGCGGGCGTCATGTGGTGCGCCGATCAGTGCCAGCGCCACCATCGCCGCACGGCTCATGCCGCCCAAACGGCCCGACACAACCAGCGCGGCCAAAACATCCAGCGCCAGCATG
>JAHEBX010000220.1 GCA_024642045.1 Pseudorhodobacter sp. | reverse complement strand
TGGCGCATCGGTGGGCGACTGGCAGCCGCCGCCCCGGCCTGAGGGCGCGGTGCTTGCAGGGCAGGTGGTTCGGCTGGAACCCATGCAGGCCGACAGTCACGCGGCAGATTTATACCGCGCATATTCCGGGCATGATGAGCTTTGGGATTACCTGCCTTACGGACCTTTCTCGTCGGCGGCGTCCTATCATCGGTTTTGCAAGGAAACCGCCTCGGGGCAGGATCCCTATTTCTATGTGCTGCGCGACGTAAGCACGGGCCAATGCGGCGGGGTGGCCAGCTATCTGAGGATCACACCGCAGGCCGGCAGCATCGAGGTGGGCCATATCTGCATTGCGCCGGAAATCGCGCGCAGCCGGATCTGGACCGAAGCGATGTTTCTGATGATGCAGTGGGCGTTTGATGCGGGTTATCGGCGCTATGAGTGGAAGTGTGACGCGCTGAACATGCCCTCGCGTCGCGCGGCGCAGCGGCTTGGGTTTTCGTATGAAGGGATTTTCCGGCAGGCAGCGGTTGTCAAGGGTCGCAATCGTGATACGGCTTGGTTTGCGGTGATCGACACGGAATGGCCCGCGCTGCGCGAGGCCTATCTGGCCTGGCTTGCGCTGCAGAACTTTGACGCCAAGGGGCGGCAGCGTGAGCGGTTGTCGGATCTGACGCAGCTGGTGCGGGCGGGATCTGACCCCGATCTTTAGGCGGGGCAGATCAGTTTTGTGAAAAGAAACCGGCTTCGGGCGCGTCCAGCCTGCGGCGCAATAGGTTGCGCAGCGGGCGCAGATCTGCGTGAGCCACAGCTGCGGCCTTGGCGGCCTGCAGAAGATCGGCGTCGCGGGCATGGCGGGCCACACCGAGCAGAAACGCGGTGACATAGACGCGCGCCGCAGGGTCGGTATCGAGGGAGTGCGCCGCGCGCGCAAGATCATCGTGCAGCGCCAGCGGATCGGGGATGATCGTCGCCTCGCGCAAAAGGGCGCTTGCGTTCTGGTGCAGCGCGCGCTGGAGGGTGGCAGCAAAGCGCGCGAGGCTTTCCAGCGGTTTGTCGAGAAACCCGTCAGCCCCGGCTGCGAGCGCTGCCGCCCGCCCCGCCGGGTCGCCAGAGCTGCCAAGCACCGCAGCAGGACCGCGCGAAGCGATGGCAAGTTCGGCAATCAGCTCGGTTCCCGACCCATCGGGCAGGCCGAGGTCAATGATCACCACATCGGGGCGATAGAGTTTGAGATGCGCGCGCGCCTCGCGCAGCGTATCGGCGCGCCGCAGTCGGGCACCCGAGCGCATCGCCATCAGGCGCAGCGCCTCGCAGGCAAAGCGGCTGTCTTCGACCACAAGGATGGTGACGCCCTGCAACGGCAGCATGGGCTGATCCCCCGAGGCGGGCACGCGCATGTCCGTACCAGCCCGCACGGGGGGTGTTGAGAGCGTGGCGGCCCGTGAGGCCGCAGAAGGCGAGGGCATGGGCATGGTTTGGCCTGATCTGGAAATCGGTTTGCCCATCAGACCCCGATCCCTTTAATATTTGGTAAAGACCATTCGCTTTTTGCCTGCGGCGGTTCGGCCCCTTGCCCAGCCGCGCCGGCGCGCGCATAACCGCGCAAACGAAGGAGAGCCTTTCTATGATCGGACGTTTGAACCATGTGGCTATCGCGGTGCCGGATCTGGCGGCGGCGGCAGAGCAATATCGCGGCACTTTGGGGGCCTCGGTCGGCCCCGCGCAAGACGAGCCCGATCATGGGGTGACGGTGGTGTTCATCCAGCTGCCCAACACCAAGATCGAGCTGCTGACGCCGCTTGGGGCCGATTCGCCAATTCGCGGCTTTCTGGACAAGAACCCCTCGGGTGGCATCCATCATATGTGCTATGAGGTTGAGGATATTCTGGCCGCCCGTGACCAGCTGCAAACCCGCGGCGCGCGCGTTCTGGGCAGCGGCGAGCCCAAGATCGGGGCGCATGGCAAACCGGTCTTGTTCCTGCACCCCAAGGATTTCAACGGCTGTCTGATCGAACTGGAGCAAATATGACCATCACCGCCGCCCTGGTTCTTTATGCCGTCACCTGGTGGATGGTGTTTTTCTGCGTGCTGCCGATGCGGTTCAAAAGTCAGGCGCAAGAGGGCCACGTCGAGGCGGGCACCCCCGCCTCTGCCCCCGCGCAAGCCCATATCGGCCCCAAGGCCAAGCTTACCACCATCGTGTCCTTGCTGATCTTTGCGGTGATGTATCTGATCATCACGCAAGGCAACTTCAGCATCGAGGATGTCGATGTCTTCGGGCTGTGGAAGAACCGCTACTGACGTGCTATCCGGTGGAATAGGTGGGTGAAGGTTGCCACCCCCAGCACCGGCACGATCAGATTGATCAAGGGGATCGAGAGCGGCGCTGCCATCAGCGTGCCCGCCAGCCAGACGCGCGCCCAATTGGCCCGCCTGAGGGCCTGCGCTGCGGGGCGCCCCAGCCTGCGGGTGGCCACCAGCACGAAATATTCCCGCCCCAGCAGATAGCCGTTGATCGCCCAGAAAAACACCGGGATCAGCGGGCCTGCAACGGCATAGATCAGCAGCGCCACAAGGTTGACCACGATGAGGATGCCGATAAAGTTTGCAGTGTCGATCAGGGTGGTCATGAAGGGCGTGGCGAAGGGTGGCGGCAGGCCGGGATAGTGGCGATCCTCGACCGCCATGGCGACATCCTCTAGAAACAGCCCTGAGAAGGCCGAGGCGACCGGGACCATCAGGAATACCGACAGACCAAGCATCAGCAAGGCCGAGCCCCAGCCGACCAGCGTGTGCAGCCCACCAATCGGGCCGACGAAGGGAATGGAGATCGTGCCCGGCGTGACGCTTTCCAGCAGCCACAGCAGCACAGCATAGGCCGCGACCAACAGCGCCAGCGACAGCGCCATGCCAAGCCCCATCACCCGCACGAACCGACCGTCGTGCAGCTGCCCCAGCGCCTTGGCAAAGGCCGCGAAGATCATGGTGCAATCCAGCTGATCAGACGGTCAAGGTCCGGGCGCGGTCTGTCGGGCATCGCGCCTGCGGGTGTTCCGATGTGAATAATGCCGGCGACCGTCTCGGTGGGGGTGCAGTCAAAGGCCGCGCTGACAAAGGCGGCCTCGTGGCTGGGCCAGCCGGACAGCCAGTTTGCGCCCCATCCCTTGGCGCTGGCTGCGTTGACGACGCTGAGACACAGCGCGCCCGCCGACAGAATTTGTTCGGACAAAGGCACCTTGTCGCTGGCCTTGGGCGACGAGATCACCACCACCGCCAGCCCGCCACGATCAAACTGACCGCGCGCCTTGGCGGTTTTCTCGGCATCCGCGCCGATTGACTTGGCATGTGCCTCTGCCAGATCGGCGATGCGGGGCATGGCGGCAGGCTCGATCACCGCCAGCCGCCAGGGTTCCAGCTTGCCATGATCGGGCACGCGGGTGGCGGCGGTCAAAATCTCGCGCAGGGCGGCGCGGTCGGGCACGGGGCCTTTGAACAGCTTGGCCACCGCAGACTGACGCGCGGCAAGAAAGGCAAAGGCCTGAGGATTGGCGGGGGCCTGAGGATTGGCGGGCATGGGCAACTCCTTTGCCAGCAGAGGTGGCGGCTGATCGCGGGCGCGTCAAGGGCTCTTGCCCTTGATCGGCGTCACGGGCAGCATGGCACCATGCAAAAAGGTGAATGGGCAGAGATGGCACAGGCGGGGGCAGAGTTTGCCGTCAAGGTAACGCCACGCGCGCGGCGGGCCGGGATGTCGCGCGATGAAAACGGGATCAGGATCGCCGTCACCGCCCCGCCTGAAGATGGCCGCGCCACCGCGGCTGTGGCCGAGGCGCTGGCTCATGCGCTGGGAGTGGCCAAGACTCGGCTGGTGCTGCTGCGCGGGACCACCTCGCGCGACAAGGTGTTCCGGCTGGAGTAGGCGCACAATCGGGCGCGCTCAGGGTTTGGCCTCGATCCGGTAGCTGCCTTCGGGCAGATCCAGCGCCGCCGCCAGATCGCGCAGCTGCGACATCGACAGGGTGATCGCCACCGGCTCGTCAGTCATCGGGTCGATCTGCCGCAGCACGACACATTCTTCAAAGGCCTCGATGGTGAGGTCTTCCTGCAACGGAATGGTGTCATCGCCTTCGTCGACCAAAGTGATGACGGTGGCGTCGAATTCATGCTCGATGGTGAACATCCTGGGCCCCTTTCGCCAGATCATGGG
>JAHEBX010000076.1 GCA_024642045.1 Pseudorhodobacter sp. | reverse complement strand
CAGCTATGCCAGCAGCATCGCCGCCGCGATGGCGCAGGTGCTGCGCGATGACGGGGCAGCTGCGAGCCCCGCTGTGGGTCAAACCGGTGTGCTGATGTTCGCGGCCGAGCAAGGCTTTGCCGGCGCGTTTAGTGAAAGGGTGTTGGACAGCCTTGAAACCGTGCCGGCAGCGTTGTTCCTGATCGGCACGCGCGGCCTTTCGGTGGCCGCCGCGCGCGAGATTACGCCCGTCTGGCACGCAGCCATGCCATCGCACACCGCAGGCATCCCCAAACTGGCCGATGCGATCACCAAAGCAATCTACCGTGGCGTGGCCAAGGGGCAGATCGCCCAGCTTGATGTGGTCTTTACAGTCTGGGATGCAGGGCGTGCACGGCTATCGCGGCATACACTTTTCCCCATTGATTCCGTGGCTTTGCCCTCGGCTTCAGGCCCGTTGCCCCTGATGCAACTGCCTCGCTCCCGCCTGATCGATAGTCTGGGGCAGGACTATTTTCACGCCCTGGTCTGCAGGGCCGCCCTGCATGCCTTTGCCGCCGAGAACGAGGCGCGCATGGTGGCGATGTCGTCGGCTGCCAGCCAGATCGGGCGGGAACTCGAGACGTTTCAGGCCACTCTGCGCCGCGTGCGGCAAGAGGCGATTACCGCCGAGATCATCGAGCTTGGCACGGGTGCGGGACAGTAGCTGACCCAGATCAATGCCGCGTTGCAGCGTGTGTGTTAGACGAAAGGGAATTGAGGCGAAGTCTATATCAGTCTGCAAAGGAGCAATCATGCACCCGAAACCGACCAAAGCGGCCAGAACCCTGCCTGAAAAAGCGGAAACCGCGTATGAGACGCTGGACCGGTTGACCCATGCCGGCGTTGCCAAGGCTACGGCGGGGCTTGCGCCTTCGGTGCTGGCCGAGGCCTGGATGGATTGGGCGGTGCATATGGCGACCTCGCCGGGCAAGCAGATGCAACTGGCGGAAACAGCCCTGCACAATGCCAGTGCGATTTGGGCCGCAAGTCTTGGGTTTCATCCGATTGAGGCCGTGGATGACCGGCGTTTCTCGGGTGAGGCTTGGGCTCAATATCCCTACAGCCTTTGGGCGCAGGCGCATTTGAAAAACGCGCAGTGGTGGCAAGAGGCGATGAGCGGTGTTCACGGCGTCGAACCGGAACACGAGAACCTATTGACCTTTGTTGCGGGCCTGATCGCTGACACTGCAGCCCCGTCGAATTTCGTCGCCTCCAACCCCGAAGTGATCTCAACAACGCTGACCGAAGGCGGGCAAAATCTGCTGCGCGGCGCGCGCAATCTGGGCGAGGATCTGGCGCGCAAGGCGGGGACAGCCGAACAACGCGGCCCGCAACCCTTTGAAGTTGGGAGGAATTTGGCAACCACTCCTGGTGAGGTCGTTCTGCGCAATGATCTGATCGAATTGATCCAATATACGCCACAGACCGATGTGGTGCATCCGGAACCCATCCTGATCATTCCGGCATGGATCATGAAATATTACATCCTTGATCTGTCTGTGCACAACTCGATGGTGCGCTATCTGGTGTCGCAGGGGTTCACTGTCTTCATGGTGTCGTGGAAGAATCCCGACGCCTCGGACCGCGACATGGGGATGGAGGATTACCGCCGTCTTGGCGTCATGGCCGCAATAGACGCAGCCCTCGCGATCACCAAAGCACCAAAGCTGCACGCCGTCGGCTATTGCCTTGGCGGCACCCTGCTGTCAATTGCGGCGGCCGCGATGGGGCGGGATGGCGACAACCGGCTTGCCACGACGACCTTCCTTGCCGCACAGGTGGATTTCACCGAAGCGGGTCCGCTGCGGCTGTTCATCAACGGCTCCGAGATCACGCTGATCGAGGATATGATGGCCGAGCAGGGGTATCTTTCCTCGGATCAGATGGCCGGAGCCTTTGCGCTGCTGCACGCCCGCGATCTGATCTGGGCGCCGTATGTGCGCGACTATCTGCTGGGCCGGCGCGGCGAGAGCTTTGATCTGATGGCGTGGAATTCCGATGCAACGCGGATGCCCGCGCGGATGCATTCGGAATATCTGCGCAAGCTATTTCTGGACAACGATCTGGCCGAGGGGCGCTATCGGGTTGGGGATCAGGCGATTGCCGTGAATGATATCCGAACGCCGATCTTTGCCGTGGGCACCGAAGACGACCACGTCGCCCCTTGGCGCTCGGTCTACAAGCTACACCTGTTTGCCGATACCGAAATTACCTTTGTGCTGACCAACGGTGGCCATAATGCTGGGATCGTTTCAGAGCCCGGCCATGCGCACCGCCATTTCCGCATCGCCAGTCGGCCCGAAAACGCGGCCTATCGCGCGCCCGAGGATTGGCTGGCCAAAACCACCCCCGAGGAGGGCTCTTGGTGGCCCGCCTTTGCAGACTGGCTTTCCAAGCATTCCAGCGCCCCCGCAGCCTTGCCGCCCATCGGCGCGACACGCGGCCGCTATGAGGTGATTTGTGACGCCCCTGGAACCTATGTGATGCAGAAATGAGCATGCTTGAAAACAAGATCGCGCTGGTCGTCGGTGTCGCCAACACGCATTCCATCGCCACCGGTTGCGCGCAGGCCTTTGCCGAGGCCGGCGCAACGGTTGTGCTGACCTACGTCAACGACAAGGCCAAACCCTATGTGCAACCCGTCGCCGATGCGGTCGGCGCGGCGTTGCTGCTGCCATTGGACGTCGAGGCGGAGGGCGAGATGGAGGCGGTATTTGCCGCCGTTCAGGCCCAGTTCGGCCACATCGACATCCTTGTGCATTCCATCGCCTATTGCCCGGCAGCGGATCTGCAGGGCAGGGTTGTCGATTGCTCGCAAGCCGGGTTTACTCGGGCGATGAATATCTCGGTTCACGCGCTGATCCGCATGGCGCGTCTGGCCGAACCGCTGATGGTACAGGGCGGAACAATCCTGACAATGACCTATTATGGCGGTGAAAAGGTGGTTGATAACTATAACATAATGGGGCCGGTCAAGGCGGCGCTCGAAGGCACCGTGCGGGCACTGGCGGTGGAACTCGGGCCGAAACGGATCAGCGTCAACGCGATCTCTCCCGGTCCGCTCAAGACCCGAGCAGGATCAGGCATCGCGCATTTTGACGCGCTGATTGACGCAGCCCAAAGGCGCGCGCCCGAGCAAACGCTTGTCACGATCGAGGATGTCGGCGCGGTCGCGCGGATGCTGGCCAGCGATGGCGCGCGTCAGGTGTCGGGCGAGGTTGTTCACGTCGATGGAGGGTTGCATGTCCGCGCCTGAACCGAAAGCCAGCGAGATGCGCTGCATCGAGAACAAGACCTATGACGAGATTTCCGTCGGTGACAGCGCCGATCTCACCCGCACCCTAAAGCCGCAGGACATCGAGCTTTTCGCGGTGATGTCGGGCGATGTGAACCCCGCCCATGTCGATGCGGATTTTGCAAAGACCGATATGTTTCATGGCGTTATCGCTCATGGCATGTGGGGCGGCGCCCTGATTTCCGCCGTTCTGGGCACCGAACTGCCGGGGCCGGGCACGATCTTTCTGGATCAAAGCCTGAAATTCGAGGCGCCAGTTGGACTGGGCGATACCGTAACTGTGCGCGTCGAGGTGATCGAAAAGCAGCCCGGAGGCCGCTTGCGCCTGTCCTGCACCTGCACCAATCAGCACGGCACCACCGTGATCGCGGGCGAAGCCCTTGTGATCGCCCCGCGCGAAAAGGTGCGCCGCCCCCGGGTGATCTTGCCCGAGGTGCATCTGCATGTGCAGGGCGCGCAATATGCCCGCCTGATCGCCGCGACCGAAACGGCGCCGCCGATCCGCACGGCGGTGGTGCATCCCTGTGACGGGCTCTCGCTCGTTGGCGCACTGGACGGGGCGCAGCGCGGCATGATCGTGCCGGTTCTGTTCGGCCCGCGCGGCAAGATCGAGGCCGCCGCCAAAGAGGCAGACCGCAGCCTTGACGGCATCGAGGTGATCGACGCCCCGCACAGCCACGCCGCTGCCGCTGCCGCCGTGGCGCATGTGCGCGCAGGCAAGGCCGAGGCGATCATGAAGGGCTCGCTGCACACCGATGAGCTGATGGAAGCCGTGGTTGACGCCACGCTCGGCCTGCGCACCGAGCGCCGGATGAGCCATATCTATGTGCTGGATGTGCCAACATACCCCAAGCCGCTGTTGATCACCGATGCAGCGATCAACATCTACCCCGATCTGGCCGCCAAGCGCGACATCGTGCAAAACGCGATCGACCTTGCAATCGCCTTGGGTATTGCGGTGCCAAAAGTGGCCATTCTGTCGGCGGTCGAAACGGTCAACCCACGCATCGCCTCGACTCTGGATGCGGCTGCGCTGTGCAAGATGGCCGAACGCGGGCAAATCACGGGCGGGGAGCTGGACGGGCCGCTGGCGTTTGACAACGCGATCTCACCCTCGGCTGCAGCGGCCAAGGGGATTGTCTCAGGGGTGGCGGGGCAGGCCGATATTCTGGTCGCCCCCGATCTTGAAGCCGCAAATATGATGGCGAAACAGTTGATTTATCTGGCGGGGGCCGATGCGGCAGGCATCGTGCTGGGCGCGCGGGTGCCAATCATTCTGACCAGCCGCGCCGACAGCCCAACGGCGCGGCTGGCCTCTTGCGCACTGGCACAGCTCTACGTGAAAAACCGCCCCCGCAAAACGCCATGACCGACGTGATCCTTGTGTTGAACGCGGGGTCGTCGAGCCTCAAGTTCGCGGTGTATCCGGCGCAGGCGCCCGGTTGCTCCGCGATCTTGCGCGGCAAGATCGCAGGGATCGGCACCGCCCCGGTGTTCAGCGCGCGCGATGCCAGCGGTGAACAGTTGCCGCCCGCCGAGGCAATGCACGTGTTGCCGCCCAAGGCAGGGTCTGACGCCCTCATTCCGGCCCTGCTGCATTGGTTGGCCGCACGGCCCGAACGTTTTGCGCTCAAGGCGGTGGGTCATCGGGTGGTGCATGGCGGGCTGCGTCAAAGCGGACCTGCACGGGTGAGCGACGCGCTTCTAGCCGAACTTGCCGCGCTTAACCCGCTTGCCCCGCTGCACCAGCCGCACAACCTCGCCGCCATCCGCGTCGTGGCGCAGGCGCAGCCCGATCTGGTGCAAGTCGCCTGCTTTGACACCAGCTTTCACCGCAGTCAGGCGCGGCTGGCGCAGCTTTTCGCCCTGCCCCGCGCGCTGAGCGATGCGGGGATTCTGCGCTATGGTTTTCACGGCCTATCCTATGATTATATCGCCCAAACCCTGCCTGCGCATCTGGGGGCCAAAGCCAAAGGCCGGGTGATCGTCGCCCACCTTGGCAACGGCGCCAGTGTCTGCGCAATGCGCGGTGGCAAAAGCGTCGCCACCAGTATGGGCTTTACCGCGCTGGACGGGCTGATGATGGGCAACCGCTGTGGCAACATTGATCCGGGCGTTTTGCTGTATCTGCTCGAGGAAAAGGCGATGAGCCTGCCCGATCTGAACCATCTGCTCTATCACGACTCTGGCTTGCTGGGTGTTTCTGGCCTGAGCCCGGACATGGCGCTGCTGGAGGCCAGCCCTGCCCCCGAGGCGGCCGAAGCGATTGACTTGTTTTGCTATCGCGCGGCCAGCACAATTGCGGAACTGGCGGTGTCGATTGGCGGCCTCGATGCAATCGTCTTTACCGCCGGCATCGGCGAGAATTCCGCGCGGGTGCGGGGGCAAATCTGCGCGCACCTTGGCTGGATGGGCGTGGATCTGGACGCGAATGCGAATGCCAAAGGCGCAACCCTGATAAGCGCGCCAGAGGCCAAAGTTTCGGTACTGGTGATCCCGACCGATGAAGAATCCGTGATTGCGGCCGCCACGCTTGCGCTCATGATCGGCTAGCACCACGACACGGCCTGCGTCGAGACCGGCATTGCGGTCAGGCAAAGTCACCGGCTGGCTTGTGGCGTGCGGGAAATCCGGCCCGCCCTTGTCGGCCGTCACGAAGGCCTCTAGTCTCGACAGAATGCCACCCTTCAGGTGCCACCGCGACAGGCAAACAGTGAGCAAGATTGCTAACTATTTCCAGAGATACAGACGCGGGCAGATCGGCTGCATCGCCCTGCTGGGTCTTGTCGCAAGCCAGGTCGCAGCACAAGACGCACCCTCCGCCATCGGCCGGATCAGTTACGGCGACAGCCTCAAACCCGGAGCGGCTATCTGCACCGGGGTGTTGGTGGCCCCCGATCTGGTGCTTACCGCGCGGCATTGCGTTGCAGGGTCCCAAGCGCACCCCGCGAGCGTGCATTTCGCGGCAGGTTTTGCAGCGGGTCAGCGTGCCGCTCTTGGCCAAGGGGCCGAGGTGATTTTGCCCGCCGAAGCGGTCGCGCCCAACCGGGCGAATGATGTGGCTCTTTTACGGCTGCAGGCCCCGATGGATGCCGGGGAGGTTGCACCATTATCGCTGGGCCGGCCTGATCTTGCCAAATGGCTGCCCCAGTTCAGCCTGATCGCCTATCGCCGCGATGCGCCCGAGCGGGCAGAGCGGCAGGACAATTGCGCACTGGTAGCAGAATTGCCCGGCATACTGGCGCTGAACTGCCCGGTGGTCTCTGGCAACTCCGGCGCTCCTGTGCTGGCATGGGACGGCACCTCTTGGCAGGTCTTTGCGGTGACGGTTGCGGCATATAACATCGGTGCGGTCCATTCGCTTGCGGCCACGCTGCCAGCGGACCTGCTGTCAAGAATTCAGGCTGCCACACAGCCCTGATCCGAAGCGATGTTGCGGATGCCACGGCGGGGGCAATCCCCCCGAAAGTAAGCGCTGCATGAGTAGAGTTTTCTTGGCAAGTTACATGAGTAAATTCTCAATTAAAACAAACCGATAAACTGAGTCGCAGATCAGCGCCATCCTGCGGCAGGCCGAAGGCGGTGTGCCGGTGGCCGAACTGTGCCGTGAGCATGGGATGAGCACCGCGTCGCTTTACAGATGACGGGCAAAGCATGGCGGCATGGATGCGTCCCTGATCAGCCAAATGAAGGCTAATGTCCATCTCGCCGTCTTCTGAATAGCCCCGAGTTTGCCAGACGCCTTGCAGCTTCTGTTTCTGCTGCTGGACGAATATGGCTTCGAGGTCTTCTTTCTTGTGTCTGTTCGATGACAGGCAATTCTCCGGGAGCTTTGCTCTCCGCCAAACCCGGCCCGGTTCACAACGCAAGCACGCTAGGAGCGGCATGCTGTCACCGATCGCCTTTTAACCGGAGCAGAAACTGAGACGGCAAGATGTCGAGGAACCTTATGGCTGTTCAAAACCCGCAGTTGGATGAGTTCTTTCAAGCAAGGGTTGTGCGATGCGAGATAGGTGAACGTCCAAAGTGCCCTCGGAACACCTTTGAAAAATGTGACGTAGAGCGGAATCCGCAGGCCATTGCGATCTCGGTGATAGACTGCTCGGACTGAACCAGAAGATTCTGTGCGCGAT
The DNA here is from genome assembly GCA_024642045.1 of Pseudorhodobacter sp. GTDB lineage: Bacteria > Pseudomonadota > Alphaproteobacteria > Rhodobacterales > Rhodobacteraceae > Cypionkella. The sequence continues at coordinate 8,448 of JAHEBX010000076.1, read as the reverse complement.
TCAACCGCAGCTCCATGAAGTAGTGTTTCGGTGTAGAATTTAGGTAGCGACCAAAGAGCCTTTCGAGCTGCCGCGTTGAAATATCGAGCTCCTCGGCAATCCAGCTCGGCGACTTTGGATCCTCGATCGTCTCTTCCATCATTGCGATTGCACGGACGAGATGGGCGTTCCGCATTCCGTGGCGCGACTGCAAGGAAACCCTCTGCGCGGCTGAACCTTCGCGGACCGCATTATAAACCATCTGATCGGCAACTTCGATTGCAAGGTCGGCACCGTGCTGTTGGCCAATGAGGTGCAGCATGAGATCCGCTGCAGCGGTTCCACCAGAAGCTGTGATAACCTTTGAACGGGCCACAAAGACATTTCGAACCAGTTTTACATCCGGAAACTCTTCGCCGAACAGATCATGATAGGCCCAGTGGACAGCGGTTTCCACGCCATCGAGGAACCCAGCCTTTGCGAGGACATAGGCTCCCGAACAGATTGCGCCGAGCGGCGTTCCCGAGGCACGTTCGCGCCGCAGATAGGACAGCACCTGAGAAGAGACTTGGCTTTGGACGTTTATGCCGGAAATCAGGAATAGCCGGTCGGCATGTTTCGTGGGCGTCATCCCGTCGTTGACGAGCGTGACAGATCCATTCGAGCAGGTTGCCGAAGTCCCATCCTGGCTCGTCAAAGTCCAGCGATAAAGTGGCTTGCCCGCGACCAGATTTGCGATTCGCAGAGGCTCTAGCGCGCAGGAAAAGGCCAGATGAGAAAAGTCTGGAAGCAGGAAGAAAACAAAATGAGATGCTTCGCTCATGACCTAATGCCGCGATGAGGATTGTGGGGCACCCGTAGGCGCCCCACAATTGCCGATTTCAGTTTGCTGCTGCACGCGCCGCTGCGAGCCAGCTGTCATAATCAGCCTGATGGGCGGCAATCCAAGCGGCGACATCGGCATCAATGTCGTCCGAGGAATCCTTGCCATCCGACATGCTCTTGTTCTGTGCTGAAACATCGTTGATGTCGATCTTAGCCATCTCGAAGAACTTGGCGGCCGGGGGATTCGCGTCAAGGAATTTCTTGGTGGCGAGAATATAGATATTGTCCACTGCAAACCCCAGATTCTTGCCATCAAACTCGGTATTTGCCTGCACACCGTCGGGCAGCGAAGTATAAGGCACAGAAAGCCATTCGACGTCGCGTCCGGGAACAAGTACGCCAGATACCCAGTAAGGGGTCCATGTATAGTAAAGGATCGGCTTGCCGGTTTTGAACCGCGCAATCGTATCAGCCATCAGGGCGTTATATTCGCCCTGATTGTGCTCCACAGTGTCGCGCAGACCGTATTCGGTCAAGTGATGCTCGATCACCCGCTCGCAGCCCCAGCCCGGCACGCAGCCCGCAAGGTCTGCCTTGCCATCGCCGTTCGAGTCGAACTTTGCGGCAATTGCGGGGTCTTTCAGATCACCAAGGTTGGTCACACCAGAATCGTAAGTCGCCTTGTCGATCAGATACCCTTGCACGACACCCGAGATAAATGGGCCAACCTTTTTCAGCACAGCATCGCCGCCAGATTCGTCGAAAAATGCCTTTTGGAGGTTTTCCCAATGTGCGGGGTAGAAATCACCGTCACCGGTGCCAAGTGCCAGATGTGCGGTTTGAATTTCCACCTGCTGCGGGTCGGCGATCGTATACCCAAGGTCTTTCAGACCCTGAAACAGAACACGAGCTTGGAATTGCTCTTCGGCGATGTTGCCGATGATCGGACGTACCGTGACGCCCTCACCTGGCTTGTCCTGTGCCAAAAGTGGCGTGGACAGCAACGAAAGACAAAGCGCCGTTGTAAACGAGAAGTGTTTCATGAAGTACCTCCTAGGTTGGTTTTTTCTTTTCGGTTCAGTTACGTTGGAACAGTGCGGCGATCAGGCCGACGGGTCCGCTTTGCCACCAATGGCGATGCCCGCGCTCACGGCCCGAGCGGCCTAACCCTTGGGTGATGCGGTCCAGCACAATGGCGAGCATCACGATGCCCAAGCCGCCGACGATGGCCTTGCCCGCATCCAGGCGGCCCATCGCACGCAATACCTCGTTGCCCAGTCCTTTGACCGCAATCATCGACGCGATGACGACCATCGACAAAGACAACATGATCGTCTGATTCAGGCCGGCCAGAATGGTCGGTGTTGCCAGTGGCAGCTCGACTTTGAACAGGATTTGTCGAGGTGTCGCCCCAAAGGCCCGTGCTGCCTCGACAACGCTTTGGTTGACGTTGCGGATGCCAAGCGAGGTCAGACGCACAAGTGGCGGAAGTGCGAAGATGATCGTTACAATCACGCCAGAGACATTGCCTATGCCGATCAGCATGACGACCGGCACCAGATAGACAAAGGCCGGGATCGTCTGCATTGTATCCAGTACAGGGCGTATCACCGATTCAAAGCGATCGTTCTTGCCCGCCAGCACACCCAAAGGCAGCCCGATAATGGCGCAAGCGATGACGGATGCGGTGACGATCGCGAGTGTGGTCATCGCCAGACCCCATGCCGTGGGTTGAAGAAACCCAAGAACCAAAAGACAGACCAGCACCAGACCTGCAACCCGACGTCCCGCAGCCTGCCACGCGATCATCACAAGAATGACCAGCATCACCAACGGAGGTGTCGCCTGAAGCGCGCCTTCGATCCGCACAATGATACTCTCCAGAAACTGCTTAATAGGCTGGATGGTTTCACGGTTAGCGATCGCCCAATCTTTGATGCCATCGGCGCGCTCACCAATGTTGAGATCGACTGCGGCAAAAGGGTTGAGCCAATCGAATGCCTTTTCTGTCGCCATCAGACTGCTCCCTCGGTTGCAGGGGCAATTTCTTCGCGTCCCTGAATTCCGCGCAAAAGCGCGCGTTTTGTCACAACGCCTATTGCCGCGCCATCTGCTTCGATCCGGATCGGACTGTCGGTGCCAACGGCCAAGTCTACCAAGGTATTCAGCTTGTCTTCTGGTCGAGCGACGGGCCAGGCGGTCATGTCGGGATTGCCACCATGTGCCTGCCGGTACATTTCGACCGGCTGCATTATCCGCGCGGCCGTCACCAGATCGAGTTTGGAGATCCCGGCCACGAATTCGGCGACATAGTCATCGGCAGGTTCGGTGACGATCTGTTCAGGTGTTCCGATCTGAACCAATACACCATCCTTCATGATGGCAATGCGGTCGCCGATGCGGATTGCCTCATCCAGATCGTGGGTGATGAAAACGGTTGTCTTGTGCAGCTCGGCCGAGAGCTCCATGAAAGTTGTCTGCAACTGTTTGCGGATCAGCGGGTCAAGCGCCGAGAACGGCTCGTCCATCAAGAGGATCGTCGGATCGGCGGCCAAAGCGCGGGCCAGACCCACGCGTTGCTGCATGCCACCAGAAAGCTCGTCAGGATATTTTGCATCCCATCCGGCCAGGTCCACCATTTCGATGGCCTTGCTCGCTACCTTTGCGCGCCGGTCTTCGGGCACGCCACGCACTTCCAACGAAAAGACCACATTGTCTCGTACCGTGCGATGCGGCATCAAAGCCATGCTTTGAAACACCATGCCGATCTTTTCGGCGCGCAATGCCCGCAACTCCTGCGGGCTCATAGCGCTGACGTTCTGGCCTTCGATATAGACAGTTCCCGAGGTCGGTTCGATCAGACGGTTTATGTGCCGGATCAGTGTCGATTTCCCCGAGCCCGACAGCCCCATGATGCAGAAAATCTCACCCCGCCCTACAGTGAAGCTGGCATCCTGAACACCAACGACGCAATCGAAGTTCTGGCGAATGTCTTTCTTTGACAGACCATCGCGCCTTACCGCGTCCATCGCCTGTTTGGAGTTGTCGCCGAAGATCTTCCAAATTCCGTCGCAGCGGATGACGTCCTCTCTGTCGGGTTCTGTCATGCGGATTCTCCCTGTTTCAATACTACAATCACAAAAGATTAAAGTAGACAATATGTATTTTATTAGACTACACAGAAAGTGAGCTACCTGATTCAAACGAACGACAGCGTGAATCAGTCAGGAGAGCGGACATGGAACCCGAGAATAGAAGCAAGAAAACCAACTGCGCAGATGACTTACGACGCAAAGTGCTGACGCAGGAGCTGGAGCCGAGCACGTATCTTGATGAGACGGAGCTGTCGGAGATCTATGGAATCTCTCGCCCACCCCTGCGCGAGGTGCTTCGCCAACTTGCCGGCGAAGGTTATGTCGTTTTGCATGAAAATCGTGGTGCCCAGGTGTCCCCTATGACCCACAAGACGCTGCGCAACTTCTTCGTTGCGGCACCGATGATCTATGCCGCCGTCACCAGGCTGGCTGCCGAACATGCGACACCTGCACAGATCGTGAAGCTGAAAGAGTGCCAGTGGGCATTCCGCCAAGCCATCAAGAATGGAAATTCGGCCGAGCGCGCGCTGGGGAATGAACGATTTCATTCCATTATTGGCGAAATGGCCGACAATGAGTACCTGACCCCCAGCCTGCGCCGCCTGTTGATCGACCACACCCGGATTGGGATGACATTCTACAATCCGCGCAAGGTCAGTCTTTCGGCACAGCGTGAACTGGCAGCTGACCAACACGACCAGTTCATCGACTTGATTGCGTCACATGACGCTGACGGCGCAGCAGACCTTGCTGTGGCCCACTGGGAACTGTCGCGTGCTCAGATCGAGAGTTTCGTCACACCAGAGAGTATCAATATTCCGCTTGGCAGAGCGCCGGGCGTGAACGAGCGGAGAGGATCTTCATGAAGTTCGAGGGCATTTACACCCCTGTCATCACCCCCCACCATGCGGACGGCAGCATTGATCGGGACGGCTTTGCCGCGATGATCGAGCATCTGATCGACGCCGGTGTTCATGGGTTGATCAACGGCGGGTCGACGGGCGAATACTATGCTCAATCAATGGAAGAGCGGGTTGAGATGGCCAGCCTTGCCAAGGACATCATCGGCGACCGTGTCCCGCTGATCGTCGGAACAGTTGCGATCAGGCTGGATGATTCCATTCGCATGGCCGAGCATGCCGCCAAGATCGGCGCTGCTGCCTTGCTCGTTGGATCTCCACCATATGCCGTTCCGACAGAACGGGAAAACGCCCTGAACGCCTTGGCGATCGACCGAGCCGCCGATCTGCCGATCATGCTGTACAACTACCCAGGCCGCATGGGCATCAATATGGGCGAGGAATTTCTTGACCGTGTTGGGCGTAGTCGAAATTTTTGCGCGATCAAGGAAAGCTCTGGTGATATCAACCGTGTGCATCTTCTCGCGCGCGATTACCCACATGTGCAGATGTCTTGCGGCATGGACGATCAGGCACTTGAATTTTTTGCTTGGGGTGCTCGGAGCTGGGTCTGTGGGGGCTCGAACTTCTTGCCAACCGAACATATCGCACTTTGGCGCGCTTGCGCCGTCGAAGGCAATTTTGCCAAAGGTCGTCGCATTATGTCGGCAATGCTGCCGCTGATGGGCGTGCTCGAGCAAGGCGGCAAGTTTGTTCAATGTATCAAATATGGTTGCGAAATGGCTGGCTACTATGCCGGCCCGACCCGCCCGCCACTCAAGTCTTTGAACAAGGATGACAAACGGCAACTGGAACAAGTGGTGCATGTGCTTAAACGCACCGTGGCCGAGATTGAAGCGGAGGAACTAGCATGAGCGGCCTTTTGACGACCGAGGAATACAAGGCCATCGCCGCAGGGCTTTCGCTGCCGACGCAGGCGTTCATCGATGGCAGCTTCCGGCCAGCGATCTCTGGCAAGACCTTTGACAGTGCCAATCCTGCGACGGGCAAGACCCATGCCAAGGTTGCGGCCTGTGGGCCAGAGGATGTTGACTTTGCAGTGGGTAAAGCGCGCGATGCCTTCGAAGATGGCCGTTGGTCCCGCCTCCACCCGCGTGATCGTAAGGAAGTCTTGATCCGGCTGGCAAAACTGATCCAGCGCAACGCCCGTGAACTGGCGGTTATGGAAAGCCTTGATAGCGGCAAGACGATTTTCGACTGCGAGACGGTCGATGTGCCCGAAACGGTAAACTGTCTGACCTGGCATGCAGAGTTGATCGACAAGATCTACGATCAGGTCGCCCCTGCTTCCGACAACCACATCGCAATGGTGGTGCGCGAACCTGTGGGTGTGGTCGGCCTGGTCTTGCCATGGAATTTTCCGCTGCTGATGTTGGCTTGGAAGATCGGGCCTGCGCTTGCGGCGGGTTGTTCGGTGGTTGTGAAGCCCGCAATGGAAACCCCGCTGACGGCCCTTAGGGTGGCAGAGTTGGCGATGGAGGCAGGCATACCTGCGGGTGTGTTCAACGTTCTGCCAGGAGGCGGTGCCGAGGTCGGTGAGCCGATAGGCCGCCACATGGATATCGACGCCGTGTCGTTCACGGGATCGACAGCCACGGGCCGCAAATTTCTGCGCTACGCGGCGGAATCTAACCTCAAGGAGGTAACGCTGGAGATGGGTGGCAAGAATCCGGCCGTGGTGCTGGACGATGCTGAGAACCTCGATCGCGTGGCCGCTCATATCGTCAACGGCGCGTTCTGGAACATGGGCGAAAATTGCTCGGCTACCTCGCGATTGATCGTGCAAAGCGGCATCAAGGCGGAGTTGATCAAGCGCATTATCGCCCATGCCCGCGAATGGCCGATGGGCGATCCACTTGATCCGGTGAACCGGGTAGGTGCCTTGGTCTCGCAAGCCCATTTTGACAAGGTTTCGGCCTATCTTGGCAAGGGAATCAAGCCTTTGCTTGGTGGTTCGGCCAAAGCTGGGTTTGTCGAGCCAACGATTCTTGAGGTGCAAGCCGATGCGCCGCAATCGCGTGAGGAAATCTTTGGTCCGGTGCTGTCTGTGCTGACCGTGGCCAGTTTTGACGAAGCCATTGCCATGGCGAATGATACCGAATACGGGCTTGCCGCATCGATTTTTACGGCCAACATCAAGAAAGCGATCCGGGGTGCGCGCGCAATTCGAGCGGGCACTGTAACAGTGAACAGCTTTGGTGAGGGCGATATTTCTACACCGTTTGGCGGCTTCAAACAGTCTGGTTTCGGCGGGCGCGACAATGGTATTCATGCCCATGATCAATATACGCAAATCAAGACGATCTGGGTCGACCTTGCCGATGATGAGGATGAGGCAGTGGCATGACAGCCTATAAGGCCCGACGCACACCTGTTCATCGTGGTACGGCGGCGTGGTCTGCCATTCTTGGTGAACAACCCACGCCCATCACACTTGATGCGAACCTGACCGCCGACTTCGTGTTGGTCGGCGGTGGGTTTGCAGGGCTCTCTGCTGCGCTGCGCTTGCGCCAGTTGAACCAAGGCGCGAAGATCGTGGTGCTGGAGGCCAGCCGATTGGCAGAAGGTGCCTCAGGGCGCAATTCAGGCTTCATGATTGATTTGCCGCATGATCTGACATCTGATGATTATGCCGGTCACGGCGATGATCGCGCCATGATCGCCCTGAACCGCCAAGCGATTGGTTTTGCTCGCACAGCCGTTGAAGCCTATGGCATCGATGGCAACTTCTTTGACCCGGCTGGCAAAGTGAACGGGGCTGCAAGTGCCTCGGCAGAGGCGCTCAATCAAAGCTATGCGCAGCATCTGAGCGACCTCGGCGAGCCAAACCAACGGCTTGATGCGCAAGCGATGTTCGACCTGACCGGAAGCCGACATTACCACTCGGGGCTCTACACGCCCGGCACGGTAATGCTGCAACCAGCCGGCTATATTCGCGGGTTTGGTGAAGGGCTGCGGCGGGACGGCGTCGCAGTTTATGAGAATAGCCCTGTGACAAAGATCGAGCGCTCCGGCCGCGGTTGGGTCGTTGTCACGCCCAAGGGGCAGGTGCAGGCAGGCAAGGTGATCCTGACCAATAATGGCCATTTGGAGAGCTTTGGCTTCGCACAAAACCGCCTGATGCATGTGTTCCTTTACGCCTCGATGACCGCCGAATTGGATGGGCCTGCGTTAAAGGCGCTTGGCGGACAGCCGCGTTGGGGCATAACCCCCTCAGACCCGATGGGGACGACAATGCGCCGTATTGACACGGGACAAGGCGGCAATCGCATTATCACCCGCACCTGCGCCACCTTCGAGCCAGGGATGGAGCCGTCCGAGGCGACGTTGCAGCGCACCGCGAAGGTGCATCAGCAAAAGTTTGATCGACGCTTTCCCCAGCTTCGTGGCATGCAGATGGAGCATACTTGGGCCGGGCATCTTTGTTTGACGCAGAATGGCGTTTCGGTGATGAAGCCTTTGGATGAGGGTCTGTTTGCAGCCTGCGTGTGCAATGGTCTTGGCACAGCGCGCAGCACATTGACTGGCATCGCAGCGGCCGAATTGGCGTCGGGCCAGGAAACAGCCGCGACCCGCCATTTCCTGCCCGAAACCCAACCGTCGAAATTGCCACCCAAGCCGTTTTCGAC
>JAHEBX010000075.1 GCA_024642045.1 Pseudorhodobacter sp. | reverse complement strand
CCGACCGGCGATGCGGCCTGCGTTTTCCGCGGGCCTTGTTGCTCGTGCTGTCTGGCCAAGGCAGGGCGCCGCTTCATTTCACAATCAAATTTTCGGGCCAGGCTCCTGTCTTTTGCGCCTACCTGAGCCTTTTGTCCTTTCCGCGCAAGAGCAGGTGGCCTCCCATAGGCATTGAGTGAGCATCAGTCGAACCGCAGCGGGCACGATCTGGATTAGGGCACGACAAACGGGGCGACCGCCGGGCTTAGGGCCACAGCCCGGAGGCACAGCGCTACCGCCACCGGTTTGGCACAAGCCGCGCACCGCGACCGCGTGCCGCCGGTTCAGCGTCCGGGCGCAGCAAAGAGCCGCGCCAACCGGCCCAGCCCCGTAGAGGCCGCCGGCCGTGATGCACCCTGCGGCGTAAAGGCATCTGCGTAAAAACGCGCGCCAACAATCTTGGCTTTCTCGCGGGCCTTTTCCACCATGCGAGGGCTGCCCGCCGCGAACACCACGTCATCGGGGTTAAGGGCGGGCATGTGATCGGCAGGGGTGCCGCAAGGGATTGTCGGCAATTTGGCATGGCGCTTTTCCAGCACAATCTGCAACCGCGTCTGGGGGTGTTTGTGCGCCTGATGCAATGCCGCCTGCATGTAGAGCGATTCGATACTTCTTGCCCCGCAGATCAGCACCATTGGACGCGTCGCCGAGGCCTTGCGTGCGGCTGCGGCAATCGCCCAGATCGGGGCAAAGCCGGTGCCGCTGCCCAACAGCACAATCCGGCCCGCGTGGTCTTCTCGCAAGAAAGCGTGACCAAATGGCCCCTCGATGGTGACTTTGCTGCCCGCTGTGATTTCGTGGCCCAGCTTCGGCGTAACCAGCCCGTCGCGCACTTGCTTGATATGGAACGTCAGCCGATCATCAAAGCTTCCATCCGACAGTTTGGCCGTCGGGCTGAAACTGCGTGCAGGCAAGCGGCCAAACTGCAGCTTCATGTATTGTCCGGGCAGCCAATCGATCGGACGACGCGGCTTGACGCTCACCTTGACCACATCCGCCGCAAGCTGGCTGACCTCTTCGACCACGCCCGCGCAGCGCATCGGGTCGGGCGCATCATGCGGCGTGATCACGAGGTTCGAGAACACTCTTGCCTGACAGGCCAGAATATTCCCGCAGCCGACTTCGCCGCCAAGCGTGATGCCTTGGGTCAGCTCGATCGTGCAGGCCCCGCATTGGCCCGCGCGGCAATCATGTGGCAAATCAACACCGTTTTGCAGCGCGGCATCCAAAAGGCGACCACCGGCGGTGACAGGAAAGTGCTGATCTTGGACGGTAACGTTGAAGGTCTTGGCCATTATGGCATCTCCACGATGAGGGGACGAAGGTGATAGGTGTGGCGGCTTTGCGAATGATCGAAGACGGCGAACCAAAGCATGATCCCGTCGCTGAAGGTCAGGTCCTTCTCGCCCGCCTCGAGGCTGCGTTTGAGTTCCAGCACCCAATGACCTCCTGCCCAATAGCCGCGCGCGACGACGTCCTTTGGTCCCGGTTGGGTGATGTCATCAAGGATCGTTCCGGGGATCACCGAGCCGGCCGGAAGGGCTGCATTCTCGGCGGGCGAATAGGGTTTCAAGGCTGATTGCCGCACGGCCCAAAGGTTCGCTTGCGTCGAAGGTGCGCTGACATCGGCATCCAGATTGATCTGGTTGAGGGTCAGCGCGCTGGCGATGGGCAGGGTCAGTGGCAGCACATGCCCGGGCGCCACCTCTGTGGGTTGCTTGAAGTTCAAGGTGGCAACCGGGTGCGCCGGGTCGTCGTCGCCAATGCCGCCCATATAGCGCTCGGCGCCGGCAAGCTGTGCGGCCGTAAAGGCGCGCGGAGGCCCGATATAACTATCCTGAACCCGGTCGGTCAGCGCACCGAAAGCCGCGTGCCAGACCCATAGGTCAACCATCTTGCCCGCGTCCGTATAGTGCAGCCCGCGCCCTGTCATCGACGGCGGGCCGCCGGGCAGGGGGGCTTTGCCCAAGTGAATGGCACCACCGATCAGCGGCAGACCCGGCCGGGCAAGCATGATGGCAATCCGGTCGTCAAAAAAGTGCTGCGAATCCGCCTTTTGATCGTTGGTTTGCAGGCTGTGCCAGCCCTCTTCGTCCTTGAACAAGGGCAGATAATCCAACGAACGGGTGGGATCATCCCATTGCAGCGCAAGATAGACGTTCTGGCTGTCATGCACGGCGCGCACTTCGATGGTGCTGTCGCCGCTGCCGCCAAAATCGCCGCCGTGCCGGGTCAGGACCCGGACCGGTTTTGCCGTGCGCCAGACCTCATCGGACAAATCGCCGTCGATTGTGGGGGATTGCGCGGCGGTGATCGCCTCGACGACAAGGCGCGGTCTTTGATACCAGTCAAAGGCAACCAATCCGCTGCCGAACAGAACGCTGGACACGATAGCCGAAACCAGAGGATGAGAGTGGATAGTCGTCATATCTTACCTCAGGCCTAACGCGACTGCGAGGACGTGGGGAGGGTGATGCGTTGCGCTGCGCGCCGCTCTGCCAGCAGGTCCGCCACGACATTGGCAAGGTCGATCTCTTCGGCCGCCGCTTCGGCCTGCTTGGGTCGGACGACGCGGATCAGATGCGGCACACCGCCCAGCCGCAACTGCGCTAACACATGCAGGACCGGAAAGCTCAAGATGGCCCAAGCGCATTGCTGGTGCAGCCAAAGGACAGAGCCTGCCATGCCATAGTACGCCAGCCAACCCGTGATGCAGGCGCCAATTGCCGCGATGAAAAAGCTCCAGATCATCATGATGTTTATCACGGACCAGCGCGCCTTGGCCGTGCCAAACAGCCCTTGAATGCGCGCGGCATTCAGCTTGATGCGATCACCAAGTCGCGCCTTGGAAATGTAAAGCGCATATGCAACCATTATCAGCGTGAGCACATAGCCTGCGCCAATGTGAATGAGCCAAACGCTGTTGGCAGGCAAATAGGCATCGATTTCGCGCACCATCGCAACATCGCCATCGTCACTGATATAGCGCAGACCTGACAGAGCCAAAACGACGATCGCACCGACGACCGCCCAGTGCAGCAAGACCGTGCCCACATCGGTTCGGGGCCATTTCTTGAAGTTCATTCTGCCGTTTCCTTCTTGGTTTGAAACCAATGTCTTTTCGCTACAGCCCACGGCGCCACCCATGAGCGCCAAGGCTGGCGCCGTCGCAAAAAGGCTCGCTTGTCGTGTTTTGAGGTGCTTCTTGTCGCGGAATTGCGGCCTTGAATCAAATGTCGACGCGTCGCGATTTGGCGGTTTCATGCCAAGGTGTCGGCGAAAGCTTGCCAGCGCCAGTACAGGCCCAGTTTCAGCGCGCGAATTAGACCTTGGGGGATAAAGACCGAGGGTCAACTACGGCCCAAGTTTACGGCAAAAGCCTGCCATATATAACGGGGTTATGTGGGTTCATGGGCAACTTGGGCGCGCGGATCACGATGCTTGCGGGTTTGAGGGAACATGCGCAGGTGATGACCGGCCCGCGGCCCACAGCATCACAGACGGGCCGAGAGGCGCTCCTGGCGCAGTCGGTTCACGGCTCAGGGTTTGGTCTAAGATGCGACGAATGCGGGCGCGGACCTCGACCCTCATCCGCTTTCCTGATGCTCATCTGTTGCACACCGGTTTGAGCCCCTCGTTTCGCGGCTTCACGGCCTGGGCCCCCTGCCGAGCGACTGTTTCCGACGTGACCTGTGACGACCATCTGCACGATCAGGTCGACCGATTGTTCCATTTGCAGAGCCAAGGGGCTTGAGAATGGCAAGGTCGAAACCGTTCATTCTGCGCATCGCCGCGGCCTTCGGGATCATTCTGGGTAAAGCGTTGGGGGCCTGAGCGGCACTCGGCAACGCCAACAGCGCCGTTTCAAAGCAACGATAGCACGCTGGATGGGGTGGTGGCGGAAGCGGTGGGATTCGAACCCACGGTAGGGTTCCCCCTACGCTCAGTTAGCAACCGAGTGCTTTCGGCCTCTCAGCCACGCTTCCGTTCCTTGGGTATTTAATCAGGCGACAGGCCGGGGGCAAGAGGGAAAGCGGTGCCGAAGTGCCGTTTTGCGGGGGAGGGGTAGACGTGTGGAGCCGCCGTTGCATAATCCCCAGTCCCATCGCTCATATCGACCCGAGTATCAAAACTCTGGCTATGCCGATTGATCCCAACGCCTGCCGTCTTGACCGCGCCCCAATCCGGCTGGATGAACATCACCGGTCGGCGCTCCCAATAGCGGGCGTTGAGATATTGCAAGCCTGCGTCGGCGTCAGGGCGCTCGCCGATATAGCGCTTGCTCTCGGTCGCAGTTCCGAGGGCGAAATTGCAGCTCACAGCCTCGCCGAAGCGGCGATATACGGCGCGCTCGGCCCGTTTGACGTTTTTTCGCGGGCTCGGGGCGAACTGGTGGTTCGTGTAAGGACAGCCCCGAATGGGGCCACCTCCCCAAATCAGCCGCTGAACAGGAAATGCAGCACGTCGCCGTCCTTGACCTCGTAGGTCTTGCCCTCGACGCGGAATTTTCCGGCTTCTTTGGCACCAGTCTCGCCTTTTCCTGCGATATAGTCGTCATAGGCGATGGTTTCAGAACGGATAAAGCCCTTTTCGAAATCACCGTGGATCACACCGGCGGCGCGGGGGGCGAGCCAGCCCGCCTCGATCGTCCAGGCGCGGGCCTCTTTCGGGCCGACGGTGAAATAGGTGCGCAGGCCGAGGAGTTCGTAGCCCGCCTTGATCAGGCGGTCGAGGCCAGCCTCGTGCAGGCCCATTTCTTCGAGAAACATTGCAGCTTCGTCTTCGGAAAGCTGGCTGATTTCTTCTTCGATCTTGGCGGAGATCACCACCGATCCTGCGCCTTGGCTGCGGGCCATCTCGGCCACGCGGTCGGATTGGCTGTTGCCCGAGGCCGCACAGGCCTCCTCGACGTTGCAGACGTAGAGCACGGGCTTTGCGGTCAGCAGTTGCAGCATATCCCACTGGCGACGGTCGTCGGCAGAGACGGTAACGGTGCGGGCGGGTTTGCCAGCGTTCAGGGCGGCGAGGGCCTCGGTCAACAGGCGGTGCTGATCCAGCGTATCCTGATCGCCGCCGCGCAGTTTCTTGGCGAGGTTGGTGATGCGGCGCTCGATACTTTCCATATCGGCGAGCATCAGCTCGGTCTCAATCGTTTCGGCGTCGGCGACGGGATCAATGCGGCCTTCGACATGGGTGATGTCGCCGTCTTCAAAACAGCGCAGCACATGGGCCACGGCATCACATTCGCGGATATTGGCAAGGAACTGGTTGCCCAGGCCCTCGCCCTTAGAGGCGCCGCGCACGAGGCCCGCGATATCGACAAAGGTCATTCGGGTCGGAATGATGGTTTTCGAACCGGCAATGGCGGCGAGCTTTTCAAGCCGCGCATCGGGAACGGCAACCTCGCCGACGTTGGGCTCAATGGTGCAAAAGGGGAAGTTCGCGGCCTGTGCGGCGGCGGTTCGGGTCAGCGCGTTGAAAAGGGTCGATTTGCCCACATTCGGCAGACCCACGATACCCATCTTGAAACCCATGGTTAAACCCCTTTTGCTAGACCGTCTGCGGCATAGGCAGGACGGGCGGTGCGGTCAAGGGATTTGCGTCAGGGGGCGAAGGTCAAGCAGGCGATCGGGGGCAGGGTATGGCTGACGAGGCTCCAGCTTTGGCCTGTGTCGCCACTGCACCACAGGTTGCCGGTCGTCGAGCCCATTGCGAGGTTTTGGCCCGTGGTGTCGATCACCAGACCGTGGCGATAGATCAGATCGTAAGCCTCGGCCTGCGGCAGGCCCTTATCCCGGATGGCAAAGGTCTTGCCGCCATCGTGGGTCTCGGTGACGACGAGTTTTCCGTCACGCGGCACGCGGTATTCGTCCTTGATCGCGGGGGCGAAAAAGGCGCGGTTTCGGTCTTGCGGATGCGGCGCCACGGCAAAACCAAAAACCGACGGTTTGACATCGACACTTTCGAGAAACGTCAGGCCGCCATCGTCGGAGACGAAGATGCCGCAGTGGTGTTGCACCCAGATCCGGTCAGGGTCGCAGGCGGGGGCAGCCATCAGGTGTATGTCCTGCATCAGCGGGTCTTGGGTTTGACCGGGCGGCATGTAGTCGTTGCGCAAGCCGTGGCCTGCGAGTGTCCATGTCAGGCCTGCGTCGCGGGTGATCCAGAGCCCCCCGGTTGAGACGCCGATGCTGACGTGAGTGCTATCGCGCGGATCGACAAGGATGGAATGGATGCCGGGGTGATCATAGCCCCCACCCATCCATTTGGCGCGGTCAGGATGGGTCCAGAGCGGTTCGTTGATCTGCCAGCTCGCCCCGCGATCATCCGAGCGGAACAGCCCGCCCGGAATGGTGCCGATCCAAAGCGCGCCGGGTTGATCGGCACCTGCAGGCGTGATCGACCAGATCAACTCGAGCGAGGGCGCATCGGGGGCATCGGATTTCGGAAAGGCCGGGGGCGGCAATTCGACCCAAGTGGCCCCGCGATCATCCGAGCGGTGCAGTTTGCAGCCGAAATGTCCATGGCTGAGCGCAACGTAAAGCGCGCCATCGCGCGGATCATCCAGCACAAAGGTCACAGGTGCTGCCAGAAAGGCCGGCGGGCCCGCCTGTCGCCAGCCTGCATCGGTCGGATCAAACGCGAACAGCCCCTTTCGGGTGCCAACCCAAAGTCTTTGCATCGTCATCCCCCCGAGAGTGCTTGCAACACATAGATTTCCGATTTTGGCCCCACTTTATCGGACAGCCGCAACCGATCCGCGATCAGCGTGCCGTCAAGATAGATATTGACGTGTTTGCGCAGACGGCCCTGCTCATCCACGATATAGCCGCGCAGCAGATCGTCCCCCGCCATCCCTGCGGACAAGACTTCGGCAACCGTGCCGCCCGCCGCCTCGATCAAAGGGGCCGGGCGGTGTCGCACCAGATGCGAGGTAAAGCGTATCGTCGCCATGCAGACCTCAATGCCTTTGCCAAAAAGGATGCGACCAGTCATGCTTTGGGTAAAGGAGAATCTGATGCCGACGATGCCCTATATCCATTTTCAAGGCCAATGCGCCGAGGCTCTGGCGTTCTACAAAACGGTTTTCCACGGCAGCGATCTGCAACAGATGCGCTATGCCGAGGGGCCAGAGGCGCCACCCGCTTGGCGAGAGAGCGCCCGCATCATGCACGCGCAAGTCACGCTGTATGACGGTGTGCTGATGGCATCCGACTATCCGCCGGGTGTCGAGGGCGATCCTCAGGCGGGCTTTTCGGTGATGCAAACCGCGCCCGACGTTGCGCAGGCCGAACGGGTCTTCAAGGCGTTGGCAGAGGCGGGCAGTATTATTCAGCCGTTCCAGCCGACCTTCTTTTCGCCCGGCTTCGGCATGGTGAAAGACAAGTTCGGCACGCATTGGATCATCTCGGCGGCTCCGCAAGCCGTTGCCTGAGCGTTTTCGTTCAGGCGGGCCATTGATTTTCCCGGTGCTGACGTGCAAACCCCTGTTGGACTTGCAAGGATGGGCCGGAACATGACCAGAATCGATGACACTTTTGCGCGGCTGAAATCGCAGGGCAAAAAGGCCTTTGTATCCTATATCATGGCGGGCGACCCCGATGTTGCCCGCTCGCTTGCGGTGATGCAAGGTTTACCCGCCGCCGGGGTTGATATCATCGAGCTGGGGCTGCCCTTTACCGACCCGATGGCAGATGGTGCCACGATCCAGCTTGCCGGTCAGCGCGCGCTGGAAGGCGGGATGACGGTGGACAAAACCTTGCAAATGGTGCGCGAATTCCGTGCAGGCGATGTTACGACTCCGATCGTGCTGATGGGCTATTACAACCCGATTTATTCGCGCGGCGTCGATCTGTTTTTGCAACAGGCCACGGAGGCTGGGATTGACGCGCTGATCATCGTCGATCTGCCACCCGAGGAGGATGACGAGCTGTGCATCCCCGCGCAAAAGGCAGGTATGAACTTCATCCGCCTCGCGACGCCGACCACTGATGCCAAACGCCTGCCCAAAGTGCTGCAAAACACCTCGGGCTTTGTCTATTATGTCTCGGTCACCGGCATCACCGGGGCTGCGGCCGCACAGGCGTCGGATGTGGGGCCAGAGGTGGCACGGATCAAACAGTCGACCGATTTGCCGGTGATCGTAGGCTTTGGCATCAACACCCCCGAAGCGGCGGCGGCGATTGCCAGCGTGGCCGATGGCTGCGTGGTCGGATCGGCCATCGTCAAGGAAATCAGCACCGGCAAACCCGTCAAGGATGTCCTCGCCTTTGTGGCAGCCCTTGCCAAGGGCGCCCATTCGGTTTGAGCGCGCGCCTGACGCAAATCGCCGCTTGCACTGCCGATGCAAATTGGTGACCATAGGTAACCAATTTGCTCCAAAGGTTCCGCCATGCCCGTGATTACCTGCATCGACGATCTCAAGCAGCTTTACAAAAAGCGCACGCCCAAGATGTTCTACGACTACGCAGAGTCGGGAAGCTATACCGAGCAGACCTTTCGCGAGAACACTTCGGATTTCGTCAAGATCCGGCTGCGTCAGCGGGTAGCACGCGATCTGACGGGCCGTTCAACCGCGACGACGATGATGGGCGAGGCCGTGTCGATGCCGGTGGCCCTGTCTCCGGTGGGGTCTACCGGCATGCAGCGCGCGGATGGTGAGATTAAGGCCGCGCGGGCGGCGGCGGCGTTTGGGGTGCCGTTTACCCTTTCGACCATGTCGGTGTGTTCAATCGAAGATGTCGCGCAATTCAGCCCAACGCCGTTCTGGTTCCAGCTTTATGTGATGAAGGACGAAGGCTTTGTCGATGCCATCATCGAGCGGGCGCGCAAGGCGAAATGTTCGGCGCTGGTGGTGACGCTGGACTTGCAGATTCTGGGTCAGCGGCACAAGGATCTGAAAAACGGCCTGAGCACGCCGCCGCGCCTGACGCTGCCCAATATCCTGAACATCATGACCAAGCCGCGCTGGGCGTTTGAGATGCTGTCCACCCCGCGCCGCACCTTCCGCAATATCGTCGGCCACGCCAAGGGGGTGACGGACCTTGCCAACCTAAACGCCTGGACCAACGAGCAATTCGACCCGCTGCTGACCTGGGACAAGGTCAAGCGTATTCGCGATCAATGGGGCGGCAAGCTGATCCTCAAGGGCATCCTTGACGCCGATGATGCACGCATGGCGATGGATGTGGGCGCGGATGCGATTATTGTCTCGAACCACGGCGGGCGGCAGTTGGATGGCGCTTTGTCCTCAATCCGCGTGTTGCCCTCGATCGTGGCGGCGGTGGGAGATAAGACCGAGGTGTATCTCGACAGCGGTATCCGGTCGGGTCAGGACGTGCTCAAGGCGCTGGCGCTGGGGGCCAAGGGAACGTTTATCGGCCGCAGCTATATCTATGGGCTCGGGGCGATGGGGCAGGCGGGAGTGACCAAAGCGCTGGAGATTATCCATAAAGAGCTGGATATCTCGATGGCGCTTTGTGGTGTGCAAAAGGCCACAGAGCTAAGCCGCGAGCATGTGCTTGTGCCGCGCGACTTTGAAGGCGACTGGGTTTAACGCGCGCGGGTCAGGCCGCGCGCAAGCAGCGGAACACAGGCCAGCAACATCGCCGCGAAGACAAAGGCAAACCGCAGGCCGAACTGGCCCGCGATCATCCCCACAAGTGGTGGGCCAAAGAAATAGCCGAAATATCCCAACAAGGTAGCGCGCGCCACGGCGCGGGCGCGGGCCTTGGGATCTGCGCGCTGTCCCACCAGCGAAAAGGCGGTGGGGGCGATAACCGAAGAGCCGATGCCCATGACAAAAAACCCCAGATAGGCCATCGCAGGGTTGATCGCGGCGGCAGCCGTCAGCGCGCCCAGGGCCGAGACCACAGCGCCGCCAATCAGCAGCCAAAGCGCAGGGACGCGCATGGCAAGCCCTTGGCCGAAGAGCCGCGCCACACCCATCGTCACCGCCATCAGCGCAGGGCCTGCAGCCCCCGCGCTGGCCGATCCACCCAAGGTTTTCTCGATATGCAGCGCGGACCAGTTCTCGGCGGCGTTCTCGGTCATAAAGGCCACCATCACCATCGCCCCCCCCAGGATGGGCAACCAGCCCAACTGCGCCGCCCCGCGCCCTTTGGGGCGGGTCAAGCCGTCGATCCGACCATCGGATTCGACTGTTGCCAGCGAGATCAGCACCGCCAGCGTCGCCATCAGGGTCAACACGACGGGCGGTGCGTGCCCCGCTTGACGCAGCGCGCCCGTCACAATCGCCCCACCCGCATAGCCAAAGCTGTAGGCCGCGTGACAAAGGTTCATCAAGGGCGCGCCGCGGTCGTTTTCCATTGCTGCGACGCGGGCGTTCATCATCACATCCGTCAACCCGGTCCCCGCTCCCGCCGCCATCATCGCAAACGGGAAAAGCGCAAGCCCCACCTGCCCTGGCAGCACAAAGCCCATGCACATCAAGGCACAAGACAAGGGCAGCGCAAAGCGACCAAAGGCGTTGCCCGCCAGAGGTGCCATCAGCATCGCGCCCACGGCGGCGATCGGGGTCATGAAGAGCAGCAGACCCAGTTGCGCCTCATCCACCCCCAGCATCACCTTGATGTCGGGCAGATCGGCAGCGAATGTGCCCCACAGTACGCCCATCGCAGCAAAAGCCGCCACGGCGGGGCGGGCTTGGGTGAGAGTGGCGAGGCGGGACATGCGGGCTCCGGTTGATGCGCGAGACCTAGCGCGAGGAAGCCGCCTCGGCTAGTGCGGTTGCGACAGGGCCGGAAGATTTCGCGGCGAGACAGTGTTAGCCACGAACTGCCCAAGCATGAGCCCGAAATTCAACACGGCACAAAAGCTAAAACGTTGCCGCATCGTTTCTGGGTTGCAAAAGTTCAACCTCCACAAACGCGCATTCAAAATCGTTGCCGTTGAAAACATCGTGCTCCACGCCAATTTCGCGGAAATAAGGCACGCCATTCTGCAGATGAGCTTTGATCTTTTCTCCGTCGCCAAGATCGATTTCGAGAACACCATCGAACAGGGGGATGACAACATAATCAAAGGCATGGCGATGCCATCCGGTGTTGTCGCCGCGTTTTTTAAACCGCCACTCGGTAACTTTGACGCGATCATTCTCAATCATAACCGTTGGCAAAGCGGAACCACTCTTGGAACACATCCGAAATTCTCCCGTTAGAGCTTTTGTCAGGTTAAAACGTATCTGGCACAGCAAGATAGGGCCAAAAAGCGCTGCCTTGCGGGCGGGATCAGACTGTGCATGTTCGCGCAACGGCCCAAAAACGCGCCAAAAACCCGAAAACGGCGGTAAAACCCTTCAGTTCCTGCTTTCCTTCGCGGTGATTCCCCGCTAAGGACCCCAAGTCGCGCCATGCACCCTTGAACGTTGGCGGACTTATATTGGAGAAATATCCTATGGCACGCGAGATCAAAGATCTTCTAGCCGAGGTACGGACGGGGACAGGCAAGGGGGCCGCCCGTCAAGCCCGTCGCAACGGGTTCGTACCTGGCGTCGTTTATGGTGACAATGTTGCACCGCAAGCGATCCAAATCCCTTATAATGCGCTGCTCAAGCACCTGAAGGCCGGTCGCTTCTTGTCCTCGCTCTTCAACCTGAAGGTTGCGGGCATGGACGATGTGCATGTCATCTGCCGTGGCGTTCAGCGCGATGTGGTCAAGGATCTTCCGACCCACGTCGACCTGATGCGTCTGCACGACGACAACCGCATCAACCTCTTCATCCACGTTGATTTCGTCAACCACGAAGCAAGCCCCGGCCTCAAGCGTGGCGGCACACTGGTTGTGGTGCGTTCGGAAGTCGAACTGGAAGTCAAAGCGGGCGATATTCCGGACCACATCACTGTGGATCTGACCGGCCGCAAGATCGGTGATGTGATCCACATTCACGACATCGAGCTGCCCAAAGGCGCCAAGACCACCATCGCGCGCAACTTTGTTGTGGCCAACGTCTCGGCTCCGGCTGGTTTCGTTGATGACGGTGCTGACTCGGAAGAAGCAGCCGAAGCATAAGCCAGATTTTGGCGGATGGGTTGGGGCGCGGCAGGGAAACCTGTCGCGCCATTTCCTTTCGCGCGTGCGGCAAAGCCTGCCTGCGAATTGCCAGTTCTGAGCCCCGAAAACCGAAAAGCCGCCCTGATCAAAGGGCGGCTTTTTCAGGTGGCCTGGAAGGTTTGGTGGAGCCAGGGAGGATCGAACTCCCGACCTCTTGAATGCCATTCAAGCGCTCTCCCATCTGAGCTATGACCCCATCCTTATCCGACGTTGGGCGCGTCGTGAGCGGTGTTTAGGCGAGGGCGCGGGGCGGTGCAAGCAGAAAATGCACGCCTTTCGCGCCCTTGCCACAGCAATTAGGCGTCGTCTTCGTTGCTGGCCACATCGGTCAGATCGTCAAGCGACACGGTGTCGTCTGCATCGTCTTCCAGCAGCTCGTCGTCGATATCTGAATCATCAGAATCGTCGGCAACCAGAAGATCATCATCAGTGTCCAGATCATCGACCAACACGGCATCTTCGTCTTTTTCAGGCTGCACGCGGCTGATCACGGCCGCCGCCATCTTGCGACGTGCCGTTTCGATATCGACCACTTCGCCCGTATAGGGGCTGACGATCGGGCTGCGGTTCAGGTCGTAAAAGCGCTTGCCGGTCGTCGGGCAAATACGCTTGGTTCCCCATTCTGCCAAAGGCATGGTATCCCCTTTATTCAGGCAGGCCCCAAAGTGGGCCATCAATTCGGAATGCAGCCGCTTGCCATAAGACGCGCGGAGTGTCAAAGGCTTTTCGAAGCGGTTGCGGCTGGCATGCAGATAGCTATGCTGAAGGCCCCTGTCCAGAGGCCCCATGCTGCTGTTATCCGGTTCTCCTGCTATTTCGATCACCTTGAAGCGGTCCGTGCGGGCGCGGCGGTTTTCGCTGCGTGTGAGCCAGACTACGGGGCAGGTATCGCTGTCGATGCCGGCCCGCGCGCGCGAATCCGAAGCCGTGGCCTTTGCCCGTGCGCAAGAAGATTGGATCAGGGCAGCCCTGGCGCGGATGCCGGCGACGGTGGGGGTCAGGTTCGGGGCAGAGATCCCGGTAGAGGGGCGGCATTTGCCCATCGTCAGCGGCGCCGGGCGCTCGGTAAGGATCGAAGCGGATCAGCTGGTGGTGCCGGGCGATCCTGCGCGGGTGGCGGCGCGGGTGGCGGCCTATCTGAAGGTGAGGGCGCGCGACAGGCTGGTGCAGGCCTCGGACCACTATGCCTCGCAGATCGGGCGCCGGGTGGCGCAGGTCTCCTTGCGCGATACGCGCTCGCGCTGGGGGTCGTGCACCTCGGATGGGTCGCTGATGTATTCCTGGCGGCTGATCATGGCACCGCCGCGCGTGCTTGACTATGTTGCCGCGCATGAGGTGGCGCATATGCTCGAGATGAACCACTCGCCGCGGTTCTGGGCGGTGGTCGAGCGGCTGTTTCCACACTGGCAGGCCGAGCGCAACTGGCTCAAACGCGAGGGCGGCGCGCTGCAATCGATCCGCTTCGATGTCGAGGGGGATTGACCGCAGGGCAGCAAGGGTGCTTGGCTGTGCGCATGCCCATTTCGCCCCGCCTTGCCGATCCAAACGCGGCCGTTCACGAGCGGCTTTTCCGTAGCCTGCGCCAACAGGTAATGCACGGCGAGCTGGCCCCCGGCCAAGCGCTGACCATTCGCGGCATTGCCGAGCAATTCGGCGTCTCGATGACCCCGGCGCGCGAGGCAGTGCGGCGTCTGGTGGCCGAGGGGGCGTTTTCCATCTCGTCGTCGGGGCGCATCTCGACGCCTGAACTCTCGCCCGAACGGATCGAGGAACTGGCGGCTATTCGCGCCATGCTAGAGCCCGAGATGGCCAGCCGCGCCCTGCCGCGCGCGCATTTCGCGCTGATCGACCGACTTTCCGCGATCAACGCGATGAATCAGGAGGCCGTGCTCAATCAGGATGCGGTGGCCTATGTGCGCACCAATCTCGAATTTCACCGCACGCTGTATCTGCGCGCGCAGACGCCCGCGATGCTGGCGATGTGCGAGACGGTCTGGCTGCAACTGGGTCCGACCATGCGTGCGCTCTATCAAAAGATGCGCCGACGCGAGGTGCCGCATCATCATCGGGTGATCCTTGCCGCCTTGCGGGCGGGCGATGAGCCGGGCTTGCGACTGGCCGTGCGCACCGATGTGACACAGGGGCTGCGGCTTTTGGCATCGTGAGATTTGCACAACACAATGCCGCAGGGCAGCCGCCGTGCTGATTTCGAGGGTTGTCCGTCTTGTGCAAAGCGAGAGCCGCAAAGGGCCGATTGATCACGACCCCGAGTTGCAGCGCGTTGATATCACCGAGGTGAAACCGGGTCTGCCGATGCGGCTGAACGTGCAAGTGGTCAATGCCGATTGCACGCCGGTGGTGGGGATCAGCCCTACAGATGCGCCTTCGGGGCTGTTGGATTGGCTGCGCACTCGGATCCGGTCCGCGCCCGCTCGCGACAAAGCGGGCGCGCGGGCGGCTTAGGCGTGGATTGCGCCGTCACCGCAGGCAAGGGCTGCTTCGCGCACAGCCTCGCTATAGGTGGGGTGCGCATGACACGTCAGGGCCAGATCTTGCGCCGAGGCGCCAAACTCCATCGCCACGCAAACCTCATGGATCAGATCGCCCGCGCCGGGGCCGATGATATGGCAGCCCAGAATGCGGTCGGTGGCGGCATCTGCCAGCAGCTTTACAAAGCCCTCGGCCTGAAAGACGGCCTTGGCGCGGGCATTGCCCATGAAGGGAAATTTGCCGACCTTATAGGCGCGCCCGGCCTCTTTCAGTTGCTCTTCGGTCTGGCCGACAGAGGCCACTTCGGGGGTGGTATAGACCACGCCCGGAATGACACCGTAGTTCACATGACCGGCCTTGCCCGCCATGATTTCGGCCAGCGCCATGCCTTCGTCTTCGGCCTTGTGCGCGAGCATCGGGCCGACAATTGCGTCGCCGATGGCATACAAGCCTTTGATATTGGTGGCATAATGATCGTCGGTCTTCACTTGCCCGCGCGGCAGCATCTCGACGCCCAAAGCCTCTAGCCCAAGGCCGTTGACATAGGGTTTACGGCCTGTGGCGACCAGAACGCAGTCGGCATCCAGTGTTGCTTCGGACTCGTCCTTGCGCAGTTTATAAGTGACTTTCGCCTTGCCATTTTTGACTTCAGCCCCCTGAACGGCGGCGCCAAGAATGAATTTAAATCCCTGTTTTACAAGGATTTTCTGGAAGTTCTTTGCGATTTCGCCGTCCATGCCGGGGGTGATCGTGTCGAGGTATTCGACCACGGTCACTTGCGTGCCAAGACGGGCGTAGACCGAGCCCATCTCAAGGCCGATGACGCCGGCGCCGATGACGACCAATGATTTCGGGATTTTCTTGAGTGTCAGCGCACCGGTCGAGGTCACGACGGTTTCCTCGTCAACCGTCACACCGGGTAAAGAGGCTGCTTCTGACCCCGTGGCGATGACGATGTTTTTCGCCTCGTGCACCTCATCGCCGACCTTGACCTGACCCGGCGCAGGGATCGTGGCCCAGCCTTTGATCCAGGTTACTTTGTTCTTTTTAAACAGAAATTCGATGCCCTTGGTATTTCCGTCGACGACCTCTTGCTTGTAGGTCTTCATCTGGTCCCAATCAACGGAAGGCGACTTGCCCTTCAGCCCCATCTTGGCAAAATTATGCTCTGCCTCGTGCAGAGAATGGGTGGCGTGCAGCAACGCCTTGGAGGGGATGCAGCCGACGTTCAGGCAGGTGCCGCCAAGGGTGTCGCGCCCCTCGACCACGGCGACTTTGAGCCCCAGTTGCGCCGCGCGG
>JAHEBX010000074.1:14538-16127 GCA_024642045.1 Pseudorhodobacter sp. | reverse complement strand
AAGCGGCTCTTGGCCGAATGTGAAAATCTGGGCATCCTGTTTGATCTGAGCCATCTGAACGAGGCGGGTTTTTGGGATGTGGCGCCGCTTTCATCGCGACCGCTTGTCGCCACCCATTCGGGCGCGCATGCAATGACCGCCGCCTCGCGCAATCTGACCGACAAGCAGCTTGCCGCAGTGGCAGAAAGCGGCGGTTTGGTCGGGTTGAACTTTGGTTGCCAATTCGTGCGGGCAGATGGGGTGAAAATCTCGGCCACAGAACCGGCGGAAATGCTGCGCCACCTTGACCATCTGCTAGAGCGTCTGGGCGAGGATGGCGTGGCGCTTGGCTCAGATTTCGACGGCGCGATGATGCCTGATTTCATCGCTGATGCCGCAGGTCTGCCCAAGCTGGTCGCAGCGATGCAGGCCGCGGGCTATGGGGCCACGCTTATCGATAAACTGTGCTGGCAAAACTGGATCAACATTTTGGCAAAGACCATCGGCTGAGGCCCGTCGCCACGCATCCGCTTCAGGCCGCGCTAAAGCTGGGTAATCTCGGTCGTCATGTCCCAGATCAGACGGCCCATCGCTGGAAAAGCGGCCGGATTGTTCTGCGCCAAATCCCGCCCCTGTGTCATCAGCACAATCGTCAGTGGCCGCCGCCCCAAAGCTGCAAATCTGGCCATATCATGCTTGAACCAACTGGTTTTGGCATCGCCCGTCCACAGATTATGCCCCGCCTTTGACCAGACCTCGACGCCTTCGGGCAGATCACCCGCCAAAAACTCGCTTGTCTGATAGCTGGCCTCCAAGGCGGCAACCCCCTTGGGGTCACGTTGCAAGATCGCCTGCGCGCGCGCCCTTACCGGCGCCGACAGCGGCAGATCGCCGTGAAACAGCTCCCACATCAGCCGTGCGGCAGCCAGCGCAGGCAGGGCGTTAAGGTTAGTGCCCTCGGGGCCCGCGTATTGCGCTTCACGACCGTAGCGAGTGTCATCCATCAGCTTTTGGCTGATGTTCGCGCCCTCCCATTCGGGCCAGCCCAGCGCCCAAAAGAACCGATTGAGCCGCTCGCGCTTTGAAACCCAGTCCAGATATTCCGCGCCCTGCAATAACGTATCGCCCGTGGTGCCCGTGATGCAGTCGATCACATAATTTGTCGCCGTGTTGGAAGAATAGCGGATCATGTCACGCAGGGCGCGATCCATGTCGCCATGCGGTTCAGCGCGCCCTTCTTCCAATGCAGCCAGCGCATGGATAAGGTGAAAGCTCTTGACCAGCGAGCAAGGATAAATTGGCACATCGCCGCGATGCGAAAAGCCGTGCGGCCTGCCATCCGCTCCCTTAACTGTTACGACCAAAGCAAATCCATCGCCGATCAACCCCGCTTCCGCGTTCAGCTTGGCTAGTGCTGTCAGCATGCTGCGCCCAAGCGCAGCCCATTCAGGGGTTTCATTGATGAACATTCCGCACCTCTTTTCTTGCAGCCTAGTCGGCACCCACTTCATGCGCCAGAGACTCTGGTGCAAGCCCCCGAATGGTGGCAGGGTCGCCACATCGCAAGCAGGTTTATGTCATAGATCTTTATATCATGCGCCCTCACAGGC
>JAHEBX010000074.1:0-14438 GCA_024642045.1 Pseudorhodobacter sp. | reverse complement strand
GCGTGCCGAGTTTGCAAACTGTCGTATCAGCCACTTGACCTTGCTCACGGATTTCGCCGATCGTGGGCAGGTGCACGTGCGGATCTTTATCGGCATCGAGTTGGGTGCTCTGGGCCGCATGGATGCAAAGCGTCTCATTTTGGTGCGGCATAAACGCATGAAGAACTCTCTGTGCAGACAGGAATATCAATTTACGATGCTGGCAGGGGGACTTATGCAAATATCGATAGACACCGGGACGGCGGCGATGGGCGGACATATGCGGGTCGGGCTGGAGGATCGTGTCTCGCCTTTCAGACGTGTGCTTGCGTCTTGCAAAGCCGTGAAACTGGCCAAAATCATTGCACTCTTCGAAAGCTTGGCCGCTAAGGGTGCGCCCCCTTTCGAAACCCGCTTCATGCTGCGATTGCCGGGCACAGCAGTGGTGGCGCTTTGACCCACGTCCGACACGCCGAATCCACAGACGCCCCTCTGCTGCACCGCCTTTTACAGGCCATGGCAGCAGAGCAAGGCGAGACGATCGCTTCGACCCCAGAAAGCCTGCGCGCGCATGGCTTTGGCGAAACACCCCGCTTTCGCGCCCTGATCGCCGAGGCGAACGAGCCCTTGGGCCTTGTGCTCTACTTTCCCGAGTATTCGACGTGGCGCGGCCAGATTGGCCTGTTTGTGCAAGACCTCTACGTCAGCCCCGCCGCCCGAGGTCTCGGGCTGGGACGCAGGCTTTTGGCCGAAGCGGTGAGGCAGGCCGATTGGCGACCGCAGTTCCTGAGCTTGATGGTTTCTCGCAGCAACATCCCTGCACGCGCCTTTTACACGAGCCTTGGCATGGTCCTACGCGACGAGGCTGACCAACTTATCCTAGTTGCGGAGGGTCTTGCCGCCCTGACCCGATCATGATCAGTTTGTCCAACGAGACCTGAGGCATGCGCGTAGCTGATGGTCCCCGCTTAAAATCGTGCATCGACAAACGCTGCATCGTCTCAGGCCCAATCTCCCAAAAGCAAGTTGCGTGTTACTTGCTCTACCGGCCGATCCCGCTTGATCAACCCTGCCACCCACTCACAGGAACCTGCGTTGAACACGGCACCCCTGCCCCGCCGGTACTCGGCCATACAGCCATTCCCGCGCGACGCCCGGCCTATGCTTTCCGCATCCAGCCCGCCATACAGCCGCAGCGCCAGATCCTCGGCATCGCCGGCGCCGATGAACAAATCTCGGTCATGCGGGCCAGTGGAATGCGACAGAGTCGTCGCCGGTGACAGGCCAACAATGGTCAAATCCCCCAAAAGCCCCGCAGCGGCAGCGGCAAAGGGCAACCCGTGGGTAACTGTGTAATCAATGCCGTCGACCTCATAGCCGAAAACCTTGGAAGCTGCCCCCAACACATCGCCATACCCTAGCCCAGTGTCGCGCAGCACCCAATGCTCGGGGCGATAAACCACAAAACCGCCCGAGCCATGTGCGGCACAGCGGCTCCATCCCGCATAAACCCCCGCCGCCCCCGTCAGCCCCATTGTTGCCACGGCAGGCCGCCCGACGCGCGGGTTGTCCCAATAGCTGGTCAACCGATTGGTGCCAGAAAGCGGGTCTTCAGCCTCGGCGCGGGTCTTAAAGCAAGTCTGAACTGTCAGATCCTCAGACAGCCGTGTTTGCCAAAAGAAATTGCCGGCAAAGCGCGCCAATTTACCGCCAGCGTCCAGCCAGGCCTCCAGATGATCGCGCATCTCCCATGTCCAATATTCGTCATGGCCTACGATCAACGCGCGCTCGTACACCGCCAACGCCGTCGCATCGCGGTGCAGATCGTGCTGCGTGGTATAGTCAATCGCAATGCCCTGCGCCTCGCACCACAGGGCAAAAGGCCTCTCAAACGCCGCCCAGCCCGAGGAGGCGTACTTCTTCGACACGCCGCGCGCGCGGGCATAGTCCATATGCGGATAGCGCGGGCGGCTGTTCAGGGGCGAGGCGTGCGGGATGCGCGGCGCGGCCTCGGGCCAGCGCACAAACCCGCGCGCCCATGGCCGCAAAACGCTGACGTGTGGTGCAAAATCAGCACTCTCTGGGCCAGTAGTGCCCTGATAATGGTTCGATCCGCCCCAATCGTTATAGGCGCACCACGTCCCGGTCGCCAAAACCATCACGATCTTGGCACGAGGCTGGGCCGCACGCACAACGAACATCGTTTGCGAGCTGTGACCGTCAATCGTCAGAGTAACGGTATAGACCCCGCTTTGCCACGCTGCCGGCAGGTTCAAAGCAAAGGCTTCGGGCCAGCCGCAACCGTTTTCAGAACAATCCTGAGGGGTTGGCGCGAATTGGGTGGCGATCATGCAATCCACCACCACCTCTTGAACCACCCCGTCGCGCGCAATCACCAGATGCGTTTGCGGCGAGGAAGAACAGACATGCAGCCGCAGCAGATCCCCCGCGGTATAAGACAAACAATCGCTGTAACCCCAGACCTGAAGCCGCGTGGGATCGTTGCTGGCCACCTCGTAATAGTGCCCGGTGACCGCATCGCCATCGTCAAAGGGGCCCGCAACAAAAAAGCCTTTCAGCATGCAGCCATCCGCCGGGCGACATCCAGCATCCTGTTGGAAAAGCCCCATTCGTTGTCATACCAGCCAAACACCCGCAGCATGCCGCCCCGCGTCACCCGTGTCTCGGGCAGAGCCATGATCACGCTCTCAGATCGCGCGCGCAGATCGGTCGAGACCATCGCCTTGGACGTGGTTCCAATCACCCCGCCCGCGGCCATCAGGGCCGTATTCACATCCGCAACCAAAGCCGGCCGCTCGGTCATCACCGCCAGATCCACGGCCGAGACCGAAGCCGTCGGCACCCGCACCGCCGACGCCTCAATGCGCCCCGCGATTTGCGGCAAAACCTCATCCAGCAATCGCTGCGCCGAGGTCGTCGTCGGCACCATTGACAGCGCAGCCGCCCGCGAGCGCGCAAAATCCGCCGCCGGCGCATCCACCGTCGGCTGCGAGCCGGTATAGCAGTGGATCGTCGTCATCGACCCCGTGACCACCCCCCAATTCTGGTGGATCAGCCGCACCAAAGGCGCGAGCGCATTGGTGGTGCAAGAGGCGTTCGAGACGATCTTCTGACTGCCAAGCGCTTCGTCATTCGCACCCAGAACAACCGTCAGGTCTGCAGCCTTGGACGGCCCCGAGATCAACACCCGCCGCGCCCCCGCACGAAGCCCCCGCGTGGCCATCTCGCGCGCATCGGCACGCCCGGTGCATTCCAGCACCACATCGACACCCTTCAACTCCAAAGCCGAGATATCGGCCGCGCGGTGCAACGGGATGGCCCGCCCGTCCACAACCAATGCCCCCGCTTCCAAAGCCACGTCACCGTGCCAAACACCGAACACAGAGTCGAATTCAAACAGATAGGCGCACATCTCGGCTGCCGCGATATCGTTTATACCTGCGATCTCTATGTCCTGCCCACGGCCCAGCAGAGCCGCGCGCAACACCGACCGCCCGATGCGGCCAAAACCGTTGATAAAGACTCGCATGCTCTGTCTCCTGCTTTGCGCAAGACAGACCACGCACGCCACGGCCTTTCAAGGCTTGTGGCGTCTCCGACATATTTTTTGATCAAATCACGGGCCCAGCACACCACCTGAGCCCTTCCGGCGATGCCGGAAGGGCGAGGACCCGCTTGCGGCTCAGCCGCGCATTGAGATTACACTGCGCCCAACTCAGGCCGCGTTGGCGTGCAAATGCGCAACGAGGCCTGGGTCCAGTTTCAGCCGCGCGGCCAGCATTGCAAGATAGCCTTTTTCCGCGGCGCCGTCTGGGTCAACCGCCAGCAAAGACGCCGCATAGATCTCCGCCGCCTCGGCTTCCGTCTTGGCAAGGCCCGCGATACGGTTGAAATCCAACGGCGCATCCAATTCCGCCTCGATCATCGCTTGCGCGTCCAAGCCAAGGCCCAGTTGCGGCAGATGCGAGGTGATGCGTGCGCGTTCTTCTGCGGTCACCTGTCCGTCGGCCTTGGTCGCGGCCACCATCGCCTGCAACAAGCGCCGCGCCAGATCCTCGGCAGAAGCCGCGTCGGTTGGCAAGAAATGCTCGTTTGGCTCAGGCAGGGCGACGGGGCCTCCAGCTTGCGTCGCCGAAGCAGTTTTGCCCGCCTTCCAGTCCTCATAGGCCTTATAGGCCATACCACCGATCAAGGCCGCACCGCCAACTTTCACGCCCGTCCCTACCAACCTGCGCGCGTTGCCAGACAGCAATACGCCCAAGAGCCCGCCTGCAATCGCCCCCTTGGTAAGAGTGCTTTGCGCGTTCCAAGAGCTTTTAGCCCGATCAGCGAACTCTCCCGCGCCGTCTGGGGTGGTCAGATTTTTCGCGCCCGCAAGCAGGTTTTCAAAAAAGGAAGTGGCCATTCCGCTCTCCAGTCTAATGATATTTCAAGATATGGAGACGAGCGTTGTGTTCACAAGGCGTGCTGCGGATATATTGCAGGGTCGGCCAATTCACGCCGATACACAAAGCAAAACGCCCAAGCCAAGGCTTGAGCGTTTCTAGAACCAGACGCGTCCTGAAACGCGAAGATCTGATTAGCTGCCGTTCGAAGCCGAAACAGCTGCGCCAACGGCGACCACACCGAGAGCGATTGCCCACCACGGCAGGTTCGACGAAGACGCGCCCTGAGTGACGGTCGCTGCGACAGGAGCGTCTGCCATCGGCTCTTCCATACCACCAGCGAAGGCGGTGGTCGAAGCAAGAGCAAAGGCGAAAGCAAGGGTGGTGAACTTCATAATAAAACTCCAGTTTGAGGGCGTATTGACATTTATCCTAGCGGCTTTTGACGTAAAACAAAAGCGTTTGTCCAGAGTCATCAGCCATCTTTCGCCTCAACGATGGCATATCCGACACCTTTAGTGACCCACTGGCGCGATTTTACCACAGTCCCGACTCTACCCAGGGTGTATTGATTCCGAATCGTGCGGAGCGGATTTTCGCAGATTTCATCCAGCATAACGACGGTGGAGGCGCCTTCGGTTTGGGCACCCGCCCCCGGTTTTGGAGCGGTGGGTTGGACGCGGCAGTTGAACACTTCGCTTTGCATCGTATCGGTGCCGTCCAACTGAAACATCACCCGCCGATGCGGGGTCTGCGACAGGACAGTCGCCATCGCGGGCGCCTCGGAAGACATCAGATCCGGCCCAAAACCTCGGGTTGCAATGATCATACCGTCACGCAGAAACACCTGCGTGCCATCCGGCGATGCGTAGATGTTCACACCGTCACGCGACTCGAGCAGGCCCATTGCGAACTTGACGCCCTTGTTGGGCAAAGTCAGCCAAATCGCGGGCGCGCCAGCTGCTGGCTGCACCTGCGGGGCCGAGGGGGAGATCCCTACAGCGCTGGTCGCCAGTTTGCCCAAAATCGGATTGCCGCAGCCACCAAGAAGGCCTGCCAGCAGCAGAACAGCCGCCGAAATGCGGATCATTTCCAGAATCTCCCCCAAGCGGCATCGAGGTCGCTCTGCTGATTGCTGCGCACCGTTTCATAGAGCCGGTCCGGAACGTCAACCCGCGCCCCGCCGTCGCGCAGCAGTGGCCGCACTTTGAGCGAAACTGCCTTTTGCGTTGGACGACCGGCTAGCCAGGCAAAGGGAATTTCAACCCGGATTCCCTTGTCAAAAGACCCCTCACCAAACTCGGCAGCGGGCATATTGGTCAGTGTCGCAAAAGCACCAACTTTGATTCCATTCGCAAATTCACGATCCACTGCAAAAGTTGCACCAACATCACCTGCCAGATAACGGCCAACGTCAACCTGTGCCTGAAACCCGTTGTCAAAGTGGTAATAGCCCGACACATGCCCGGTCATCACGCCGTAATTCTGCAGGCCAAACAGTTGGTTGAAATCGCGCTGGCGCACATAATTCAGCTCGACCCCCAGCGCATAGGGCTTGTCGACCTGCTGCCAGAGCAGTTCAGTCGATACCCCTGCATACATCGATTCCAGATAGCCAGCCGTCACCCGCGTATAAAGGCTGTCGCTTGGCTTGCCATACCACGCCAAAGTCAGCGTCTCGATCGCAGGGTCGCCTTGGCTGAGATAGAGGTAGGCGTCACTGCGAACTTTGTGACGAGCAATCGAGTCATTCGGGCGGCCCGTGCCCTCGATGTTGCCGATGAATTTCTTGGTGAGCGCACCCGAAAGCACCAGCCCCGGTGCCAGGTCATAGCGGCCCGCAAAGCGCAACCCCAGGTTGGCCTGCAGTGGCGCATCAGGGTCAAAGATCGAAGTCGCGATATAGGGTGAAATGCCATAGGACAACTGTGGATATAGACCCTTCCCGATCACCGCCCCATCCGGCGCGCGACCCGTGGCAGGCAGCAAAAGCACCCGCTCACGCAGTTTAGCGTCCTGGGCAGGGGCAAATTCCAGGGCCTCCAGATCCTCACGCCGGATCACCACGGTTGACAGGCCCGTGCCCTGTTTCACCGGCACAATCTTGAACCGTTGAACCGAGGCGGGCATGGTATAGGCCAATACACGCGCACTTCGTCCTATGGCTTGCACCGAGTCCGAATAGCGGGTGTTGCGGATGCGCAACTCTGCAGTGTTGCCGGAAATCGACAGCGCCTCGACCACAATACCGTCTCCACGCAGTTTTTCCTGCGTGCGGTCCCGCAAATTTGCAAGCTGTGCGGCGTCGCTTGTCACCGAGCCGTCTGTCCAGCCCTGTGCCTTGGCGCTGCTTCGGACAGGCAAGGGACCGGGGCCAATCTGACCACCCGTCGGGCTGTTCTTGGGGTCAAGAGTGATCTGCACCGAGGCGCCGATCTGCGTGCCATAGAGCGAATAGAGTCCGAACCTAGCGCCGATCTTGTTGCGGTATTCGACGCCAAAGTTAAGCGGCGATTTGCGATCAAAGGTTTGCCGCAGACCAGCCTCCTCCAGATAGGCATCCGACGAATACTCAGCCTTTACGGTCAAGGCGTCACTCACCGCATATTCGATCCCGCCAAAAGGCGCCGCGTTGCCCTTGAACCATTCACCGACACGCAGATTACCGCCCTGACCCACCTGAACAAAGGGGCGCGCGCCAAAGGGGGAACCTAGAGACCCATAGCTGCCATACCGCCCCCAGCCCAGACCTGCGGTAACCTTCAACTTGCCGCCAAAGGTCTTGGTCGCGGCAATATATTCGCCCGCCGAGATGCCTGTGCCGATGAAATCCTGCAGGCCGATGGTGATCGCGGGAACGCGCAATCCTTCCTGGGTAAGTTGATAGCGCAGATCAAAGCTGCGGTCGTAATATGTGCTCAGGCCCGAGGACGTATCCCAGACAGGGCTGTAGAAACGGTTCCAATAATGGGTTGCCGAATAGCGAAAACTGCCCGACAGGCGCGGCGTGATCTGAAAGGTCAGTGTGGTGCGGCCGATGGGCCCAAAGCGCGACTTGCTTAGGCTCAGCGCGCCGTCGGGCTGCTGATCACCGCTTGGCATGTCGATCAGGCCAGAGACCCCGGTAAGCGAAAGGCTCGGCTGGATATCTGCCTGAGCCACTTGCGCAGATGCAAGACAAAGCGCCGCCACCGGAAAGGTTTTCAAGATCGTCATATGCCCGCCCCGCCTGATCGACGACCCTGTGTCTGCAACCGGTCGTGCTTGTCGTAATTCTAAGTCAAGATCGCAAGACCTGCCAGCAACAGTTACAAAAACATCCATCCTGTGGCGCATCCGCCGTTCCCTCACTCGACACCGTTCAGACGTTATTCCGCGGCGTTTTGATGGCTTTCAGCCCAGACTTTTGGCCTGCCAGAGCCAGATCGCGGCCCCCGAGGCATCGCTTTTTTCCTGCATAACAACGCCGCAGACGGCTGTCTATGCAGCGCCCCTTACGGATGGCTGCGCGCGCAGGTCTCAGCCGAAATTAACCGCCTGTTTGTATTTCCGTCTCTGGAACGTCCGCATCCCCAAGCGGGCATGTTTGCAGCAAAGACATGAGGAGACGCGATGAACAAGGCAATTACCCAAGGGCTGGTGCTGATGCCACCGCCGTTTTCGGCAGGCCTCAATCTGTGGTCGCGTTTTGACGGGCTTTCTGGCCAAGGCAGCTATCAGGCGCAGCCGAATGCCGCCTATGTTCCCGCTGATCAGGATTTCGAAGGCTGTCTGGAGCTGCAAAAGACCACCTCGGTGCAAAAGCTGCGGTGCTTTCAGTCGATCCCCTATCTGCCGGGGATGTATCTGCGAGTGACCACGCGCGTCAAAGCGATCAGTGGCGCGCTGCCGTCGGTGCGCATTGCAGGTTGGGCGGGCGACAGTTCGGGCAGCAACGTCGCCTCGGCAGATCAGCAGGGCGATCTTGTGCAACTGACCGCATATGGCACGCCCGTCACGATCAGCGCGATCATCGGGTCGGGCAACCGTATGGGCGTTGATATGACATGGGGCACCACGCCTGCCTTTGGGCACTTTGGCCTTGATCTGGCCGGACCCACGGGGGGCGTGGTGCGGATCGACGATTTCATCATCGAGGATGTCACCAACATCTTTCACGACGAAATGTTCAACTGGGTAGATGTGCGCGACTATGGCGCTGTCGGCGACGGGATCACCGACGACACCGCAGCCTTTGCGGCCGCCGACACCGCCGCCAATGGCCGTACGGTAGTTGTCTCGCCGGGCAGCTACTACATCGGCTCGCATCTGACCTTTGACAACCCGGTCAAGTTCGAGGGCGCGATCACCATGCCCGACACGATGCGACTGGCCTGCACGCGCAACTATGATCTGGACACTTATGCCGCCGCCTTTGGATCGGAACTGACAGGGTTCAAGAAAGCGCTGCAGGTCCTGTTCTATTTCACCGATCACAACACATTGGATCTTGGCGGACGCCGCGTCGAACTCAGCGCGCCGATCGACATCGCGGCGATCGCCGGTCTGAACAGCTTTAGCCAGCGACGGGTGATTTCCAACGGCAACCTCGTCACCCTTGCCAGCACCGCGTGGAATTCCGATACCGCCACGGCCGTTGGCACCTATAACCCCAGCGCGCCCTATGATCTCACCGGCGTGACCAATATCGGCACCATTCCTGTCGGTTCCTTGATCAGTGGAACCGCTGTTGGTCGTGAAGTCTATGTTCGTTCAAAAGACACGGCCACGAACACCCTGACGCTGAGTCAGCCGCTCTGGGGTGGGTCGGGAACGCGCAGCTATACCTTCAAACGGTTCAAATACATGCTGGACTTCTCAGGCTTTGACACGCTGTCGCGGCTCGAGATGCACAACATCGAGTTTGGCTGCAACTCGCTTGCCAGCGCGGTTATTCTGGCCGACAAGGGCGCCGTCAACGTCTTCAACGACTGCGCCTTCAACCAGCCGAAAGATCGCGCCATTACCTCGAAAGGCACTGCCTGTCAGGATCTGCACGTCGACCGCTGCCTGTTCTATTCCAGCGAAGAGGGGCTTTTGGCGCAAGACCGCTTCAGCGTGGCGATCAATGCCAATGCAAACGACGTCAAACTGCGCAACAACCGCGCCTCACGCTTTGCGCATTTTGCTGTGATTGCAGGGCAAAACACCATGTTCATCGGCAACCATCTGTTCAGCGGTGATGGTGCCGACGTCGGTGTTCGCAAGGCGGGCGTGGTGATCACCTACCCCAACTCGAAAACCTATTTCACCGGCAATTACATCGACAACTGCTTTATCGAGCTGAGCAATGAGCACGATGCCTTCCCGGATTTCTCCAGCGAATATACCTTTGGGGCGATCACTATCACTGGCAATATCTTTATTTGCCAGCACTGCGCGCCCTGGTTCAGCTGGATCGTAGTGACCCCGCGCGGCCCCGGCCATTCGATCAACGGCCTAAACGTGACAAGCAACGTCTTTTCGGCGCGTCAAGGCAATCTGGATCGTGTCGAAAGCGTTGACACCAGCTATGCGACGCTGGCGCTCACCTCGTTCAAGAACATCAACTTCAGCGATAACACCTATAACGGCACAGTCGCCCGCACGATCAGCCCGCTGTTTATGGAGTACAACCAGGCGACCGAGGCGAGCACCTGGACCATCGACACCGGCGGCGATCTGCCCTTTGGTGGCCGGGCGCGCAATCTGGTCTCGATAGTGGCGGAAGGGGCGATCACCAACAGCGCTGGTGCTGCGCAATACAACATGCCCTATTGCGAGGTCGAAAAGGGCACCGGCGCGAAAAGCATAAATCTGCGCTGGCCCTCTGCAGTCAAAGGCAAAGTGCATGTGACAGTGCGCTGCGACAACCCGGCCTAAACCAGATCGGCCGGGGTCAACCGGAAGGCCTTTGCAAAGCCAGCGTTCAGCAGGGCTGAAACCGGATGCAACCGCACAAAGGCGAAATCTGCAAAATCGACGTAAAGGGCTGCCTTCGGGTGGCCCTTTAGCCAATGCGCCCTCAGATCGGGGCGCGCAGGGTCAACGGCTGCGATAAATTGCGCCCGCACCCTCATCATCAGCCGCGGGTGGGTCAGTGGGTCGCCCTTATCCGCAGGCTCGCCCAGCATCACCGCACAGTCAGGATGCGCTCGCAAGGCGGCAAAGTGCGGTGCCAGCCCCGAGATCAACGTCACCGGCCCCCCTGTTGGATCCATCCCGAACGCGACACGGCTGATGCCCGGCGTCCCCGTTTCCGGATCCGTATAGGCGAGGGCTGCGTGACGCGAGGTTTGCAGCAAACGTTGCGCGAGGTCTCGCGCCGCGTTATCAGCCGCAGCAACGGGATCGGGGGATATGGACATCGAGACCTCACTTGACGCAGACCCGCGCGGGGCGTTCTGTAGCGCAATCTAGCAGGAAGCCCCAATGTCCCCAACCCCAGCTCGCAGCAAAGACGATTTCACCCCCAAGCTGATCAGCCTGCTGCGAGAAGGCTATCCGCTGACAAATCTGCGCGCCGATGTGATGGCCGGCCTCACGGTTTCAATCGTGGCGCTGCCCTTGTCGATGGCGATCGCGATTGCCAGCGGTGTGGGGCCCGAGCGGGGGCTGTTCACCGCGATAATTGGCGGCTTTATCGTCTCGGCACTTGGTGGGTCGCGGTTTCAGATCGGGGGGCCCGCGGGCGCTTTCATTGTGCTGGTTGCCGCCTGCGTGGCACAAACGGGTGTGCAAGGGCTGCTGCTGGCCACGCTGCTTTCTGGGGCGATGCTCGCAGTTCTGGCGCTGCTGCGGTTGGGGTCTTATGTCCGCTTTATTCCCTATCCGGTGACGCTGGGATTCACTGCTGGCATCGCAGTGATCATCTTCGCCAGTCAGATCAAGGATCTGTTTGGCCTCACGCTTGCCGCCGAGCCTGCGGCGCTTGTGCCCAAGCTGCAAGCCCTGTGGTCCGCCCACGGCTCGCTGAACCCAAGCGCCGCCGGTATCGCTCTGGCCACCATTGCGCTGATCGTCGGGATCAAGCGTTGGGCGCCAAGCTGGCCCAATATGCTGATCGCGGTCGTTCTGGCCGCGTTGGCGGCGCTTTTGCTGCACTTGCCAGTCGAGACAATCTACTCGCGCTTTGGCGAGTTGCCGCGAAGCCCGCCTGCGCCCAGCTTGCCACCAATCACCCCGTCGCTTGTGCTGACGGCCTTGCCTTGGGCGGTGAGTTTTACCTTGCTCGGGGCGATTGAATCTCTGCTGTCAGCCGTGGTGGCAGACGGAATGTCGGGGCGCAGGCACCGCCCCAACGCCGAACTCTTGGCCCAAGGCGTCGCGAATATCGGCTCGGCCCTGTTCGGCGGAATTTGCGTGACTGGCACCATCGCGCGCACCGCGACCAATGTGCGTGCAGGCTCCAAAGGGCCGATCTCGGGCATGCTGCATTCGGTCTTTGTGCTGCTGTTCATGCTGATTGCGGCACCGTTTGCTGGCTATCTGCCGCTGGCAGCGCTGGCCGGCGTTTTGGCCGTTGTCGCGTGGAACATGGCTGAAAAGGTTGAAATCTGGCACTGCCTGCGCACCAGTCGCGCCGATGCGGTTGTGTTGCTTGCGACGCTGTTGCTGGTGGTGTTCCGCGATCTGACCGAAGGGATCGTCGTCGGATTTGCGTTGGGAGGTCTCGTGTTCATTCATCGGATGTCCGAAGCAGCTTCGGTCGAGGCACCGCCGCCCACCCCGCTGCCCAAGGCCTCTGGCATCGCAGTGCACAGGTTGCACGGCCCTTATTTCTTTGGCGCCGCAGCACGGCTGGGGGCGGCGCTTGACCAGCTTGCCGAGGCGCCACGCGGTCTTGCGGTCGATTTCACCGATGTACCTTTTATTGACAGCACGGGCGCGCGATCTTTTGAGCTTTTGGCGCAGAAAATGGCCCGCAAGAACGAGATCTTGTATCTGATTGGCACGCGCCCCGAGGTGGCCCGCGCGCTGAAGAAGGCTGGCGTTATCGAACCTCACGCGCGCTTTCTGCCCGACCTTGCCGCTCTGCCAGCGGTTGATTCGCCCTGACGAATCACGCCGCCGTGAACGGCCGTGAGCCCAGTCGTTTTTACCCAGCGTCCTTGGCGAAAATTTACATCTCCGCCCGGCCTTGCGGCTTTTGACCCACCGTCCGCCGCCGCGATCTGCGCCATTGTCACGTCATTTCATTGCCACTTTTCATCTTATTTACAAACTTCACCAGTCGTTTTGAAAATTAATTTACAAAATAATCATGCTTCTAAAAAGAGTTACCAAAACATTTACAAATGCGCTATCATAAGAAAATGAAAACGGGGGAGCCCTGCCACGTTGGCAGGCCGTTAGGGCGCTTTTGGCGCGACTGGGGAAAGGGGAGATCCATGTCAGATCACGCACAGGCAGAGGCAAAGTACGAGGCCTCGAAGGATTTTGTTGCCAAGGCGCATGTGAACGCCGCGCAGTATGCCGCAATGTACAAAGCCTCGGTCGACAACCCCGATGCCTTCTGGGCCAAAGAGGGCCAGCGCATCGACTGGATCAAGGATCCGACCCGCATCAAGAACACCACCTTCAAGCGCGGCGAAGTCTCGATCAAATGGTATGAGGACGGCACTCTGAACGTCAGCGCCAATTGCATTGACCGCCACATGGTCACCCGCGCCAACCAGACCGCGATCATCTGGGAGCCCGACAGCCCCTCCACCCCCGCCCTCCATATCACCTATGCGCAACTGCTGGAAAACACCTCGCGCATGGCGAACGTGCTGAAATCCTACGGGGTCAAGCGCGGCGATCGTGTGGTGATCTATCTGCCGATGATCCCCGAGGCTGCCTATGCGATGCTGGCCTGCGCACGCATTGGCGCGATCCACTCCATCGTTTTCGCCGGCTTCTCGCCCGACGCGCTTGCCAACCGGATCAACGACTCCGAAGCCAAGCTGGTTATCACTGCTGACTTCGCGCCGCGCGGCGGCAAAAAGACCGCGCTCAAACAGAACGCCGATGCGGCCCTGCTGCATTGCGACGACCATGTGAAATGCCTTGTGGTCAAGCACACCGGTGATCAGACCTCTTGGGTCGATGGCCGCGATATCGACGTCAAAGCCGAGATGGCGCTGGCCAAACCCTATTGTCCCTATGTCGAGATGGGCGCCGAGGACCCGCTGTTCATCCTTTATACTTCGGGCTCGACCGGCAAACCCAAGGGCGTGGTGCATACCTCGGGCGGCTACCTTGTCTATGCCGCGATGACGCAGCAGATGACCTTTGATTACCACGACGGCGATGTGTTCTGGTGCACGGCGGACGTGGGCTGGGTCACCGGCCACAGCTATATCATCTATGGTCCGCTCGCGAACGGGGCGACGACCGTGATGTTTGAAGGTGTTCCGACCTATCCCGACGCCGGCCGCTTCTGGGAGGTTTGCGCCAAGCATAAGGTCTCGCAGTTCTACACCGCCCCAACCGCGATCCGCTCGCTGATGGGCATGGGGCCAGAGTGGCCCGCCAAGCACGACCTCTCCAGCCTCAAACTGCTGGGTTCGGTGGGCGAGCCGATCAACCCCGAGGCATGGAACTGGTACAACACCAACGTCGGCCGCGGCAAATGCCCCATCGTCGACACCTTCTGGCAAACCGAAACGGGCGGCCATCTGATCACGCCGCTGCCGGGGGCAATCGCACAAAAGCCAGGATCGGCCACGCTGCCCTTCTTTGGCGTTCAGCCGATCATTCTTGATCCGGCCACCGCCGCCGTTCAAACCGATACCGCAACCGATGGCGTGCTGTGCATCGCCGACAGCTGGCCGGGGCAGATGCGCACGCTTTGGGGCGACCACGAGCGCTTTGAAGAAGCCTATTTCGCACAGTATCCGGGCTATTACTTTACCGGCGACGGCTGCCGCCGCGACAAGGACGGCTATTACTGGATCACCGGCCGCGTTGATGATGTGATCAACGTCTCGGGTCACCGCATGGGCACAGCCGAGGTGGAATCGGCTCTGGTCGCGCACCCCAAGGTCGCTG
>JAHEBX010000219.1 GCA_024642045.1 Pseudorhodobacter sp. | reverse complement strand
CCCTCGTCCCGAGATACCGCGGGGCACCAAAGGTTCCATCCCCAAAAACGGAGGTCTTCAACCAAGAGCCTGGCCAGGAGGCTGGCAGCGTTACAAGCATAAACAGGACAACCGGCTCTTTGCGTTAGGGCACCATCCCTCGCCACCAAGACAGAAGCCAAACAGATGTCCCAGTTATTGAAGTCATTGGTCAAGGCGCCACCATTTTAGCGTTGACTTGTCGCGCAGGTTCCTGCAGATGTGTCGATGTGCACCGTAGCACGTGAAAATCCATGCAGCGCAGCAGAACATCGGTTCAGTTGCGCTTTTTGCTGTCCTGTTGTTCTGTTTCGCGCCAACAACAGGGGCTCCGCAATGAAAAATCTATTCGTGGCTGCCAGTCTCGCGATCTTCGCGGGTGGCAGTGCGTTCGCCGAAACGAAGATCGGCGCGATCTTTGATCTGACCGGCGGGTTGAACATCTATGGCATCCAGCAAAACAACGCGCTTGAACTGGCAGTGGAACAGATCAACGCTGCTGGCGGCGTGCTGGGCGAGCCGATCAGCGTGGTCAGCTATGATGCCCAGTCGGAACTGACCAAATATACGCAGTTCACCACAACGGCGATCCTGCGGGACGATGTCGATGCCCTGTTCGCGGGCCTGACCTCATCCTCGCGTGAGGCGATCCGGCCGATTGTGCAGGCCAACAACGTGCCCTACTTTTACCCTTCGTTGTACGAGGGCGGGGCTTGCGACAAGCAGACCTTTGTGACTGGTTCATCTGCGTCACAGCAACTTGACGTCCTGATCGAATGGGCGATCAAGAAGTATGGCCCCAAGATCTACATCATGGCGCCGGACTACAACTTCGGCACCATTTCGGCGCATTGGGTCCACGAATATGCCAAGCAACACGGCGGCGAAGTCGTGGGCGAGGACTTTCTCGCGCTGACCATCACCGACTATGCTCCGACCATCCAAAAGATCCAGCAGTCAGCGCCAGATTTCGTGGTTGCACTGCCGGTCGGTGCAAACCAGACGGGCTTTCTGGAGCAGTTCGCGGCGGCGGGCCTGAAAGAAACGATTGGTGTTGTGTCCTCCAACTATGGCTCGGGCAACCAGCAGGTTGTCGTTTCGCCCGAGGCAGGTGAGGGGCTGATTGCAAGCCAGGGCTATTTCCAGGTGGTTGACAACCCGGCCAACGCGGCCTTCGTCGCGGCCTGGACGGCCAAATACGGATCGTCGGAACCCATCGTTTCGGTCGCTGTCGATACTTGGAATGCCGTGCATTTGTGGGCGGCTGCAGTGAACAAGGCGGGCAGCGTCGACGTTGCAGCGGTGACTGCCGCACTGGAAAGCGGCCTGACCTTTGATGCGCCCAA
Source organism: Pseudorhodobacter sp. (assembly GCA_024642045.1). Taxonomy (GTDB): domain Bacteria; phylum Pseudomonadota; class Alphaproteobacteria; order Rhodobacterales; family Rhodobacteraceae; genus Cypionkella. The sequence continues at coordinate 2,908 of JAHEBX010000219.1, read as the reverse complement.
CGGCACGGTCACCTTTGAGCCGGGCTCGCACCACCTGCGCCAGAACATCTATATCGTCGAGGGCGATGCCAACCACAGCTTCAAAGTTGTTGAAACTTTCGATGGTGTTGCGCCTGCCTATGAGAATGCGATGTGCGATCTGATCAAGGATCCGACGATCGCGACGCAGTTCACGCCGGAAGGCAACTGACCATCTCGCGCCCGGGTCTTTCCGGGCGCGCACCCACCCTCTTTGCCCCGGGGATCCCTTCATGGAAATCGACTTTCTGGCGACAGTGCTGCTGTCGTCCCTGTCCAGCGCCGCGATCCTTCTGATCGCCACCATCGGCCTTGCCGTTGTCTTCGGCCTGATGGGCGTCATCAATCTGGCGCATGGTGAGTTTCTGATGATCGGGGCCTATACGGCGCTGACCGCCACGCAGGCGGGTGTGCCCTATCTTTTGTCGATCCCGATTGCCGTGGCGGTGACCATGGCGATCGGTGCACTGGTTGAAGTCCTGATCATCAGCCGCCTTTACGGGCGCATCTTTGACACGATGCTGGCGACCTGGGGCATCAGCATGGCTTTTTATCAGATTGCTGTGCTGACCTTTGGCACAGTATCGCCCGGCATCGGCATGCCTCAGATCAGCGTCAAGATCGGCACCTACTCGCTGGCGCTATATCCGCTTTTGATGATCGGTGTTGCGGTTCTTATGCTGGGGTTTGTCTATTTGCTGATGACACGCAGCACCTACGGCATGAAGGCCCGGGCTTCGATCCAGGTACCAGAAATGGCCCGGGCCATCGGCATCTCGTCAGCACGGGTCAACACCATGACCTTTGCGCTTGGCTGTGGGCTAGCAGGATTTGCGGGCGCAGTGCTGCTACCCATCGTGCCGGCAACGCCATCAATGGGGTTTGCTTTTGTGATCAAGGCTTTCCTGACCGTCGTGGTTGCCGGGCCGGTCACCCTTACCGGCAGCGCGCTGGCGGCTATCGGCCTTGGCGGCGGTGCGTCGGTCACGGCGAGCTTCCTGACATCGGTCGCAGGGGATGCCTTCTTCTTCATCGTCACCGCGCTGCTTTTGTGGCGCTTCCCGTTAGGAATTTCCGCCCGTTGGCGGCGCAAGTTGTAAGGCCGTAAACATGACCCTTTCCCAACGCCTCTACCGCGCCTCCGCTTGGCTGTTCCCGGCGATTGCTGTTGCCGTGGCCCTTGTCCTGTCCTTCGTCATTGATCCCTACCTCGCCTTTCTGGGCGCATCCTGGGTGATTTTCGGCCTTCTGGGCCTCAGCCTTGATATTGTCTGGGGGCGCGGTGGGTTCCTCAGCCTTGGTCAGACCGCCTTTTTCGGCTTGGGCGGATATCTTGGCGCGATTGCCGCTGTGAACCTGGGCCCGATCATCGGCAACACACTTTTGCCGACGCTGCCGATTGCCGCGCTATTCGGCGGGCTTTGCGCAGGCGTGCTCGGCTCGCTCATCTTCTTTGCGCGGATGGGGCCGTTGCAGGCAACCATTCTGTCTTACACCTTTACCCTGCTATTGTGGTCGGTCACCCAGTCGCTGAAGTTCAGCGTGGGCGCGGCGGTTGTTGGGGGCGACAACGGCATGTCGGGCATCCCCGGCATGGTGATCGGTTTCGGGCCGGACGCGCGGGCGCTGGCACCGAACGGGGTCTTCGCGATCTGCGTTGTTGTGGCGGCGCTGGCCTATTTCGCAACGCTTGCCCTGATGCGCAGCACCTTTGGCCGCGTCGTAGACTGCATACGCCTGGATATCCAGAAGACCGAGTTGCTTGGCTACGACGTACGCAAGATTCAGGTTGCGAACATGGCCTGGTCCGGGGCCGTCGCCGGGCTGGCGGGGGGGTTGTTCGCGCTCTGGTCAAACTATCTGAACCCATCGCTCTTTTCGGTACAAGAGGCGCTTCTGCCGCCTATCTACGTGCTGGTTGGCGGGCTGGGCACGCTTGCCGGGCCGTTTGTCGGAGCACTCGCAATCGGCGGTCTGTCTTTCTGGCTTGGCGGTGGTGCCGCAGGCGGGCAGACCACGCTGATCCTTGGCGTCGTGCTAGTGCTGCTGGTGCTGTTCCTGCGCAACGGCATCCTTGGTGCGCTTGATCTGCTGTGGCGACGCTACTTGCCAGATCCGAACGCCGCAGCTCGTAATGCGGGCGAGGTCAGGATCAACGTCAGCGATCTAGACCAGATCATGCAAGAGGCCGAGGCGCAGGTCGGCCCTGCCAAACCGATGGCGACCGACCAAGCCTTCAAGCAGTTCGGCGGGGTGATACCGGTCAACAAGGTCAGCCGCAACTTCTCGCCCGGGCGGCCGATGGCGCTGATCGGGCCGAACGGGGCGGGCAAAAGCTCGTATCTGAAAACATGCGTCGGCGTCTATCAGCCCGAGGGTGGCCGTGTGACAATCGGCGATTCCGATGTGACCCATGCGCCGATCTTTCGCCGCGTGCGCCTTGGCATGGGGGTAAAGAACCAGAAGCCGCAGGTGTTCGGCGCGCTCAGCGTGTATGACAACCTCTGGACGGCTGCCTTTGCCCGCACAAGGGACAAGGCGAAAGCGTCCGATGTGGCAGGCCGCATCCTGGCGATGCTGGGAATGACCGCCCAATCCGGGGTCGAAGCGCAGGCGCTGTCGCATGGCCAACAGCAATGGCTGGATATCGGCATGGTGCTGTGCCTTGCCCCCCGCGTGGTCCTTTTGGACGAACCCGCCGCTGGCATGACCAATGAGGAAACGCGCGAGTTGTCGCTGCTGGTGCGCACGTTGGCACGGCACACGACCGTCGTCGTGGTCGAGCATGACATGGACTTCGTCCGCACGCTGGAAGGCCACGTCACCGTCCTGCATCAGGGCGAAGTGTTTGCCGAAGGCGACATCGACAGCTTGCGCGCCGACGAGCGTG
>JAHEBX010000218.1 GCA_024642045.1 Pseudorhodobacter sp. | reverse complement strand
TAAAGCCCCCATTCGGCTCGGTTCTGGGTGATCAGCCACGCATGCACTTGGCGCTGATTTATTCGTACCAGATCGCTGAAAACCGTGCCTGCGCCCGCGTCTTTCAACATACGCTGCCTGCTGATTCACGGGCCGGTGTCCATGGGAAATGGCCCACCGTGGCAATCATGCTGTGATTTGCATCCGCACGTTGTGCAGCGCCACCATTTGGCTTTGACCCCAGACTGACGCCGCGCCGTCGGTCTGTCTTATCAAAATCACCAGTTGGATCGGAATCGCGCATGGCGCCGACACTTTGTTCCCTAGCAGAGTTGTGAAGATCGCAGGCGGCGGCGACAAGCTGTGTATACAGCCTTCAATGTTTTGGCAGGTAAACTCGGGCGCGATCACAAAATGTGCACGACGATGCTCGAAATCCCGCAGCCCGAGGGACTTGGCGCAGCCTTCGACGGACATTTTGCCCCGCAGACGCAAGCGCGCAACACCAACGCGCAGTTTCCTGCCCTTCGGTCGCCATCACCAACCGTGTCGGCGGTGGAGGGCGTGTTCGGGCGGTCAACCGCGCCTGCGCTGACCGCGGCGGCTGCTCAGGCAGATCGCGCCAGCGTCGCCGCATCGGCCATCGAAGGGCGGAATTTCAGGGATTGTCGCACGCGGCCCGATCAATGCCCCTCAGTATCAGATGGCTCGCATGCCAAGAGAATCGTTCGCGGCATGAAACAAAATCAGATGCACGTCGCTTTTGCCAACCAAGTGCTCATTCCTGGCCGGCCGCTGCTATGGCGCGTGCTTGCACGCTTGCATCTGCCCAGGGGGAACCAAACAAGCTGGAGTGTGGCTAAGGCCCAGCAAAACAATCGGCCTCTGAAATAGTTAGGGCTGAATTCGCGGAATAGATCGGTTTTTCAGGCGTCTATGCCCCCCGTGATCACCGCATTTTACGTGCAATGCGGGGAAGTGAGGGGCTGGGATGCTTGGACGATTTTGGGCGCTCACCGCCTCAAGTTGCGTCGATTTTCGCGCCATGCCGACTTGACGCCGCGCCGGAATCCCCTTACACGCCCTCAATCGAATTCGGGTTCCGCCTTTCCGGTGGGCTGCCCTGTGACCTAAACTGACAAGGAACACGACCATGTCGCGCGTCTGCGAACTCTCGGGCAAAGGCCCGATGTCTGGCAACACTGTCAGCCACGCCAATAACAAATCCCGTCGCCGGTTCCTTCCGAACCTGAACGAGGTCACGCTGATCTCGGACACGCTTGGCCGGTCGTTCCAACTGCGTATTTCGGCGGCCGCTCTGCGCACCGTCGATCATCGCGGTGGTCTCGACGCTTTCCTCGCCAAGGCCAAGGACGAAGAACTGTCCGCTGATGCGTTGCGTATCAAGCGCGACATTGCCAAGGCACAAGCCGCAGCCTGATCGCTGATGCAAGTTTTAAAATGCCTCGCTTGATGTTCAAGCGGGGCATTTTGACGTTTGCGCAGCGGTGGATAACTTGGTTGACAGACTGTCGCCTTTTCCTCCGGAAAATCTTGCGATACCACAGCGTTATGCGTGTGCTCCTGTCCGCCCTGTTGTGCCTGGTTTTTGCGGTGACTTCGGTCGCCACTGCTGTCATGCGCTCGGAAATGCAGGGTTCGTCCGAGATGACGATTTGCGCAGATGCGGGCGGGGCGGGACTGACGACCTTGACCTTTGACGCCACCGGAAATCCGATCCCGCATCCGCACAACTGCCCCGATTGTTTGGCCAGCCTTGCTACGGCAACGTTGCCTGATCAGGCAGTGCCGATCAGGCCACTTGCAGTGACAAAGTGGGTGTTCGTGATCCCGCAAGCCGCCGGGACGGGCCGTCCCAGCCCAGCCGCAACGGCCAGGGGGCCGCCATCTTTTGTTTGATTTCGCATGCAAAAAATCAATCAAAAGGTGAAACTATGACATACTTTCAAACACTTATTGCTGCTGCGGCGGCGACCCTGCTTGCCATGCCCGCGTTTGCTCATGACGGGGTGCACGTCTCGGACGCATATGCGCGCGTCAATGGCGGCCTTGGGGCGACGGGGGCGATCTTTCTCGAGGTGATGAACCACGCCGACGTTGACGATCGTCTGATGGACGTTCGATCCGATGTGGCCGACAAGGTCGAACTGCACACCCATATCGCCACGGCCGATGGTGTGATGCAGATGCGGCAGGTCATCGGAGGCCTGGCCGTGCCAGCGCTTGAGGCGCTCACGCTGCGCCGTGGAGGCGATCACATCATGCTGATGGGGCTCAAGGTCGAGCTGCACGACGGCGACATGATTCCTGTCACGCTGGTGTTCGAACATGCAGGAAATGTGCAAGTCAACGTGCCTGTGGATAACGCCCGCAAGCCCGATGCAAAGGGCGCTATGGCGCATGGGTCGATGGAACCACCTGCATCGAACTAAACCTAAGGGGGCAGGGCAGTTTTGCCTTGCCCCAAATTCCATGTGTTTGCGCATCCGCCCTGGTCAGATCTTCAGCCAGTCAGCCGCCACAAAGAGCCTCAGCCTGCGCGCCAAAGGCTTTGTAGCGCGCCCAGAAAGCATCGTCGGATTTTGATTTCGACATCCAGACTTTATGCGCCTTGTCCGGGTTCTTGAAAAAACTGGCGGCGCGGCTTTGGTCACCGCGCGGCAATGTCTGGTCTGCGACTTGTTGGATGCACCCACATAGCTGTCGGTTGGCCTGCTTGCGATTGGAATGGTTGCACGCGTTTTCGATCGGTCCTGCCGCGGCACAACCTGTCAAAACGGGAATAGCGAGGGCGGTAAAAAGCGCCAAAAGCACGGAAGTCTTCATCATCTGCCTCATTCGTCTGCACGCGGGCGATGGCTCGGTCGCAGATCATTTTCTTTTCTCGATTATGGCGCGTTGCGCGCCAATTTTCAAGTTGCTTCCCCGGTGTGCGGCAAACCGCCCAAAGCCCCCGGACACCGCGCGTGACAAAGCCCTTCCCGCCCCTTGCAAACCAAGCTATATCGCGCCCATGACCCAGCTTGATCTCATCCGCAACTTCTCCATCGTGGCCCACATTGACCACGGTAAATCCACCCTCGCTGACCGGCTGATCCAGCTCACCGGCACAGTGGCTGCGCGCGACATGAAAGCGCAGATGCTTGACAGTATGGACATTGAACGCGAACGCGGCATCACGATCAAGGCCAACACGGTCCGCATCGAATATCCGGCCAAGGATGGTAAAACCTACATCCTGAACCTGATCGACACCCCCGGACACGTCGATTTCGCCTACGAAGTCTCCCGCTCCATGCGCGCGGTCGAAGGCTCGCTTCTGGTGGTCGATGCCTCTCAAGGGGTCGAGGCTCAGACCCTCGCCAACGTCTACCAAGCGCTGGATGCTGGCCACGAAATCGTGCCCGTCCTGAACAAGGTCGATCTGCCCGCCGCTGAACCCGACCGCGTCAAGGAACAGATCGAAGACGTCATCGGCCTCGATGCCTCTGACGCCATCCTGATCTCCGCCAAATCCGGCCTCGGCATCCCAGACGTGCTCGAGGCCATCGTCACCCGCCTGCCTGCCCCCAAGGGCGACCGCAACGCGCCACTCAAGGCGATGCTGGTCGACAGCTGGTATGACAGCTACCTCGGCGTCGTCGTGATGATCCGCGTCATCGACGGGGTGATCCGCAAGGGCGACCGCATCCGCATGATGCAAACCAATGCCGTCTACGGCGTCGACAAACTCGCGGTGCTGAAACCGCAAATGGTCGACATCGACGAACTGGGGCCGGGCGAAATCGGCATCTGGACCGGCTCGATCAAACAGGTCCGCGACACCCGCGTTGGCGACACCATCACCTCGGAACGCAAGGGCTGCGAGACACCGCTCCCCGGCTTCAAACCCGCCCAGCCGGTGGTGTTCTGCGGCCTCTTCCCTGTCGATGCCAATGATTTCGAGGCGCTGCGCGACGCGATCGAAAAGCTCTCGCTCAACGACGCCTCCTTCTCGACCGAGATGGAAACCTCGGCTGCATTGGGCTTTGGCTTCCGCTGCGGCTTCCTCGGCCTTTTGCACCTCGAAGTCATCCGCGACCGGCTGGAACGCGAATATGACATCGACCTGATCACCACCGCCCCTTCGGTCGTCTTCAAACTCCACATGAAAGACGGCACGATCCAGGACCTGCACAACCCCGCCGACATGCCCGACCTCACCTATATCGACCATATCGAGGAACCCCGCATCAAGGCCACCATCATGGTGCCCGACGACTACCTCGGCGTGGTGCTGAAACTCTGCCAGG
>JAHEBX010000217.1:1917-4330 GCA_024642045.1 Pseudorhodobacter sp. | reverse complement strand
GTGATGCTGCTTTGCGGATTGGTGGCTTTGAGCTGTAGGTTGTCCGAGGCTTCCAGACGCTGGCTCAACCCAAAGGACAAGGAGGTGCCCCCTGCCTCTTGCGCCAGAGCGCGTTCGGCGGGCAATCCGGCAAGGCAGGACAAGGCAACCAGCAAGCTGGGCGCAAGCTGCGGCCCGGCGTGCCGTTTTGGTGTCCGGCTGTTGTTCTGCATGACGACCCCGCCCTTACTGCTCACCCCGCTTGCGGGGTCTATTCAAAGAGCCTGCGCTGCGGCACCAAAATCACATCGCCCTCGACGACTTTCAGGTTTCCGCTGGTCGAAAGACCCTTTTCGATCGCGTCGTAGTCAATCTTGTAGATGGCTTCGACGCCGGTTCTCTTATCCATCCGGCGCAGCTGGATGCGCTTTTTCGCGGCGAACTTCGAGAAGCCGCCCATCTCGGAAAACACCTGCAAGAGGGTCGAGCCCGGCTTCACCCCGACTTTGCCCGGTTTTGCCGCCTCGCCGATGACAAAAACCGTCAGCCCTGCAGCTGCTGCGACGCCGCTGCCACCCGTCGATGCCTGCCGCTCTGCCAGCTTTTCAAGGCCGACATAGACATTGGGCGGTGCGGCGAAATTGCTGGCGATTTTGCTGGTGATCTGCGCCATGACATCCTCGACCGAGCGGCCAGAGGCCTGGATCGCGCCGGCCAGCGGCAAGGTGATCCGGCCATCCGGGGCAACCAGAACCGTGCGGTTGAGGCTGTTGTCTTCCAGAACCTCGATGCGCAGCACGTCGCCTGGACGAATGCGGTAATCCGTCTGAGCCTGTGCAGAGCCTGCGCAGAGCAAAGGCAGAGCCAAAATTGCGGCCAGAAGCCAACCCAGAAATCTCATGACCTAATCTCCCTTGCGGCGATCCTTCAGGACGCCCCGCTGTTCCCGGCTTGTTTACCCCTCAATGCCTTTGCATTAAAGGCAAAAGGTATTTTTCGCAGGTTCCTGTCGAAAACGAAGCCCCCCCCGTGCCGCCTATGCCACAATTTCGGCCCGACATAGGCACGGCAGAGGCGTTCAAGGGGTGGATTTTGCCGGCGCCTCAAGCTCGGCAAGCGCTTTGCGCGCGGTCTCGAACTGTGCGGCAGGATCGCTGCCTGCAAGCTGCAATCCCTGTGACAAGGCGGCTTTTGCCTTTTCCACCTGCCCAAGGGCTGCATAGACCAGGCCAAGATGGACCTGAGCGGCTGCGTCTTTCGGCAGACCCTTGGCGGCAGGCTCCAGAATAGCAAGCGCCTCAGGCAGGTTGCCCTTGCGGAACTCGATCCAGCCATAAGTGTCCTGGAAGGCCGGAACCGGCGAGCCGCGCAGGCGGCGGGCCACCACATCGGCGCGCTGCAGATCCTGCGTGTCATCGCTGTCGGTGCTGAGCAAAGAAGCCAGATTGTTGGCAATCACCACATTGCTGCTGTCCTCGGCATAGAGCGCCTCGTAAACCGCAATGGCTTGCTTGATCTTGCCGGACTTTTGATAATCGCTGGCCAGCATCCACTGCAGCATGCTGGATTTCGGCAGGACCTTGGCGCTCTGCTCCAGCAAGGCGGTGGCCTCTGGCCCGCGGCCGTTCATAACCAGCAGCTCGTAAAGCCGCGACGGCGCGATTTGCGAGTCAGGATGATCGGCCATCACCTTGCGAAACACCGCCTCGGCCTCCGCAGCCTTACCCTCGACGGCGTAGAGCCCGCCATTCAGCAGCAGCAGGTTGACGTCCTGCGGCAACTTGGCCAGCGACTCGTCAAGCAATTTGCGCGCATCCTCGAATTTACCGGCAAGCGCCTGGCTCTGGATGATCTGGGCAATGGCCGTGACGTCGGTGCCGGTCTTGTCAAGCTCGCCCTGCAAGAAGCTCAAGGCGGCGTCGCTGTTGCCTTGCGCGCGCAATTGCGCGGCCTGCAGCAGACGCGCCGCTTCCAGCGCATCTGGGCTGGCGATCTTGCGCAGGTCGGCAATTGCCCCGGTGACCTTGTCCCAGTCTTTCTCGGCAATCCACATCTGGGCCAATTGGTTGAGGATATCGACATTCCCCGGAGAGACCGAACGGGCATCTTCCAGCACCGCTTCGGCAACCGTGGCGCGGTTCTGTTTCAGCAAGAACCCGGCGTAGCGCAGCGATTCATCGGGGGCGCGGTTGGAGGCCTCCACGGCCAGCGCCAGCTGCTCGCCCATCAGATCCTGGCTACCGCTGCGTTCATGCGCCGAGGCCATCAGGGTAAAGATTGCCGGATCACGCGGGGCCTGTGCCAGGGCTGCGCGCAAATCGACAATCGCTTCATTGGGTTTGTCATCCTGGATCAGCAGGCCGGCCCGCAGCTTCAAGGCTGCGACATCGCCGGCATCTTCGGCCAGAACTTCTTCGATCTGGGCCCGCGCCCC
>JAHEBX010000217.1:0-1907 GCA_024642045.1 Pseudorhodobacter sp. | reverse complement strand
ATAGAAGGCTTGGCCTTGGCAAGAATTGCCTCGATTTCCGCAATGGAACTCTCTTTCTGGCCCATCGAAAAATGCAAAGAGGCCAGCAAGGCACCATAGATATCGGCATTGGGAGTTCCCACATTCGCTGCAATTAAGCGGTCCAGTTCGGCAATTGCGGCATCATTGCCGCGCACGGACTGCAAAAGCTGTATAACCGCGCCATGTTTCTCGGGGCCGCTGGTGTCATCACCGGCAAATTTGCGCAAGTAAGCCTCTGCTCCAGAAAAATCTTTTTGCGACATATACCAGCTGATTAAGGCCGAACGTACAGCATCGTTATCGGGGAATTTCTCGACCATCACTTGCAACTGTTTGCCCGTGGCGGCCATATCCGGAATCTGCGCCAGGAGCCGCACCTTGAGCATATTGAACTCCAGCGAGTCCGGCTCTTGCTGCAGCGCCGTGTCGATTTGCACCAGGGCCGCCTTTGGATCGGGGCCGTTCACAAGGCTGTCGATCAGAATCCGCCGCGCAACTTTGTTCGTCGGCAGCACATCAAGAATGCGCCGAACCTCGACGATCGCCGCCGCCTTTGCGGCATCATTCTTGTCCAGAATGGCCTGGCGATAGGCCAAGGCCGCCCCGATAGCCTGAACTGCGGGGTCCTTGGGGGCCAGCTCCAGCGCGGCTTTGCCATGGCGCTCGACCTCTGCCCAGTCATTGCGGGTCATGGCAATCTCGGCCAGAATCCGGCGCACGTCGACGGTGTCGGGATATTGCTCGATCAGGCGCAGATACTGGCTGTAGGCTTCGCCGACCTCACCACGTTTGTATTCGGTATCGGCGTAGAGCTTGCGGGCGTCCTTGTGGAAGCCATTATATTTGAAGACATTGCGCAGCTCGACCAAAGCCCGGTCCTCGTCACCGGCGGCCAGCAACGTCAGGGCGGATTGATAATAGCCTTCGGCCTTTTCCTCGGAGCTTTGACATCCCGACAACATAATCATTGCCGAAATCAACAGGCTGGCCGCCGAGGCACGGATAAATCTGGACATCAATTTCTGTTCTGAACCTTGGCTATACACCTGACGCGCGCAGGGCGGTGAAGTCATTAAGGATGGTCTCTCATCCTTTGCATAACCTCAAATTGTGGTTTTTTTCAAATCAATATCCTGTGGCGCGGACAACGACCCGCACGGTGGCAAGCAAAAGCTTCAGATCCGTGGCAAGCGACAGCTCGCGATAATAGACCGCATCATATCTGGCACGATCAGCAAAAGTGGACTGGTTGCGCTCGGAAACCTGCCACAGGCCGGTGATGCCTGGACGCATTTCGCGATAGGCAGATCCCGGATAGAGATCTTGCTGGTCCGGCATCATCGGACGCGGCCCGACAAGGCTCATATCGCCCTTCAGCACGTTCCACAGCTGGGGCAATTCATCCAGCGAAGATTTGCGCAATACCCGGCCGAAGCGGGTGATCCGCGGATCGCATTTCAGCTTTTGCGTGCTGTCCCATTCGGCGCGCGCGATCGGATCTTGCGCTAGGCAAGCTTCCAGCTTGGCATCTGCATCGGGCACCATCGAGCGGAGCTTCCACATGGTATAGATCCGACCGCCCCTGCCGACACGCTTCTGACTGTAAAACGGCATGCTACCGTCAAGCGAGACAAGTAAGGAAAGACACAGGACTAAAGGCAGAATGATCGGCAAGGTCAGAAGGACAAGCAGCAGATCAAGCCCGCGTTTACCAAAATATTGATAAAATCTGGATGCGCCCCGCACTTTTTTCTCACCTCGGGGGGAGTCCATAACCACAGCTTGCTGTACAACAAGAGAAGACGAGATTTTCGAAAGATTAGTGTGATGCAAAGACATGTAAAAATTCCCGGTTTGTAATGAATTCTCTGGGAGGTGACTGGCAC
>JAHEBX010000073.1 GCA_024642045.1 Pseudorhodobacter sp. | reverse complement strand
CCTGCACGATGGCCACTTTGGCCGCCATACACATCAGCGGGTTGAAGTTGCGCCCCGCAGCTCGATAGGTCAGGTTTCCCATGGTGTCGCCAAGCTCGGCCTTGACCAATGCAAAATCGGCCTTCAGCCAGCGCTCTTGCACATAAGAGCGTCCTTCGAACACCTCGACCGGCTTGCCCTGAGCAAGTTCGGTGCCAAAGCTGGTAGGGGTGTAAAACGCAGGTATGCCCGCGCCGCCTGCGCGAATACGTTCAGCCAAAGTGCCTTGGGGCACCAGTTCAAGTTCGATCTGACCCGCAAGATAGGCTTGGGTAAACACCACCGGATCGGCTGAACGTGGGAACGAGCAGATCAGCTTTTGCACCATCCCCGCCTCGATCAACGCCGCAAGCCCGATATGACCATTGCCGGCGTTATTGTTAACCACTGTCAGTCGTTTGGGGTGGCCGGTGGCACGAAATCTGTCGATCAGCGCATGGATCAGCTCGATCGGCGCGCCTGAACCGCCAAAGCCGCCAATCATGACCACTGCGCCGTCACCAATGGCAGCAACCGCCGTCGGCAGATCGGGAATCGTTTTATCCATAGCGCCCTCCATTCCTGCTGTTGGGATAGGCGAGGCGCGCAGTTGCGTCCATCAAATTTGTGCGGTATACATAATTTGTTGAATTATCGCACGAATGAACATGACAATTACTGATCGAGACATCATGGGAGGGTTTGCCAAGGGATTGGCAGTGATCGAAACCTTTACCGCAGAGCGCCCACGCCAAAGCATCGCAGAAGTTGCAAGCGCAAGTGACTTGGATCGGGCCACAGCGCGACGCTGTTTGTTGACGCTGGCACAGCAGGGTTATGCCGATTATGACGGAAAGTTCTTTACACTGACGCCGCGTGTGCTGCGGTTGGGCACGGCTTGTCTTGCCACTATGCCGCTGCCGCAACTGGTTCAGCCCGCGCTGAACCGCATCTCCGAGATTTTAGGAGCCAGTTCGTCGGTCTCGATCCTCGACGGACCCGAGATTGTCTATGTTGCGCGCGCAGCCCAGAAAAGGGTGATGTCGATTTCGTTGATGGCAGGATCTCGGTTGCCAGCCTATTGCACGTCGATGGGGCGGGTGATGCTTGCAGCACTTCCAGAGGCAGACGCTGTTGCGATCTTGAAGGCGGCACCGCTGGCCGAGCGCACGCCTTTTACCCTGACAACATTGGCTGAGATCAAGGATGAACTGGCGCGGGTGCGCCTGCAAGGATATGCCGTGATCGACCAAGAGGTTGAACTTGGGCTTTGCTCTATCGCGGTGCCGCTTATGAATGCTCGCGGGCGCGTTGTCGCTGCTTTGAACTTTGGCTTTGCGGCGCTGAGTGACATGCCGCAGGCAGCCGTCGCGCGGCATCTGCCAACGATGTTAGAAGTGCAATCTGAACTGCGGCACGTCTTGCTCTAGGATCAGCTCAGGTCTTTAGGCTGTCTGATTTGATCAGACGGTAGGCCGCATTTTCGGCATCAAGCAACGCCCGTTTGGGGGCTTTGCCTTCGAACACCGCAGCAAATATTTCTTCGCCTAATATCCGTTCAATATCCACATAGGCGCGCACGGGCGGACGTGACCAAGTGTTCAGTTCATTGCGCCGTGCCATCCGGTCAACGAAGCTGACGATAGGCGAAGAGGCCATAGCCTCGGGATCTGCACAGACCGAAAAGCGTGGGGCGACGGGAAATCCATTTCGGACATGGGCCTTCATGGCCTCGGGCGAGGCCATCCATGCGATGGCGTTCAGTATCTCGCGTTTGCGTTCGGCGGTGACATAGGACGGTATCGTGAGCAGGAAGCCACCTACAGGCGCGGTCACTTGCCGCCCCTTCAGCACCGGTGGGGCCAAATATGTGACGCGCCGCTTAACCTTGGATGCCAACTCGTGTTCCAGCTTGGCCGCGCGCATTGTCCAAGCGTAACTTAGCGATGCGTGGCCTGCCATAAAGCAATCGAGATTTGCTTCGCCATCAAAGGCTTCCACTCCGGGCGGCGATACCTCACGCAGCTGGCGCATATAGTCCAGTGCCGCCAGACCCTGCTCGCTGTTGATCTTGAGACGCAGGTTGTCGGGCTCAAATCCGTCCTGCCAATTCTCGGTCTTGCGCGGAATTTCGATGACCGAGCCCTGCGAGGAGGCAAGAAAAAACATGAAGCTATGCGCAATTGGCATGCCGCGCGCGCCGTTCCACGCAATCCCGTATTGCTCTTTTTCGGGGCGGTGCAACAGGCGCGCGGCCGCAATGGTTTCGTCAAAGCTGTGCGGGTAGGCCAGCCCGACCTGCTCGAACAGGTCTTTTCGAGCGAGCAGAATCTCAATCGTGCAGTAGATCGGAATGCCGTATTGCTTGCCTTTCCAGCGCCCGGTGCCCCAAACCGAAGGGTGGAAATCCAACGGATTGATAGCCGCTTGCGGCAAGATATCGTCGATGCAGGCCAAAAGGTTTGCATCGGCAAAACGTCCCAGCCACGGCATGTTCAACGCGACCACGTCATAGGCCGTTGACGGGTCGGTCAAGGCCACTTCGGCCTGCGCATAAAGTGCAGGAAGCGTGCGCAGATCAAAGCTGCTTTTGCGACCAATATCGTTGCGAAAATCGGACCACATATTCCGCATCGAACCAAAATAGTTGTCGTCGTGCAGCAAGAAATGCAGGTTTCGCATGGTTGACGAACTGATATCTCCGCCCTGAACCGGGGCGATAATATGAGCGGCAAAATAAGAGCCGCCGAAGTAATATTCATCAGTTTCCGCGCCAGATCGCAGGCCAAATGTCTTGGCCAGATGCGCCTTGATCCGGCTGGCATAGGCAATAAAGCTTTCGATCAGCTGCGGCGAGGGTGCCAAAAACCCTGTCTTGTGTTTCGGCCCGCGCGGCACTTTGACAATCAGACCGTCTTCGACCATCTTGACGACCATCCGGTTTCCGGTGCCGTAACTTGCCTGTGACAGATCAATCAAACTGCTGATATCCAGCGGTTTTTGCTGAAGATGGCTGTCAACCAATTCTAATACGATGTTCCAGTAGGGGTCAGGCTTGGCGCCCTGCAACTCCAGATCAAACGGCGCACGAATTCCGCGTAGAAAATCAATGATCCGCGAAAGCTCATGATCGGAAAGGGCTGAACTGCTTCTGGTCATTCCCCAGGCCGGTCCCTTCAGGCCAGATCTGTTTCTTCGCCAGCCGTGCGCATCCAGTCAAAGAGTGCAAAGAAATCCTTCTGCGCATACCCAGCATTCGCTGCAGAAATATATTGTTGCAAGATCATATTGGCCGCGAACATCGGAATTTGCTTGGCCCGCCCCGCATCGGTAATCAAGGTAAAGTCCTTCATCATCTGGGTCACCGAAAATGCCGGACTAAAGTCCATCATCTCGATCATCTCTTTTTTATAGCTGATGAGAGGTGAAGCGACAGCACTTTCAGAGATAACCTGCATCATAGAGCCAGCACTGAGCCCCCCGGCCTCACCCAAAATCAACGCCTCACCCAAAATCGAGGCCGTTGCCCCGACAAGTGTGTTCAGCACAAGCTTCATATAACGGGCCTCTTCTCCCAGGCCGAGAAAGAATTTGCGGCTGCTTAGCAAATCCAGCGTCTCGTCCAGGGCATCCCAAGCGGTTTGGTCTCCCGATGCAAGAAGCGTGAGCTTACCGTTGCGTGCTAGCGCAGTGCTGCCCGAAACAGGGCAACGCAGATAGGCCACCCCGCGCCGTGCAAGTTCGGCGGCCACCTTTTCCGAAAGTTGTGGCGAGACTGTGCTCATTTCGACAAAGATCGACCCCTCTCGGACATTCTGCAAAAAGCTCTGATCGCCGGTATCCAGAATGAGGGCGGTTAAGACGTCGTCATTCGGAATGGTGGCAAAAATCACCGAGCAGCGCTCGGCAAGATCGCCTGCGGAGGCGGCAATTGCAGCGCCGCGTGCAACCAGACTGGCTCGATTTTCAGGCAATGGATCGCAGATGGTCACCGAATGACCTGCCTCGATGAGCCGAGTGGCCATCGGATTCCCCATCTTTCCGACACCGATCCAGCCAAATCTGAACTTGGTATTCTGTGTTTCCACAGCACAGTCTCCGCCAATTGCGCCCGTCTTGAGGAATGTAACCAAGCTTGACGACCGGCTTGGCGCAAAATGGTCCAATTTGGATAAAACAGACCTCACGACCTGCAGCGACTTTGCTAGCACTAAGTCAAACAAGCAGAGCCCTTCGATGGGCCGAGCACGACATTGCACCCTTAGCCCGAGCCGGGGCTTTGATACGAAAGGACCACATGATGAGAGCTGTTCGTTTTCACGCTGCCCGCGATATTCGCGTCGAAGACGTCGCACCGCCTTCTGATGTGCTTTTGCCAGATGACGTCATGATCGAGCCGTTTGTCACCGGCATCTGTGGCACCGACCTGCATGAGTACATCGCGGGCCCGATTGTCACGCCTGCGACCCCACATGTTTATACGGGTGCAACCAATCCGCAGATCTTGGGGCATGAGTTTTCCGCGCGGGTCAAGGCGGTAGGCTCTGGTGTCAGTCACGTGCAGCCAGGTGACCGGATTTCAGTTCAACCGCTGCTGTTTCCGCGCGACGATTATTTCGGCAAGCGCGGTCTGTATCACCTTTCGCCGAAAATGGGCTGTGTCGGCCTTTCCTGGGCCTGGGGCGGGATGGCCGAACTGGCGGTGATCAAGGATTATAATGCCCAGCCGGTCCCGGACACGATCACAGATGAGCAGGCCGCTATGATCGAACCCGCGGCCGTGGCGATGTATGGCATTGACCGTGGCGGCGTGACGGCGGGATCGACTGTTCTGGTATCGGGCGCTGGTCCGATTGGCGCGCTGACGGTGCTGGGGGCCAAGGCTGCAGGGGCTTCGGTGATTATTGTATCCGAACCAAACCCCAACCGTCGCCGCATTATCTCGGAAATCGCGCCCTATGCCGTGGTGGTGGATCCAAAGACCCAGAACCTTTTGGAAATCGTGGGCGATCTGACTGAGGAAGGCGTCGGCGTCGACGTGGCTCTGGAATGCGTTGGCATGGAAGCCTCGCTCAACGCCTGTGTTGATGCGGTCCGACGTCAGGGTAAGGTCGTCCAAGTGGGTTTGCACATTAAGCCTGCGCGCATTGATGCGATGCAATGGGCTCTGAAAGACATCACGGTCGAGGCGACATGGTGCTATCCTGTTCAAATCTGGCCTCGCATCGCGCGCTTGATTGCGTCGGGCACGTTCCCGGTGGAGAAGGTGATCACCGCGCGCATTGATGCTGCCGACGTCGTCGCCAAAGGCTTTGAGGCGCTGCTCGACCCTGCCGGAAACCATCTTAAAATTATCGTGCGCACCTAAGCTGAAACAGACCAAAACGTCAGGACAGTCTATGACTTCGGTGTTTCAAAACCGCTTTGTCTATCAAGGATCGCCTGCACGCGTGGTTTTTGGTGCCGAGGCCTACGCACAGGTTGCGGCTGAGGTTGACCGATTGGGGGCGGCTCGCGCGCTGGTCCTGACCACGGCGGAACAAGCAAAGTCCGGGCGCGAGCTGTCTGCGGCATTAGGCCGACGGGCGGTCGGTCATTTTGCCGGAGCCGCGATGCACACGCCTGTTGCAATAACCGAAATGGCGATGCTGGCCCTTGACGCGGCAAAGGCCGACGTGCTGATCGCTATCGGGGGGGGCTCTACCATCGGATTGGCCAAGGCACTGGCATTGCGCAGCGGGCTGTCGCAGATCGCCATTCCAACAACTTTTGCCGGATCAGAAGCCACGCCGATACTTGGCCAGACCGAAAACGGTGAAAAAACCACAATGACCGAGGCGCGGCTGCGCCCTGAGGTGATCCTCTACGACGTCGCATTGGTCAAGACCATGCCTGCAAGGCTCGCCATCAGCAGCGCCCTGAATGCACTGGCCCATGCTGTCGAGGGGCTTTACGCTCAAGACCGCAACCCCATGACCAGCCTGATGGCGCAAGAGGGCACGCGGGCACTGATCTCGGCATTGCCACGGTTGAAAGCGGATACGAACGACCTGAACGCCTGGGCGGAAGCGCAGTATGGAGCATGGCTTTGCGGGACTGTCTTGGGGCAAGTGGGCATGTCGATTCATCACAAGCTTTGCCATGCCTTAGGCGGTGGTTTCGATCTGCCCCATGCCGACACCCACGCCATCTTATTGCCGCATGCCGTGTCCTATGTAGAGGCCGCAGTGCCCGAGCTTTTGCGCCCGATTGCTGGGATGACGGGCGCGCCAACTGCGGCCTTGGGCCTGCAAGCCTTGGCTAAATCCTTGGGTGCCCCCAGTGCTCTGCGTGATCTTGGTCTGCGCGAAGCCGATCTGGACCGTGCCACTGCACTTGCTACGGCGCGGCCCTATTGGTCGCCAAAACCGATCGAGGCAGGTGCGCTGCGTGCCCTGCTGTCTCGCGCGCTCAACGGCGCACCTGCTCAACCCTAAGGATCTGTGATGACTCAAGAAAGTGGCTATTTCAGCGAAGAGAAATCAGCAGAGGTGGTGATTGCCCGAAACGCGGCCTGCCCAAGCCCTCGCCTTGCGCAGGTGATGGAGGTGATCACCCGCAAGCTGCATGAGGCAGTGAAAGAAATTGAACCGACCGAGGCTGAATGGATGCAAGCCCTGCAATTCCTGACCGCAACGGGGCAGATCTGCAATGATTGGCGGCAAGAGTGGATCCTGTTTTCCGACGTGCTGGGTGTGTCGATGTTGGTGGATGCGATCAACCATCGTAAGCCGGATGGCGGGTCTGAAAACACTGTGCTTGGGCCTTTTCATGTTGCCAACGCGCCCCAAATGCCGATGGGCGCGAACATCTGCCTGGATGGCAAGGGCGAGGATATGGTGGTTTCGGGCTCAGTACGCGACACCGAAGGCCGCCCGATCGCGGGTGTGCGAATGGATGTGTGGCAGGCCAATGACGAGGGCTTTTACGACGTGCAGCAAAAGGGCATTCAGCCCGACTTCAACCTGCGTGGCGTCTTTATCACCGGTTCCGATGGCCGCTACTGGTTCAAAGCAGTGAAGCCAAAGTTCTACCCTATTCCTGATGATGGTCCGGTCGGAAAGCTCTTGGGGGCCTTGGGTCGTCATCCCTATCGCCCGGCGCATCTGCATTTCATCTTGCAGGCCGAAGGGTTTCAAACCCTGACCACGCACATCTTTGATCCCGATTGCCGCTACATCTCCTCGGACGCGGTGTTTGGCGTCAAAGAAAGCCTGCTGGCTGATTTCCGCAAGATCGAAGACCCCGCTCAGGCCGAAGCGATGGGGTTCAAATCGGGATGGTTCTGGGCGGTCGATTATGATTTCGTGCTTGCGCACTAAAGATGATAGCCCTGCGCATTGCGCTGTCTGACCCCGCACAAACCGCCGCCCGCGCGCAGCATTTCGAAGCACATCGCACCTATCTGCGAAACGCGCCTTTGCGCATCTTGCTCTCTGGCCCTTTCGCACCCGAGAGCGGAGCGCCAATCGGTGCGCTGATCGTCGCCGAAGTAGGCTGTCTGCAAGAACTGACCGATTTCAGCGCAGCAGACCCATTTGTCAGACATGGTGTCTACGCCGAAGTGAAAATTTTGAACTGGTCGGTCACTCTCTCAGCCCTGACAGATTTGCCAACAGCCTAGCGCGCCGCCCTCGTGCGCAGCGTCGAGTAAACCACCGCTGCCGTCAGGATCAGTGCGCCTTGGAACACATATTGCCACGTCTGCGACAGGCCAAGGAAGGACACGGCATTCAACACCTCCATCAGAAGGATCGCCCCCATCACGGAGCCGATAAACGTGCCTCGCCCGCCCTTCAGACTGGTGCCACCCAGCACCACGGCGGTGATGCTCGACAGGGTATAGTTCACGCCTTGCTGCGGGTCGCCCACCCCGATTTGGGCCATCAACATGATTGCCCCCAACGCTGTGAACAGAGCGCTGCCCAGATAGCCAGCGAGGAAGACTCTATCAATGGGGATGCCGATGCGTCGGGCAGAGTTTTCGTTCGATCCCACCGCGCGCAACTGCCAGCCAACCCTGCCTTGCCGAAGCAAATACTCACCGCCCAAAGCAAAGCCAAGCAGCACTATAAACGCGACGGGGATTGGCCCGATTTCCCACGTAATCCAGGCGACCACATCGCTGTTTATGTATCCGTCTGGTCCGTTTCGCAGCAAAAAGCTGCACCCCTGCAAGCCGATATACATCGCAAGTGTTGCCGCAATCGGAGTGAAATTCGCAAATCGGATCAACACACCGTTGATCAGTCCAACGCCCAAGCCCGCCGCAAGCATCAGTGCAAAACCAGCAAGGATCGTCGCTCCCGATTGCCCGTCGTTGATAAAGAACGAGGCTACCACCACCATAAACCCTGCCAACGGCCCAACGGAAAGGTCGATGCCGCCCAAAAGTAAGGCAATTGTCTGCCCCATCGCGATAAAACCAAGCGCAGTTGCCAACATGAGCATGTTCGCGACGTTATAGGCGGAAAGAAAGTGCGTGTTCTGGCTAAACCCATAAAGCCCCAAAAGCACGATCACGACGGCAAGCGGAATTACGGGGGCATTGTCCGTTTGGACGAAATGCCGCCAGCCGGTGCGCTTGGCAGCAGTTTGCGCTTCGCTGATCTCGGCATGGGTTCCGGCTGAAACGGCGGCCGCTACGATCTTGGCCTCGGATACGTCGTCGCCCGTCAAACTCGCCACCATCTTGCCGCGCGACAGCACGATCACCTTGTCGCAAAGCCCTTCCAATTCGGCAGCGTCCGATGAATTGACGATCACCGGTGTGCCGCGCAATGAGACCTCGCGCAGAATTTTGTAAATCTCGGCGCGCGCGCCAACGTCCACGCCCTGTGTCGGTTCATCCGCTACAATCAGGCCTGGTTGAGACAGCAACGCGCGCGCCATAACCACCTTTTGCTGATTTCCGCCTGAAAGAGACGATGTCGCTGCCTCGATGCTCGAGGCCTTAACCGCGAGCGCCTGAAAGGTCGCGGCGACTTCCTCCGTCTCGCGTGTGCGGCTGACAAATCCGAACCGCGAAAACGCGCCCAGCGCGGAAAGCGCGGCGTTTTCCCGAATGGTCAACCCTGCCGCCAACCCTTCGGCGTGTCGATCAGATGGCATGAACGCTGCCTTGTGCAAAATCGAGGCATCGTTCAGAGCTTCGCCGTTCAGACGCACCTCGCCTTTCCATGGCAAGAGCCCCGCTAAGGCGCGCATCAGCTCGGATTGCCCGTTGCCTGCAACACCTGCCACACCCAAAATCTGTCCGCGCGTTACATCGAAACTTAGGTTCTTGAACTGTTCGCCGGTTAGGTTGCGCACTGACAAATTCACCTCTGCGCCCGCATCCGTGGCCTTGGGCGGAAAGGTCGAGCCCAGTGCCCGCCCAACAATCAGTCCCAGCAGATCCTGATCTGTCACATCGCGAACCATCGCCTCGCCGCGCTTGCGCCCGTCACGCAACACAGTGACGCGTTGCGCGATCTGGCGCACTTCGGCCATGCGATGGGTAATATAGATCACGGCCGTGCCGGCCTTGACCACATCGCGAATTCGCCCAAAGAGCATGTCGGTCGCGTCTTGATCCAAAGAGGCCGTTGGTTCGTCTAGAATCAATACCTTAGGCCTGATCGCCAAGGCCTTGGCAATCTCGAGCAGCGCCATCTGCGCCACCGTCAGTGTATCGCCCCGCGCCTGAAGCGGCACGTGCAGCCCCACCGCATCAAGCAACGCGCGCGCCACCACCTGTGCCGGCTTGCCCTCAAACAGTGAAGCTGGCAGGGCTACCCGCAGATTTTCCATGACTGATAAGTCGCTCAGCACCGCAGGGTGTTGAAATGCAATCGCAATTCCCAGTTCAGCAGACAGTTCAGGCGTCATCGTCGCAACGCGTTGCCCCGAAACCTCGATCTGCCCCTGCGACGGCTGAAACACCCCCGAAATGATATTCATCAAAGTGGATTTGCCTGCGCCGTTTTCACCCAGCACGGCATGAACCTCGCCCGCGTGAAAGCCAACGCTTACATCACTCAACGCCGCGACGCTGCCAAACGACTTTGACACCCCGCTCAGGCGGAGAACCACATTCCCTGGCGAATGGGTTCCGCCCGTCATCGTCTGAGTGCTTGGCAATGGCGTATTCAGCATTGTTCAACCCGCGTGCAAAAAGAACGCGGCTCCGGCGATGAAAACCAGAGCCGCGCAGGTGTTATTTGTTGACAGCTTTCGCCTGATCGTCGCCCGACATGACCGCCGAAAGATAGATCGAGCCCGGCAGGTCCTTGCGGCACTGCACAGCGCTTGGCTTGCCCGAAACCGAGTCTTCAAATACCGGAGCCTTGAAGATCTTGTCCGCAGGCGGGGTCCCACCAGTTGCAGCAGCAACAGCCCACTGAACGGCCAGGCGCACGTTGTCGTTGCCGGTAGCCACAGTGAACAGTTTGAAGTCTGGGTTGGCCTCGTGATTGTCCTCCCAGAAGCAACCCAACGAGTTGCCGTCCGAGGTGGCAATGGCAGGGATCGAACGGTTGAACTTGGCAAAGGTCGCAAGCGCACCCACCAGCGAAGGACCAAAGTCGGAAACGATCACGTCGATCTTTTCGTTCTTGGCGATTTCAGCCGACAAAACCTGTTGGGTCAATGCAGGGTCCCAATTGGTTACGTCAAAGGGGGCTGGATTGATAAAGACGTATTTGTCGTCCAGAATCTGCTTCATGCCTGCCAGTTCGTCAGTGCCTTGGCTGTTGCCAGCCGGGCCGCTGAGGAACAATACATTGCCGCCATCGGGAAGGATAGACTTGATCCAATTGCCCCAGCTGATGCCGTCATCGACGAAAGACGAACCGACAAATTTGGTATAATCCTTGCCTTCCTCACCGCCAACAACAACGCGGTAAGGCACAACAACTGCGCCTGCACCAAAGGCGCTTTTCAGCGCGGGCAAAACGGCCGGACCCGCATCGCCAAAGACCACAAGCGCATTCACGCCCTTGGCCGCCATGCCTTTGATGTCCGAGATGGCTTTTTGGGTGTTACCCTGTCCGTCGGCGTATTGATAATCGGTGATGCTGGGGCAAAGGGCCGCTTCGGCAGCGCCCGATGCCGTCGTCACCAGACGCCAGCTGTTGCCACCATATCCATCCAGCAGCGCAAGCGATGCTTTGTTCGGGCCGCACCACGAGGGCGTTTCGGCCTGCGCCGAGCCTGCGATTGTCAGGGTCATGAGGGCAGCAGCAAGGGCAGTTTGCCCCTTAAGAGACGAAAGTTTCATTGGTTTCCTCCGGGTTAGATTGTTTGGTCAGTTTCTTGTTCTTGTTCGGCAAACGGATCGAATGGATCCCGATGCCAAATCCAAGCGCGAGGGCTTGAATGATGGTCTGAGCCGAATACGGCACACCGACCGCATAGGCGAACTGGCTCAGCTGATTGAGAAAAAGCGCCGCGATCACAGTCGAGACGGGAAAGCCACGCCCCCCGAGCAGCGAGGTGCCACCCAGCACCACCACCGCCACCGATGGCAGCAACAGCGGGTCGCCTTGAAACGCCGTCGGCTGTGTGGTCAGCCCCGCGATCAAGATACCGGCAAGGCAATAAAGCAATTGAGCACTGACATAGGCCATCATCTGATAGCGCCGCACCGAAAGCCCTATCGTTGCGGCCAGAGGCGGGCTTGCGCCCACGGCCTCGAACCTGCGGCCCAATGTTGTCTTTTTCATCGCTACGGCAACAACGATCAGGGCAAATAGAGCGAACACCACTGCATTGCCGATGCCAAAGTGATTGCCGCCCGCAATCGAGGCAAGCAGGCTTGTGGTGATCCGCGGAACGCCCCCTGAAACCGCAAACACGCCACCATAGATCAGCGCATTCACCCCGATCGTCGCCACAATCGCGTTCAGGCGCAAATAGCCTACCAAAAGGCTGTTGATCACCCCAATCACCAGCGCGCAGGCGAGGGCGATCAGGATCGCGGGCAGCAGCTGCGCATCATCCCCGGCCGGATAATGTGTCACCAGCACCACTGACAGCGACACACCTCCCGCTACCGAAAGATCAAAGCCGCCTTGCTGCACCACCAGCATCTGTCCCAGCCCGACAATCGCCAGCACCGAGGCAAAGGGCAGGCTTCCGGCCAGTGCCCCCGCCGAGATGCTCGACGGCGCAAAGCTCAGGCAAAGCACAACAAGGATCACCATCGCCACCACGACAGTGACAAATCCCTTGGCCAAGCCTCGCGGCAGGGCCTTGACGCTTGTCGGGAACGATGATGGTGGGCTCGCGCTCATTGGCCTTCTCTCTTGCCTTTCAACGGATGTCAGGAAATCTGCAGGGTGACTTTGACGGCCTGATCTGCCTTTTTGCCCAGATCAAAGGCTGGGCCGGCATCGTCGAGCGCAAAGCTGTGGGTCTGGATCGGCGACAAATCAATGCCCGTGCGTTCCAAGAACCGGATCGCCGCAGGCCAGACGCCGGGCGATCCGATGCACCCACGAACGGTCAGATCCTTGATCTGGATCTTGCCCAGCTCGACCGGAAACGATTGCCCGATGTTGATACCAACCATCGAAACGCGACCCTCCGCTCGTGCATAATCGAACACATTTGCAAGCGACGAGGCGTGGCCTGCGGCCTCTATAACCAGATCAGCACCGCCTTTGGTCATCTCGGTCACAGCCTCGACCGCATGGCTTGCCGATGGATCGACCACCGCATCCGCGCCCAGGCGCAACGCGATGTCGCGGCGCAGCGGCACCGGGTCCACCACGATAACCCGCGCACCCATGCCAATGGCCGCCGCCGCCGACACAAGGCCGATGGTGCCGCCCCCCGACACCACGACCGTCTCGGCCGCATTTGTGCCGCCATTGCGCATCACCGCGTAAAAGCCGCAGGTGAACGGCTCAATCAGCGCGCCCTTGGCGTCGTCCACCGCATCGGGCAGCTTGTGCAGCCACTCGGGGCGCGCGGCAAAGAATTCGCGGTTCGCCCCGTCCATCGAAAATCCGAAATGGTGGATCCGTTCGGGCGTCTTGATTACGCATTCGCCCACAACACGGTCGCCTTTGGCCAAGCCTTTGACGTTCGCGCCAACTTCGACGACCTCGCCCACCCACTCATGGCCCGGAGTGACCGGATAAGAAATCGGGATGATGTATTGGCCCGCAAGCAATTCGTAATCCGAATGGCAAATTCCCACGCGCCGCGAACGGATCATCACCTCATTGGCATTGATCGCGGGCATCGCCTGCTGGGTCACAACAAGGGTTTTCGGTTCGGCAAAAATCAGGGCTTTCATCAGGCGTTTCCTTACAAAACGGTTTCCAGCTTGCCGCTCAGGGCGGATTTAAACACCGCCTCCAAAAGCGCGATGTTGTTGACCAGATGGGCGGCGGTGATCTGATAGGTCTCGCGGCCCCGCACTGCGCGGGCAAAGGACACGAGGTTGTCCTTTACCGGCTCTGCCTTGCCCACCTCGATGGTGGTGATTGGCCCGCCCGCCATGGCCGAGGTCACGATCCAGCCGTCTGGTGCCTCGACATGCGCCTTATCACGAATGTCGATCCAGCCTTTCGAGCCGAACACCGCAAAGCGCGAAATAAAGGGGTTCGCCAGCGAGGCAGACACATAAGACGTGCCACCACCTTTGAATTTTACAAAGGCTGCCACCGTATCGCCCTGCGGCAGATCGGAGGAAAGCTGCTCGCACACGCAAAGGACAGATTCTGCCTCGCCGAGCAATCGCACCGAAAGGTCCAGCAAATGGATGCCCGTTGCCGTCATCCCGCCCGCAGGAGCCTGATCGGCCTTCAGTCGCCAGTTGCCGCGATCCAGCGTCAGGAATTTGTCATGGCTGAAGTTGGACTCGATCTGCTGGATGCGCCCCAATTTACCGGCATCCGCCAGCGCAAGCATCTCGGCAATCGGCGGCTCCCAGCGGCGCTCGTGTCCCATGCCAAGCACAAGGCCGGCTTCACGGCAGAGCTGCACTGCCTTTTGCGCACCCGCTTTGGTCAGGGCCAAGGGCTTTTCACAAAACACATGCTTGCCCGCCGCAACTGCCGCCTCTATCTGTGCCTCGTGCAGCGAATGCGGCGTGGCGAGCACCACCGCTTCGACCAAAGGATCATTCAGCGCATCGGCGAGATCGGCCGACACCGGAATGCCCTTGCTCTCACAGAGCGCCTGTACGCCAGCCAGATCAGGCTCCACCGCGCGCACCACGCGAATATCGTCAGGGGCGGCTTCCAGCACCGCCAGCATTTTTTTGCCCCACCAGCCCATGCCAATCAGAGCGATTCCAACAGGTTGTGCCATTAGCGATTGTCCACCCGCTTGAGGAAAGGTCGGATCGAGACAGTTTTCCACAGCCCCGCCTTGGCAAAAGGATCGGCGCTGTTGAATGCCTCGACCTCGGCCAGATTTGCAGCCTCCACCACAAAGCAGCTGCCGATCATCGTGGTCTCGTCGTCCGCCATCAGCGGCCCCGAGATCACGGTTTTCATCGCAGCCGAGCCCAGATAGGCCTTGTGCGCCTCGTAGTGCTCGAGCCGCTTGTTCACAGCGCCGTCGTGGTCAAGACAATGGATAACGTAATGCATGGTGAGGTGTTTCCTGGCTTACGAGGGAATGATGCGACGGGCGCGGAGCTCGTCGAACACATCAAAAAAGCTGTGCGAG
This sequence comes from Pseudorhodobacter sp., assembly GCA_024642045.1. GTDB lineage: Bacteria > Pseudomonadota > Alphaproteobacteria > Rhodobacterales > Rhodobacteraceae > Cypionkella. Next base: position 1,758 of record JAHEBX010000073.1, on the reverse strand, counting down.
GATTGCTGATATGCCGTAAATCCCAGCGTCCGGCTGTTGGTCATATCGGTAAAGCATTCCAGCGTGCGGCCCAGATCGGCATCCGAATGCCACCACGACGCGAGCTTGTTCACGGCAATGTCTTGCAAGCCATGCTTGGCGACGATCTCGGCCCAAACGGTGGGTGCATCGGCCATCTGCTGTTCCAAAGGCACTGGGTGGCCCGGATAGGTGGCAACGTCCAAACCGAAATACCCTGCAATCTGCCCCCAAAGCCAGGTCCAGCGGAAAAGATCGCCGTTAACGGTGTTGAACGGCATATTCGCCGCCGCGGGCGTGGTTGCGGCCCAAAGCAGTTGCTCGGCCAACACCCGCGCGTCGGTCACATCGGCCACTGCATTATACTGCTCGGGCGATCCGGGATAAACAAAAGGCCGCCCCGTGTGCTTGCAGATCGAGGCATAAACCGCGAGTGTCACCGCCATATTCATCGCATTTCCGACGACAAAGCCGATCATGGTGTGCGGGCGATGCACCGACCAGTTGAACCCGCGCTTGGCGGCATGCTTGAACAGCACATCCTCTTGTGCGTAATAGAAATTCAATCCCGGCAGGCGTGGGCTGCTCTCCAAGAACGGCGTGTAGGGCTTGACTTTGGCATAGTCATCGAACGACCCCAGATAATGCTTGAGCCCCGTCACCAGTGCAGCATGCAAGATTGGCGCGCCGGCCAATCCCTCGAAAAGGTTTTCGATCATCAACGCGTTGACACGGACGTTCTCTTCTTCATTCGCTTGGCGCGACCACGTGCAATAAAACACATGCGTTACATCTGATGCGGCTTTCAAAGCCACTCGGCTTGCGGCGGCATCTTCCAGATCCACAGCGATATGGCGATCAGACCAAGGCAGATCGACCGCGCTCCGTGAGACCGTTACAACGCTCCAGCCATCCCGTTTCAGGCGCTGTGCTGTGTAGCTGCCGGACAATCCGGTTGCCCCGACGATCAAAGCTGTATTCTTTCGGCTCATTTTCGTTTCTTTCTGCTTCCCTGACGGAAGGCTCTAGAGGCGCGGTCGGGCGATTACCTCGGCAAAGACGGGGAACCTCAAGTCTGACGTCCGGACCCGACCCAACCGGCTTGAACCATCGGGTTTCGAAAACCTTTCCAGCGACCTCGACCTTCGCCCGCTTGACCAAAAGCGCCGGTTCATCCCGAGCCATTGGTTTTACCTGTCGGCGGCACCCTTTTGCTTAGTTCCCTCTCGCAACCTCCCCGTTGCGCCAATCCATCCAAAGCAGCTTTGTCCGGCTGGCATGCCAATTGAGTAGCAAACAAAATATTCGATTTTCGGATTGATTTCTCCGAAACGGATAAATCTGGCGGGAAATCCTGCGCGCGTCTTTGGCCAAGCCATCTGGCCGAAGCCATCGCTCCGCCGGGCATGAAATATCAGGCTGGGAACTGTCCGTCCTCAGATGACCGAAGCGCAAGTTGATCGGCTGCAAGTTTTGAGCCTTGCGATGAACCGTGCCGCAACGCAACTTATCCCTGATGCCGCGACGGTTATTTTCAGAAAAATCTCTGATCCTGCATTACGTTTCGAGATGGCTGGCTCGATCCGACCGGCGATGCGGCCTGCGTTTTCCGCGGGCCTTGTTGCTCGTGCTGTCTGGCCAAGGCAGGGCGCCGCTTCATTTCACAATCAAATTTTCGGGCCAGGCTCCTGTCTTTTGCGCCTGCCTGAGCCTTTTGTCCTTTCCGCGCAAGCGCAGGTG
>JAHEBX010000072.1 GCA_024642045.1 Pseudorhodobacter sp. | reverse complement strand
CAACAACACCCTCAACGGCGGCGGCGGCGCAGACACCCTCATCGGTGGCGCAGGCGCAGACAGCTTCGTCTTCAACACCCCAATCGCCGCAGCACAAATCACCAAAATCGCAGATTTTGTCCATAAGACCGATTCTATCCTGCTGGAAAATGCGATTTTCTCCGGCCTTGGCGAAGGGGCGTTGCAGCCCGGCAATTTCACCAGCAACACGGCGGGTCTCGCGCTTTCGGCCAGCGATCGAATCATCTATCAGCCCAGCACCGGTAGCATTTTTTATGACGCAGACGGCACTGGCAGCGGCGCGGCGGTGCAATTTGCTGCCGTGACCGCAGGCATGGCGCTCTGGGCGAGCGATTTTCTGGTGATCTGAAACGGCTCTTTTTGCCTGACTCGACCGACGCGGCCCGAAGTTGGCCCGTTTCGCCGGATTTCGGCGCCGTTCCACCGATACAACCCTACGGAGAAATTCTAGTCTTGGCAGACGGCTGCAAAACGGTCAGATGAGAGGGGATCGATGCGCAGGGCACGGGCAATGAAATTGACAAAAACGGCTTGCTTTCCTAGCAAGCGGCAGGTTTTGCCGTCATTCCGCCCGTTTGCTGGAAACCAAGGGAAAAAACGTGTAAACTCGCCTGAAACGCGTTAAACAGTCTTGCCACGCACGCGGAAATTTGTGTGTGACGTTAGTATAAATTGGATGTCTAGATGGCGGCTTTCAGCCTTTCTCATCTTATTGGACCGCTGTTGGAGTTACCGCGGCGCCAAAAAAGGCTGATTCAAGTCGCTGTTGACGTGTGCCTGCTGTCATTGAGTTTTACCTTCGCGATGGCGCTGCGGCTGGATGGCTGGTCTTTTGTAAACTGGCCGCATGTCTGGCTGACTTTGGTGCTGGTGGTGCCGCCCACCATCGCGCTGTTTGTCGTTATGGGGTTCTACCGCGCCATAGTGCGCTATGTCGACGACGCGGCGATGCGCACCGTGGTGATCGGCGTGTTTTCCTCGGGCGTGCTGATGGCGGTGGCGGCCTTGACCTTTACCCTGTCTGTGCCGCGATCTGTGCCTGCGATCTATATCCTTTTGGCGCTGTTCTCGATCGGGGGGGTGCGGCTGGCGATGCGGGCGACCTATCTGCACAGCCAAAGGCTGACCAAGTCGCCGGTCATCATCTATGGCGCGGGGTCTGCGGGGCGTCAGCTGATGGCCTCGCTGATGCGGGGGGCCGAGTATCTGCCGGTGGCCTTTGTTGATGATGGGCCCGAGTTACAGGGCGCCGATGTAAGCGGGGTGCGCGTCTATCCCCCCGCCCAACTGCCCTCTCTCATTGAAAAGACAGGCACCAAGACGGTGCTTTTGGCGCTTCCCAGCCTCAGCCGCGCGGGGCGCAAGGGCGTGCTGGACCGCATGGTGCACCTGCCCGTGCATGTGCGCACTGTGCCGGGCATGGCCGATCTCGTCTCGGGCAAGGCAGGCATGGCCGATCTGCGCGAAGTGGCCATCGAGGATTTGCTTGGCCGCGATCCGGTGCCGCCGCGCCCCGATCTGATGGATGCCAATATCCGTGACAAGGTGGTGATGGTGACCGGCGCAGGTGGATCGATCGGGTCCGAGCTGTGCCGCCAGATCCTGAAGGCCGGGCCCGCAACGTTGGTTCTGTTCGAACGGTCCGAATTCGCGCTGTATCAGATTCACGCCGAGCTCGAGCGCCAGATCGAAACCGAGGGGCTGTGCACACGGGTCGTGCCCCTGCTGGGTTCGGTTTGCGATCCGATGCGGATGCGCTCGGTCCTTTCGGCATGGCGCGTGCAGACGTTGTACCATGCCGCCGCCTACAAACATGTGCCGCTGGTCGAGCATAATGTAGTCGAGGGCATCCGCAACAATGTCTTTGGCACCGCAACGGCTGCCGAAGCCGCAGTTGCCGAGGCGGTCGAGGCCTTTATTCTGATTTCAACCGACAAAGCGGTCCGCCCAACCAACGTTATGGGCGCCACCAAACGGATGGCCGAAATGGTCTGTCAGGCCTGGGCCGCACGCCAGAGCAAAACCAAATTTTCGATGGTGCGCTTTGGCAATGTGCTTGGCTCTTCGGGCTCGGTCATTCCGCTGTTTCGTCGCCAGATCTCCGAGGGCGGGCCGATCACGGTCACCCATCCCGAAATCACGCGATATTTCATGACGATCCCCGAGGCAGCACAGCTGGTCATTCAGGCCGGAGCGCTGGCGCAGGGGGGCGATGTTTTCGTGTTGGATATGGGCGAGCCGGTGCGCATCGTCGAGCTTGCGCAACGGATGGCGCGGCTTTACGGCCTCAATCCGGTGATTGCCTCCGAACCGGCTCCTGAGGGCGAGAACACCACGATGACCGGGCCTGGCGATATTGCAATTACGTTCAGCGCCTTGCGGCCCGGTGAAAAGCTTTTTGAAGAGCTGTTGATCAGCAATGATGCGACCCCGACAGCCCATAGCCAGATCAAGACCGCGTATGAGATCATGCTGCCTTGGGATGCTTTGTCGCGCGTGCTGGCCAAGCTTGCCGATGCCTGCGCGCGCGGCGCCGTGCCGGAAATCAAGCAGGGTCTCAAGGAGGCAGGCACAAGCTATTTGCCCGACGCTGAAATGAGCGACCTTCTCTGGTTGGAAAACAGCCAGATCCGCCCCAGCCCGCATCTCGCCGCCGAATAGCCCCACAGGCTTTAACCTTTTGTGGAAAAGTCGCCTACTCTCTGCTTTTTGGGTTTATAGACCAGTGAGTATCCGTTACCACGCCAAAGGAAGCCCCGAGGGATAGCTTTGATGTTCTTAAGACTTATCGCGTCGCTTTTACTGCTGGTCTCGGTTTCGGCCTGCGCCAGCGGGTTCGTGAAATTTCCCGTAACCGAAGAACAGCAAAAGCAGCAAAAAGAGGATGTCACCATCATCCGCCTGACGCCGTCAAATATCGACAGCTTCAGCAAGCCTGCGCGCGGCTATGCCAGCTCTGCCCTGCCGGCGGGGCGTGTCTCCGATTACCACATCGGTTCGGGTGATCTGTTGAACGTGATCGTGTTTGACCACCCTGAACTGATGCTGCCCTCTGGCCCCGGTGGCGCCTATACCGACACCGGCTATTCGGTTCAATCCGACGGAACGTTCAACTTTCCCTTCATCGGACAGGTCAATGCCCGAGGCCGCAGCACCGAAGCCGTGCGCGCCGATATCGCCAAACGTCTGGCCGAATTCATCCCCAGCCCGCAGGTCGAAGTGCGGGTCGCTGCCTATAACTCACAGCGCGTCGTGGTGGCGGGTGAGGTCAAATCGCCGACCAGCCTGCCGATCTCGCTGGTGCCGGTGACGCTGATCACCGCGATCAACGCAGCCGGCGGCCTCAGCGAAGCCGCCGACACCCGTGAAGTGTCCGTGCAACGCGCAGGCAGGGTCTACAAGATTGACCTGGCAGGATTTCTGAACGCGGGGATGGAGCAGAACAACCCGGTGCTGCGTCCGGGCGATGTCGTGACGGTGCCGCGCCGCCGCGCGCAAGAGGCTTACCTTTTGGGTCAGATCCAAAAGCCCGCCGCCGTCGATCTGTCACAAGAGCCGGTGACCCTGACGCAGGCGTTGACCCGCCAAGGCGGGTTGAGCGAAGAGCGTGCCGATGCGCGCGGTGTGTTTGTGTTTCGCACCATTTCCGGCCGCATGACGGTGTTCCAGCTGGAAACCTCGTCGCCGACCGGCCTGCTCTTGGGCACTCGCTTTGTGCTGGAACCGGCGGACGTGGTCTATGTCCTGCGCTCGCCCTTGTCGCGCTGGAATGATACGATCTCCAAGCTGCTGCCGACCGTTTCTGCCGCGCAGGCAGCGCAGTCCATCGCGAACTGAGAGGCCGAGCAACACGTGATCAATTCCATTCTTGTTGTCTGTGTCGGAAATATCTGCCGCTCTCCGGTCGGCGAGCGCGTTCTGCAAGCCGCATTGCCCCGGGTGCAGGTGTCCTCGGCGGGGCTTGGCGCGCTGGTCGGACAGGCTGCCGATGCGCTTGCGACCGACGTGGCCTCAGCCCATGACGTCAGCCTCAAAGGCCATGTGGCACGCCAGTTCACGGCCGAAATGGGTGCCGCGCAGGATTTGATTCTGGTGATGGAGCCAAAGCATCGTCAGGACATTGGCCAGATGGCCCCGCAGCTTTTGGGCAAAACGATGCTCTTTGATCACTGGGTCGGCGCCAAAGGCATTGACGACCCCTATCGTCTGTCGCGTGAGTTTCATGAACTGACCTTTACCAAGGTCGAAGCGGCCGCCAGGGCCTGGGCCCAGCGCTTGGCCAAATCGGCGTGAAATCTATGTTTTCTTCCAAAGCCACCGCCGCAAATGACAAGGACTCCGGTGCTGAATCCTTTGATCTCAGCGCTGTGATTGCAAAGCTTTGGGCCGGGCGCTGGCTCATGACCCTGTTCGTGCTGCTTGGCATTTTCATGGGCTTGTTCATGTTTGCCACCACAGCCAAGGTCTATCAGGCCGATGCGCTGTTGCAGCTGGAAAGTCAGGGCGGTCAACTTGGCCTGCCCAAAGAACTGTCCAGCCTGACAGGCAACAGCAGCAAGACCGAGACCGAGGTCGAGATCATCAGCTCGCGTCTGGTGCTTGGACAGGCGATGGCGACGCTGCATCTGGATTGGCATGCAGAGCCCATCCTGATGCCCTTGATCGGCGTCGCGGTGCAGCGCTATGACCTGCCGCTGCCAAAGATCTGGCCTTTCACCACCTATGCGCGCCAGTCCGAAAGCATCACGCTTGATCTGTTGCAAGTCGGCCCCGACTGGATTGGCAAGGAACTCGAGCTGACCATCACCGGCGAGAACAGCTATGATGTGTGGACCCCTGACGGAGAGGTTCTGTCCGGCACTCTGGGCCAGACCCTGAGCCGCCCCGAAAAAAACTTTGCCCTGCGTGTGGCGCGTCTGACGGGCAGCGTTGGTCGCAAATTTACCCTCGAGCAGCGCAGCGAGTTGAAGACGATCGAAGATATCCGCAACGCCCTGACCGTCACCGAGCAGGGCCGCAACTCGGGCATCCTGCAGCTGCGCTACACCTCCAACGACGAACAGAATGCGCAGCGCGTGCTCAATGCGATCTCTGAGGCCTATGTGCAGCAAAACGTGGCGCGTGGTGTCGCCAATGCCGACAGCGGGCTCGAGTTTCTGGACAAGCAACTGCCCATTGCAGAAAAGCAGGTGCGTGACGCCGAAGACGCGCTGAACGTCTATCGACGTAAATATCAAGTGGTCGATCTCAGCTTTGAAAGTCAGGCCATGCTGACTCAGGTCGAAAAGATCAATGCCGACCTGCAACAGCTGCAATCGCAAGAAGACGAGCTCAAACGTCGCTACACCCCGAACCATCCTGTGTATCAGCAACTGCTGAACAACCGCGCCCGCCTGAAGGCGCAACTGGAAAAGCTGGGCAAGGAAGCCGACGGGTTGCCGGAAACCCAGCGCAACATCCTCAATCTGACCCACGAGGTCGAACTGGCGCAAGAGGCCTACACCCAGTTGCAAAGCCGCGCACAGGAAGTACGGGTGATGCGCGCCAGTGACATTGGTTCCGTACGCATCATCGACCTTGCGCAGACCGCAGAGCGCCCCGTGGCGCCGCGCGGCTCGGTGCTTTTGGTGGTCTGGACCTTTCTTGGCGGTGTCGCAGGGGCCGCAGCCGTTCTGATCCGCGATGCGCTGCGCCGCGGGGTGCAAAGCTCGGAAGAAATCGAAACACTGGGCCTGCCGGTGCTTGCCACGATCAACTATGTGGCCGCAGCGGATTCCAGTGCCGGCAAATCGACCGACAGCCAACCGATCATTGCGCTGACCGATCCCGGTAACCTTGCGGTCGAAGCCTTTCGTTCGCTGCGCACCAGCCTGCATTTCAGCACGCTGGACGCCAAGAACAACACGATGGTCATCACCAGCTCTGCACCCGGCGGCGGCAAAAGCTTTACCTCGGCCAACCTTGCGGTGGTGATGGCGCAGTCTGGCCAAAAGATCTGCCTGATTGATGCCGACCTGCGGCGTGGTCACCTGCGTAAATTCTTTGGCGTGAAAAAGGGAACGCCCGGTCTTTCAGAGTATCTCGCCGAGGAGAAGGCGCTGGACGAGGTGCTTTTGCCCGGCCCGATTGATGGGCTTAGCTACATCAACAATGGCCGTCATCCGCCCAATCCGGCCGATCTGCTGACGCGTCAGCGGATGCAGGATCTCCTGGCCACGCTTGGCCAACAGTTTGATCTGGTGATCATGGATACCCCGCCCGTACTCGCGGTCACCGATCCAGTCATTCTGGGGCGTCTGAGCGGCAGCATCCTGCTGGTTGCGCGTCACTGTGTCACCCAATTGGGCGAAATCGAGGCCTCTCGCGGTATCCTCGAGACGGCGGGGCTCAAGGTCATCGGCACCGTGCTCAACGGCTATGACCCCTCGCGCGCGCCCAGTCGCAGCCACAACTATCGCTACGACTATCAGACCGAGTCGGACTGAGCGGGCCGGCTTGCACGCAGCGCGCGCAGGGCCGCCAAGATCATCGAAGGCATCACGATCAGCCCGTAGAACACAAAGGTCAGCGCCGGGGCCATCCAGGCCCGCCCCTCGCCGACAAAGGCAAACTTGGCGGCAATCGACAACACGACAAACACCAGCCAAGGCAGGATCTGCGCCCGCGCCATGCCTTTGGCGTTCAGAATCATGTTATAGGGCGCGGTCAGTGCAATTAACGACGAGGTCGCCGTCATGGCGCCCAGCACCAGCCGCTGATGCTCGAACTGCCGCCCGACCCACAGCGCCATGATGTAATCGCTCAGCGCGATCAGCGTCAGCCCCGACGCCAGCACCAGCGCACAGCCGCCAAAGCTCATCAGCAGCGTGTTGCGCCGCACCCAGGCCACATCGCCGCGCGCCAAAGCCTCACCGTTGAAACTCCACAAAGGCATGAACAAATTGACCACCAGCAGGCCAAGCACCGAACCGATCCGCATCGGAAGGGTGAAATTCGCAACCTCTGCCGTACCAGCCACCTGAGAGATGATCAGAATATCGGAATTCATCCCGATGGAGGTCAGGATCGACAGCAAAAAGAACTGCGATCCGAATCCCAGCATCCGGCGCGCCTCGACATCCGGAAAATCGCTGAGACGGGGGCGCAGTTGCGGGTTGCGCCGGAAAAACCAGATCGTGCTCAGATACATCACGCTGACCGAAGTGCCCGAATGCACCGTCACCACCAGCCAGAATGGCGCCGAGAGCGAAATCGCGGTCAGACAGGCTGCAACGGCGCTAAAGGCTCCCAAAGACTGCAAGGCACTGACACGCGGGATCTTTTGCTGCGCATAAAGGATCCGATACACAATGCCGCCCGGCATGCCGATGAAAAAGATCACCAACACCGGAAAAATCACTGAAAGCAGCTCGGGCGAGACGACCAGCGCGCCCAGCGGCGAAAGGGCAAACAAACAGACCACCGAAATCCCGATCAGTGACACGCTCAGCAGCACCGCATAGGCCGAAGCAATATCCCTGCGTGCGGAAACGATATCACCCCGGCCGCTTGCGGCGGAAATCCGGGTCAGCAGCACGTTGCCGATGCCAAAATCCAGAAAGACCGCAAGGCTGGCAATCGACAGGCCCGTGACCCATGCGCCAAAACGGGCATCCCCCATGTAATGCAACATCGCCGGCATGACGATAATCGGTGCGATCAGCGAGATGAACTGCCCGCCCAGACCGAAAACAATCGAATGCAGCAGTCGCTTTTCTCTACGGGTCTCCACGCAGGCCCTCGCTTTCATTCCCGACGCGCGCAATCATCTCGACCACCCGCCTGCACTGCGCTTCGGGGTTCTTTTCGGCCAGCACGAACTGCCGCCCCGCCATGCCGCGCGTTGCAAGCTCGGCATCATCCATCGCGGCGACAAGCTGCATCGCCGAGCGAAGCCCCTGCGGATCAGAACGTGCAGGCGCGATGATATGGTCAAGATACTCGGCAGGCATTCCGGGCAGACGGTGCATGACGATAGGCCGCCCCGAAGCCAGATATTCCATCGTCTTGGAGGGGAACGAATATTTGGTGAACTCGCCGTCCGGTCGGCGCGGGTTGACCAGAATATGCGCCCGAGCTTGCAGCGCAATCGCCTCTTCGCGCGGCACCTGCCCATAGTAGGTCACACGGGAATCGCGGGAACAGAGCCGCTTTACCGCCTCTTTCGCATCGCCGTCGCCGCAAATCCACAGTCGAAACTGCGGATCGGTGCAGTCCGCGAACGCTTCGAGCAGATCGAGAATGCCATAGCGCGCCGCCAAGGTCCCGGCGTACAGAAACACCCGCTCTGGGCCCGCCGGCATCGGCAAGACCGCCGTGCCTTCGGACCGATGGATGCCCTCGACCACGACGAAACGATCCGGGCTCAGCGCCAACCGGTCGGCCATGAATCGGGTCAGCACCACAAAACAGTCAATCCGACGCGCCAGCGCAAAGAAGATCGCACTTTCCACCGCCTTTGCGCGCCGATACAGCCCGCCACCCGCGCCCATGAATTCAGGCAGATCGGGCAGGATCAGGCACAGCCGTGTGCCCGAGGTCAGCCGACCGTGCAACAAAGCCGCCGTCAGAAACGGCAGATAGGCGGCATAGACAATGATCGTGGCGGGTGCGCGCTGCGAGGCCAGCCGAAGCCCCCGCAGCGCGGCAGCAAAGCGGCTGAACCAGCGCACAACTTTCAGGTTCAAGAACCCCATCCCGAACACCTGCACCCGGTCAAGGATCGTTGTGCGCACCGCAGGAAAGCGGGCCTTGTCATAGCGGCCCGGATAGGCGTTGACATAAGGCAGATTGACCAGCGCCAGATCGCGCTCTGTCGTCGCCGCGATGCCACTCAAAAACGCCCATTGCAGCGCATCGGCTGCGTTCTGCACACCCCCCACCGAGTTTTGCTCGATCATCAGCTTTTGCTCGTCGAGAAAAATCCCGCCCAAAAATATGATCTTGTCCATCATCATTACCTTAACGCCGGCTCTTGATCGCTGGTGCAACCCTTAGCCCCAGTTCCCCAGAGACACCATGCAAAACCCAAGCCCCCCCTGCGCGGCTATCGGTCAATCTCGTCAAACATGATCTGCTGCCGGGTGGCGCCACTGCTTTCCTTGTTTTCCAGGAACAACGTCAAAGAATTCTGATAGGGCACAAAAGCCAGAACACCCGGATAAGTGAACACCACAAAGAACGAAAAGATCGCGCCAAAGGCAAAGGCCGAACCGCGCGCCAGCCATTTCAGTTGCGGAAATCGGGTGCCAAGATACAGCGAATAAAGCACCCAAAGTTCGTAGGACGCCCGATCGCGGATCACCGCGACAAAGGTCGTGGCCAGACAGACCGCCGCGAGGATCAGGATCATCGCGCGCAACAGCACGATATCGGGGGGCTGTACGGCACGGTCGCGGGTAAAGGCCGCGGTATGTGTGCCGATCATCAGAAACGTCACAAACAGCATCGCCCCCGCAAGGCCGGGGCCCGCCGTTTGCCGCGTATTGATGTAGAAATCGATCTTGTCCGCGACATAGGGCGAAATGATGCTGAGAATCTGCAAGGTCAGGGTCAAAATCGACACCATCCCCAGCGCCATCAGCGCAAAGGTGACAAACCCCGTCCCGCCCCGCAACCGCGACAACGCCGTGCCGCTGAACACCGAGATGACATAGACAAGGGCGCTGAACTGAAAATTCACCGCCAGCAAGAACAACAGATAGGACCGCCAGCGGCGACGGTTGACATAACTGGCCAGCCCGAAATTGAAAAATGACATCGCAAGGCTTTGCCGGATCGTCGAAAACCCGACCGTCAGCATCAGATAGCTGAGGATAAGCGCGAAAACCAAGGCAAGGTTGGTGACCTTGAACGCACGGCACAGACTGAGTATCGAGCCGAACAAAAGCGCGCTGAAGATGACTTGAGCGACCTGATAGCTGGGCAGGATGTTGGCAAACACCCCCATCGTCAGCAGAAATCCCGGCTCTTGATTATAGAGAATCTGATAGAGAAAGACCTTTTGAATCGAGAACGAATCCGCAAATTCTCTAAAGATCAACGTGTAGACCGGCCAGTCAAAGCCGGTCTCGCTGCGAAAGGCGATGAAAAGGAACAGGCTGGCGATAAAGACAAACGTGGTCGCAGGCCGCCGGATAAAGGGCGCTGTCAGGAACATCGCGATGTAGCAGCCTACATAGATCAGCATTCCATTTCGCCGTCACTGCCGCAAGCACGTCGCCCGTCGCGCGCCATCGGTTAGGTCAAGTCATTCATTCGGATGCCGTCCCAACCATTCGACAGCTTGGCCGTGCCAAGGATCAGCGACAACACGCGCTCGGAGGTGTTTTCGACACAGTAATCCGCAGGCACCGGGTTGGGCAGGCCTTTTGCGCGGCGCTCGGCAAACAGGCGCGTCACCGCATCGACCGCATGTTCGATGGTGTCGCGGTCAAGGCCGGTCATCACGATGCAGCCAACGTCCAACGCTTCGGGCCGCTCGATTGCATCGCGGGGCGTGATCGCCGGAAATCCCAGGATCGAGCTTTCCTCGGCAATGGTGCCACTGTCGGAAACCGCACAAAAAGCGTTCATTTGCAGATGGTTATAGTCGTGAAAGCCAAAGGGCTTCATATATTGCACGCGCGGGTCCAGCCGCGTACCCTCCAGCGCCTCCAGCCGTTTGCGAGTGCGCGGATGGGTCGAGACAATCACCGGCATGTCATAGCGCGCGGCCAGTGCGTTCAGGGTTTCTTGCAGCGAGCGCAGCCGCGGGCTGCTGTCGACGTTTTCTTCGCGGTGCAACGAGACGATGAAATAGCCCTGCGGCTTCAGTTCCAGCCGCGCCAGCACGTCCGAGGCTTCGATCTGTGGGCGGTAGTGGTCCAGCACCTCGCGCATCGGCGAGCCGGTCAGATAGATGCGGCGGTGGTGCAGGCCTTCGGACAGCAGATGCCGGCGGGCGTGTTCGGTATAGACCAGATTGAAGTCGGCGATGTGATCGACCAGCTTGCGGTTGGTTTCCTCGGGCACATTGCGGTCATAAGAGCGGTTTCCGGCCTCCATATGATAGACCGGAACTTTCATCCGCCGCGCGATGATCGCCGAGATGGCCGAATTGGTATCGCCCAGTACCAGCACGGCATCGGGCTGCTCCAGCCGGATCACCCGTTCGGCTTCGATCAGGATCTTGCCCAGCGTTTCGCCCAAGCTGCCGCCCCCGGTGCCAAGGAAATGATCGGGCTTGCGCACGCCAAGGTCTTCAAAGAACACCTCATTCAGCTCGTAATCCCAGTTCTGGCCGGTATGAACCAGCACATGATCGGTGAAATCGTCCAGCCGCGCCATCACCCGCGCCAGCCGGATAATCTCGGGGCGGGTGCCAAGGATCGTCATCACTTTGAGTTTGCTCATGGCATCAGGCCTTTACAACGGGGTCGGCATAGGTGTCGGGGGCGGCAGGATCGAACAGATCATGCGTCCAGAACAGGGTGAGCAGCGGGGTGTGGCCGGTATTGGTGATGTTATGCGTGTGCAGCGTCGGCATGTCGACAGGTGCTGGGGCGTCGCCTTTGACGTGATACTCCCAGACCTGATCGCCCAGCACGCGGCGGATCTGGATGCGCGCCTCGCCTTGCAACACCAGAAAGCGTTCGACCTTGTGCAAGTGGAAATGCTCGCCGCGCGTGACACCCGGCGCGGTCCAGCTGAGAAAGGTTTGCCCGCCGCCACCGCCCTTGACCGCCTCGAACAGACTGCCACGCGGGTCGGTGTTCAGCTTGAGCGGGCGCGGAAAGCCTGCGGGGTAAAGCGCGGCGCGATAGCTGTTGAACACTTGCAGATCAAAGGCGTCGCGCAGATCGGGAAAGATGTTGTTCAGATAGTCGTCGTGAAAGCCTGCAATCTTGTCCAGCAGCTCTGGCACCGCGATGGGGCGCGGCGCAGGTGCCAGATCGCCCATCACAGCGTTCAGCACCGCGTCAATCGCCACCTGAGCCGCCTCGCCGGCGTGCAGCAGGGCCACGCGGCCATCGGGGTTCACTTGCGGCCGCTGGCCCGCGATGATCGCCTCGATAAAGGTGGCGGTCACGTTGTTATAGCGGGGCCGGGCGCATTCACCAAAGATATGCGGCAGGATCAGGTTGGTATAGCGGCCGCCAAGCCCTGCCAGAACCTCGCCCGCGCGGCGTTTTGAACGGCCATAGGGCGTGTCGGACGCTGCATGGGTCGAATTGGCATAGACGATATGGGGCTTAACCCCGAGGTCACGGCAGGCCTGCACCAAAGTCTCGGCAATCGCGGGATTGCCGGATTCTACATCAGCATCAGACGCACGATTGACGCCTGCGAAATGCAGCACCGCATTGGCATCTTGCAAGGCTGCACGCAAACAGATCGGGTCGTCCATGCTGGCGTGATCCAGCGCTACAACATCAAAGGGGGCCTCTGCGCCCTTGAACCGCGCCGCGCAATTGACCGCATGCAGCCGCGCCGCCGCGTGCCAGCCGATTAGCCCCCCTGCGCCCGTGATCACGATCTTCATCAGACGCGCCCCGCCCAGGCCTCGACCTCGGCGCGCAGCTCTGGCAGCGACATCAACAGCTCTTTGATGCCAGGCACATCCAGCCGGTGCGTGTTGTGCGAATGGTAATCCTCATGCGCCGCAGTCTGGGTGTCGCCCTCGTCGAAATAGGCTTTGTAATTCAGATCACGCTCGTCCATGCGGATGCGGTAATAATCGCCCATGTCCTCGCTTTGCGCCAGTTCCTGCGCCGAACACAGCGTCTCATACAGCTTTTCCGCATGCCGCCAGCCGATCACCTCAACCGGGTGATCCGGCGCGTTGAACAGCTCTTTCAGCGCAATCACCAGATCGCCGATGGTCGAGGCAGGCGCCTTGCGGATGAACAGATCGCCTTGCCGCGCGTTGTCAAAGGCATGGTGCACCAGCGCCACGGAATCCCGCAGCGGCATCAGAAAGCGGGTCATGTTCGGCTCGGTCACAGTGATCGGCTGGCCCGCCTTGATCTGGCGAATGAACAGCGGAATGGCCGAGCCGCGCGAATACATCACATTGCCATAGCGCACCATCGAGATGGTGGTCCTGGCATCCGGCCCAAGACTGCGTGCGGCTGACTGCGCCATCTTTTCCATCATCGCCTTGGAGATGCCCATGGCGTTGATTGGAAACACCGCCTTGTCGGTCGACAGGCACACCACAGAGCGCACGCCCGCCGCAATCGAGGCGCGCAGCACGTTTTCCGAGCCGATCACGTTGGTGCGCACCGCCTCCATCGGAAAGAACTCGCAGGACGGCACCTGTTTGAGCGCCGCCGCGTGAAACACCGAACTCACGCCCGCGACCGCACGATCCACACTCTCGCGGTCACGGATATCACCGATGTAAAACCGCACGCGCGGGTCGCGCAGATCATTGCGCAGCGCGTCCTGCTTTTCCTCGTCGCGGCTCAGAACACGTACCTCGCTGACACCTGTGGCCAACAGATCGCGCAGCATGGTCTTGCCAAAAGAACCAGTGCCGCCGGTGATAAGAACAGCATCAAGGGTCATAAGTCATACATCCTTCGAACAAACCAATGGAGCGACACTTGCCCGAACCGCACTCGGCAGACAATGCCGCAAGTTGTTTATCAGCGGCATCTCTATGCCAAAAACGTGCGGGCGTCTCCATAGTCAATCGCCCTTTTGCACGGTTTATTGCCTGCAGTTCAGGCGATTTTCCGCTCTGCGCGCGCTCACGCCCGCTGTGAGGCGGGCTTGGGATAGGGGCCTTGTGGCGCCCAGCGACGTGCGGCCGCGACATCCGCGCGCGGCAGAGCAACGGGGCGGCCAAGCAGATGCGCGCAGATCGCCCATGCCGTAAGCGCGATATAGCCCAGATCTCCCCGCAGGCTCGCGCGGTCAAGATAAGCGCGCTCCAGCGCCAGTTTCGGCGGCAGCAGCGCGCGGGCATAGCTGCCCTCGGGGTCGGCAGGATCCAGCAGCGCATCGCCATAGATATAGCCGTAAACCGATCCCGGCCCGGTGATGCCCGGCCGCACCGACAGGGTCTCGCGCATCCAGTCCGTGTAATCGCGCGCAACGATGGCAGGGTCCTCGGGGCGCGGCCCCACGACCGAGATATCGCCGCTCAGGATGTTCCAGAACTGTGGCAGCTCGTCGATCTTCAGCCGGCGCAGCACCGCGCCAAAGCCGAACACGCGCTGATCGCCGGGCGCTGTGATCGCACTGCTTCGGTCCGAGCCGACAGGCATGGTGCGGAATTTCAGCATCTCGAACGGCGCGCCATGCAGCCCCGCGCGCTTGGCCCGATACAGGATCGGCCCCTCGGAGGTCAGCTTGATCCCAAGCGCCGCCAGCGCCAGCAAGGGGCTGGTCAGCCCCAACACCAGCACGGCCAGCGCAACGTCAAAGCCGCGCTTGAGGCGGCGGTCCCGTGCCGTGCTCATCCGCCCAACACCTGACGCACGACGGCGATCACCCGCTCTTGCTCCGCGTCGTGCATATCCATGAACAAGGGCAGGCTGACACAGGTGTCAAAGATTGCATCGGCGACGGGAAAGGTCTTGTTGCCGCAATAATCCTTCCAAAAGGTCATCTGGTGCAGCGGGCGGTAATGCACCGAAGTGCCGATGCCCTCGGCCTTCAGCGCAAGAATAAAGTCATCGCGCGAGACGGGCGCAGCCTCGGTCAGACGCAGGATATACAGGTGGTGCGAATGGGTATCGCCCTCGGCGGCCTTGGGCGGCAGCAGCACCGGCAGATCGGCAAAGGCCGCGTCATAACGCGCCACACGCCCTGCCCGCAACGCGACAAAATCATCGGCGCGGCGCAGTTGCACCAGCCCCATCGCGGCGGCAATATCGGTCAGATTATATTTGAACCCCGGCGCCACCACGTCATAGACCCAGCCCGCACGCGGATCGCTAAAGCGGTTGAACACATCGCGGTCGATACCGTGAAGGCGCATCACCCGCACCCGCGCCGCCAGATCGGCATCGCGCGTCACCAACATGCCGCCTTCGCCCGTGGTCATCGTCTTGTTGGCGTAAAAGCTGAACGAGGTGACATCCGCCCCCGCCAGCCCGACCGAGACGCCCTGATGGCTCGCGGGCAGCGCATGGGCCGCGTCATCCAGAATCCGCAGGCCGTGACGGTCGGCCAGCGCGCGCAGCCCCGTCATATCGCACATCCGACCCGCGAAATGCACAGGCATGATCACGCGGGTCCGCTCGGAGATCGCGGCTTCGGTCAATGCCAGATCAATGCAAAGGCTCTCGGCCTCGACATCGACAAACACCGGTGTCGCGCCCAGATAGCGCACGACTTCGGCGGTGGCGGTAAAGGTCAGAGTCGGCACGATCACCTCATCGCCCGGCCCGATCCCCAGCGCCTCCAGCCCCAGATGCAGCGCGGCAGTGGCGGAATTGACCGCTATCGCCGTAACGCCCCCCCCGATATAGGCAGCAAAGGCCTCTTCAAAGGCGTGCGCCTTGGGCCCCGTGGTCAGCCAGCCCGAACGCAGGCATTCGGTCACGGCGGCGATTTCCTCTTCGCCGATCGAGGGGCGGAAAAACGGAACGGGGTTTGCGGTCATGATAGGATCAGCTCCAATTTCCCGGCAACACCGAGACTAAATCTTTTTCGGTCAACATCGCGACCAGCACAAGAGGGCCTGTTTCCAGGACCGGTTTCAAGAGCCCCACGCCACGCAGATGTCAGCCTGCAACCATATCAGCCATCGCCGCGCTCCAGTTGGCCAGAATCGCGGTGCGCGCGGCCTCGGGGTCATGCCTGATCTGCAAGGGCAGCCGCGCGATGACGCTTTCGACCGCCTCGGCCACGGCGGCGGCGGTAAAGTCGCGGGCCACAGCACCTTGCTGCAAAGCGATGATGCTTTGGGCCATCTCGCTTTCGGGTTCGATCAGCGCCACCATCGGCAGGCCCAAGGACACATAGGTCTGATATTTCGACGGAAAGGCCACGCGATACATGCCCGGCTCCAACGAAATCAGCCCAATGTCGGCATCGCTCAACAGCGCCCGCGCCACGGCAACCGAGACGCGCGGCAGGAATTGCACCTGCGGGTGCGCCTCCCACCTTTGCCGCAACTCTCCCTTGACCGCGCCGTCGCCCAGAAAGCACAGCCGCAGTGCGGGGTATGTATCAAACAACAGCCCCACCCCCTCGGCCAGCACCGGCAAGTTCTGAAACCGACCCAGATTGCCAGCAAAGATCACCCGAATGTGGCCCTTTTCTTTGATCATTCCAGCCGAGGGCACCGCGTCAGAAGCCGGCTCGTCCAGCGCCAGATTTTCGATCACCCGCAGATCGGCGATGTTACAACCGCGCGCGCGCAAGGTATCAGCCATGTCGCGCGACAGCGTGACCACCTGTGAGGCCCGGCGCAGGGTTGCGTTGTCCAGCCAGCGGAAAAAGCGGCGTGGCAGCCCGC
>JAHEBX010000216.1 GCA_024642045.1 Pseudorhodobacter sp. | reverse complement strand
GGGGTCTGCAAGGGTGCGGTCGTTCAGCAGATAGGCATCATAGGCGACGTCATTGGCATGGACCATCATCCCGTTGACCATTGGCATCGACATTTTCGAATGATCCATACCAGCCATACCAGCCATACCGTCGTCTGCTGCAGGTGCCTCAGTGCCTGCGTGGCCGTGCATCATCGAGCCACCCAGATCGTGCAGTATTTCTTCGG
Source organism: Pseudorhodobacter sp. (assembly GCA_024642045.1). Classification (GTDB taxonomy): domain Bacteria; phylum Pseudomonadota; class Alphaproteobacteria; order Rhodobacterales; family Rhodobacteraceae; genus Cypionkella. Next base: position 4,163 of record JAHEBX010000216.1, on the reverse strand, counting down.
GAGATTTAAAGCTGAAGTCGTGCAGCATGATCACATGCTCTTGGATCGGCTCTGCGTCGGCCTCGACGGTGATCATCGGGGCGGCGAGGAGTTGCTGTTCGGTCATCTGGTGCGAATGCATCCAATGGGTGCCGGGGGTCAGCAGGAAATCAACCGGATCGCTGCCACCGGCTGGCAGCGCACCGCCACCCGTATAGGCGCGGTCTTGGCCTTCTGCCGCCATGACTTGGCCATGCCAATGCATGATCAACGGGCTATCCGTGGCATTCTGCACGAGACCCTGCATCCGGTCGCCTTCGCGGGCCATCAGACCGGTTTTGCCAGAGGCGTCGGTCAGGCCGTAAACTTTGGCAGCGCGGCCCAGCACCTCGATTTGGCGCGAGGCCACCGTGAGACTAGGGGTTTGCGCAAATACAGGGCGGGCAAGTCCGGCGGCGGCGAAGGCGACAGTGGCTTGCAAGAGGTGGCGGCGGGTGAGCTGTGTGTGTTTCATGATGGGGAAGATGTTGCACTGAGGGCCCCTTGGCAAATGAAATTCGGATCAGGCAGTTCACAAAGCTGCTAGCGGGATTTCAAGCCGTGTGAAGGGAACCGCCGCAGACCTTGCATCCTTTTTCGGTCGGAATTTGATCGAAGGCGCGATGCGCGCGGCTTGGTCTTGCGAATCCGAAAGGCTGGGCCTATATGAGCCTGGAGAGGTTGGCGCGGGTGAGCGCCTCGCCAACCCGGTCAGGTCCGGAAGGAAGCAGCCGTAACGAGCCCCGCTTGGGTCGTTGTCAGCCTCTCACCCTTTTCCCCTATTTCTTTGGTGCGCGCCATTTTGTGGCGGATTTCTTGGTGTGCTTGCCAAGCGCGCGGGTTTTGGCGGCGACCATCGCGGCCGAATTGGATTTTTCCTCGGCCACCAGTTTGCGCCAGCGCGGCAGGCGCGCGGGGTCGATCTTTCCCTCGGCAATGGCCGCCTGCACCGCGCAACCCGGCTCGTGGTCGTGCTGGCAATCGCGAAAGCGGCAGTGGGCCGACAGGTCAATCAGGTCGGAAAACAGGATGTCGATGCCCTCGGCCACATCGGTCAGCTGCAATTCGCGCACACCGGGCGTGTCGATCAGCCAGCCGCCTGCGGTCAGTGGCAGCAGGTGGCGGGCGGTGGTGGTATGGCGACCCTTGGCATCGTCTTCGCGGATGCCACCCACGGCTTGATTAGCGCCCAAGCTGTTGGCAATGGTCGATTTCCCCACGCCTGACGAGCCCAAAAGCACCGCCGTTTTGCCGTGCTGCACCCAAGCGCCAAGCAGGCTTGCGACCTGATCCGATTTGGCGTTCAGAGCCACGACATCAAGACCATCAGACAGCGCGCGGGCCTGCGTCACATAGGGCGCGGGGTCGGCCATATCGGCCTTGGTCAGCACCACCACAGGCGTGATGCCTGCCGAATGCGCCAGCACCAGATAACGCTCGATCCTGGCGGCGTTGAAATCGGCGTTGCAAGAGGTGGTGATGAACATCGTATCGACATTGGCGGCGATCAGTTGCGCCTCGGTGCCGGTGCCCGCAGCGCGCCGCTGCAACAGCGTGGCACGCGGCAGGATACGACCCACGCGCGCGCCCTCGCACAGCACCCAATCGCCCACCGCCATCTGCGTCACCGGCAGGTTTGGCGGGCAGAGCAGTTCGATCGCGCCCGATGCGCCAATCGCCTCGACCCGGCCGCGATGCAGAGCGGTCAGCCGCGCAGGGGGCATTGGCGCTTCATCCGCAGAGATGGCGTCTTGAAAGCTGGCGTTCCAGCCCAGATCGGCGAGAGTTGGGGGGATCAAGCGGAATCCTTTTGGCCCGAGGCGGGTGTGCGCAGTCTAGGGCCTGGGCGGGCGTGCTTCAAGGCGGGGCTTGCGCCGGGCGTCAATTGCAGGGATTTTGGCGGCAAAGAGGAGCACCCCATGGCCCGCATCGCCGTTCTGACCGTTTCCGACCGCGCATTTCGTGGTGAATATGAAGATCGTGGCGGCCCCGCCTGCGAGGAATGGCTGCGCCGCGTGGTGACGTCGCCCGTCGAAATCCTGCGCCAGATCACACCTGACGGGCGGGCCGAAGTGGCCGAGGCGCTGCGGGATCTGGCCGACATCTGGGGCGCGGATCTGATCCTTGCCACGGGCGGCACCGGGCCTGCCCCGCGCGATCTGACCCCCGAGGCGATGGCGGATGTGATCAGCCTGGAGCTGGCGGGTTTTGGCGAGGCGATGCGGGCGGCGAACTCTCGTGTCGTCGCCACCGCGATCCTGTCACGCCAAGGCGCAGGGGTGCGCGGCAAGACGCTGATCATCACGTTGCCGGGCAGCCCGAACGCGATTTCCACCAGTCTGGAGGCCGTGTTTGCCGCCGTGCCCTATTGCCTTGATCTGATCGGCGCGGCACGGATCGAAACCGACCCTGTTCTCATCAAGGCGCATCGTCCCAAGGCCTAGGCCCCAACCCCCGCCTGCGGCAAAAGCTGAACCGCGTTGATCTGCCAGCCCTCGGGGGTTTCGACCATCATATAGTCCAGCAGATAGGTGCGGCCTTGCATGTCGGTCACCATGACCCGTTGCCAAAGGTTACCAGCGACAGTGCGCAGCTCCAGCATCTTGACCGCTTGGTGCTGCCAGACCATCGGATAGCCCTTTTTGACCATCGCCTCGAAATTCTCGACCGGTCCGAACAGGTTTTTGATCGTAGGTGAGGCATAGGTATAGGCGCGGGGGAAATCGTCGGCTGCCATCGCGTCAAGCTGGCTTTGGATGGTTTGCTGAATCGGTGCCTCTTGCGCAAGCGCGGGCAGGCTCAGGCAGGCAAAGCTCATGGCATAAAGGAAATGTCGCATCGCAACCCCTTTTCAGAACGTCCCCGTTTGCAAAGCTAGGGCGCTCTGGCCAAAGGTCAAACGCGGTTTCGATCTTGCCGCTTGCGGAGAGGGGGGCGATACAGAGGGCAAACCAAACGCGGAGCCATGATGAAGCGCCACCTTGCCCTTGTCTCGATCCTGATCGCGGCGCTTGCCTCTCCTGCCCGAGCGGGCGACGTGGTGGTGTTTGCGGCCGCCTCGCTCAAGGGTGCGCTGGATCAGGTGGCCTTGGACTATCAGGCCAAAACGGGCGATGTGGTGCGGATCAGCTATGGCGGGTCAAACCAGCTTGCAAAACAGATTTTGGACGGCGCGCCTGCGGATATTTTCATCTCGGCGGCGGTGAACTGGATGGACGAGGTGGAAAAGGCGGGGCTTTTGGCCGAGGGCAGTCGCAAGGACCTGCTGGGCAATACGCTGGTTTTGGTGTCAGCGGAACCTTTGGCCCCTGTGCAGATTGACAAAGGCTTTGATCTGGCTGGGCTTCTGGGCGAGGGTAAGCTTGCCATGGCGATGGTCGATTCCGTTCCTGCGGGCCAGTATGGCAAGGCGGCGCTGCAATCGCTGGGCCTTTGGGACAGCGTGAGCCGTGCTGTCGTTCAGGCCGACAACGTGCGTGCGGCGCTGGCCTTTGTGTCGCGCGGCGAGGCGGCGCTGGGGGTCGTCTATGGCTCGGATGCAGTGGCGGACCCAAGCGTGCATCTGATCGGCACGTTTCCGGACAGCAGCCATCCCCCCATCGTATACCCTGCCGCGCGTCTGAAGGCGGCCAGCGATTCGGCCGATCAGGACTTTTTCACAGCGCTCAGCAGTCCCGAGGCCCGCGCGATTTTCACCAAGGCCGGTTTTGAGCCGCTGGAGTGATTGAGCAGGTCCGCAGCTAGATATCGGCAGCGGCGCCGCAATCAGATTGTGACACATCGATTTCTCCGAAAATCTCTCCGTCAGCCCCCCCGTAGGTGAACAGCAGATGCCCCCCCTGCGCCAGACTGGTCTTGAAATCGGGGTTCGAGCAAAAATCGGCGGCCATTCCCTGCTTTGCATCGTCTATGATCGTCGGAACCGGACCGTCAACAAGGTAGCTGTAGTGCAGCGTATTCCCCTCGGCTTTGACCGATGTAAGAGTGAAGTTATCGTAAGACTCTTGCGGCAGCAGTGACTGCATGGCGTCGGCAATGGCGGCGAAATATTCCTCGACCGTTTGCGCTTTGTTCAGCAGCTCGACAAGGGTTTGGCTTCGGGAGTAGCCCTCGAAGGCCGTGGTCAGCAGCTTTTCCGAGGCGCG